>CAZKXC010000033.1:13455-22291 GCA_964556645.1 uncultured Halobellus sp.
GGCGGCCTACAGGTCGTACAGCTCGCCGTACTTCTCGTCGACGTACGCGAGGAAGGCGTCAGCCGAGAACGCCTCGCCGGTGGCTCGCTCCACCAGCTCGTCCGTCTCGTAGCGGGAGCCGTGTGCGTGGACGTTCGCCGCGAGCCAGTCGCGGAGCGGGTCGAAGTCGCCGTCGGCGATCGATCCCTCGAGGTCGTCGATCGCCGCGTCGGCGGCGTCGTACAGCTGTGCGGCCATCACGGAGCCGAGCGAGTACGTCGGGAAGTAGCCGAAGTTGCCGTGGCTCCAGTGGATGTCCTGGAGACAGCCTTCGGCGTCGGTTTCGGGCCGGATCCCGAGGTACTGCTCGTACTTGTCGTTCCACACCTCCGGAACGTCTTCGACGGCGAGGTCGCCGCGGACCAGGTCGCGTTCGATCTCGAACCGGACGACGATGTGGAGGTGGTAGGTGAGCTCGTCGGCCTCGACGCGGATCAGGTTGTCCTCGTACACCTGGTTGGCCGCCTCGTAGGCCTCCTCGACGGTGGCGTCTGCGGCGTCGGGGAACCGCTCTGCCATCATCGGGAGGAACTGCTCCCAGAACGCCCGGCTCCGGCCGACGTGGTTCTCCCACAGCCGCGACTGCGACTCGTGAACGGAGAGGTCACGCGCCTCGCCGAGCGGGGTCGCCCAGTGTTCTTTCGGGAGCCCCAGGTTGTACTGTGCGTGGCCGAACTCGTGGATCGTCGAGCCGATCGCGCCGAGCGGGTCCGACTCGTCGAAGCGGGTCGTCACCCGGCAATCGAACTGGTTGCCGGAGGTAAACGGGTGTGAGGAGACGTCGAGCCGGCCGCGGTCGAAGTCGTAGCCGAGGTGTTCGAGCGCGTCGCGCGCGAGCGCCTCCTGTGTGTCGGTCGGATACGTGCCGTCGAAGGCGTCGACGGCGAGCTCGCGGTCCGACTCGCGGATCGCGTCGATCATGGGAACGAGCGCCTCCCGCAGTTCGGTCAGGATCGCCTCCGCGCGCTCGATCGAGAGACACGGCTCGTACTCCTCGAAGAGCACCTCGTAGGGGTCTCGGTCCGGGTCGATGTGCTCGGCGTACTCGCGTTTGAGCTCGACGTGTTTCCGGAGGTACGGCGCGAACGTCTCGAAGTCGTCGTCGGCTTTCGCCTGTTCCCACGCCTGTAACGCCTCGGAGCCGGTCTCGGAGATCTCCTCGACGAGCTCGGCCGGGACGGCGGCGGCGCGTCGGTGTTCCCGGCGTATCTCGCGGACCGCCGCCGCCTGCTCGTCGGTGAGGTCGGCGTCCTCGAGCGTCGCGAGGAGGTCGGCCGTCTCGTCGTCGGTCAGCATGTCGTGGCGGATCGACGACAGCGTCGAGAGCTGTTTCGACCGGGCGGGCGTGCCGCCCTCGGGCATCATCACCTGCTGGTCCCAGCCGAGCACGCCCGCGGCGCTGCCAACCGTGTTCCAGCGTCGCGCCCGGTCGAGGAGGGCGTCGTACGCGTCCGGCGCGTCGGACCCGTCGTCGGTCGCGGCTTCCGTTGCCATACCCGATCCTGTGGGCCGCGAGGTAAGAAGGAACCGACGGCGGAACCCTCACGACGTCGGCTCGAGGCGGCGTCGTTGCGGGGCGCCGCTGCGGGCCGAGGACGCCGTCGGCCCGCGTGACGGCCGGACGCCCCCGTTCCGCGAGCGCGGGCTATTTGACGCCGGCCCCGAAAGGTGAGACAAGAATGTCGACAGACGAGTTCATCGACCTGCGATCCGACACCGTCACGCGGCCCTCGGACGCGATGCGCGACGCCGCCAGAAACGCCGACGTCGGCGACGACGTGTACCGCGACGACCCGACGGTCGCCGAGCTCGAGCGCCGTGCGGCCGACGCCGTCGGGATGGAGGCCGCCCTCTACACCCCGTCGGGGACGATGGCCAACCAGACCGCCGTCAAGGTTCACACGGAGCCCGGCCAGGAGATCCTGCTCGACCGGGAGTCGCACATCTATCGCTGGGAGCTCGCGGGCGCGTCGATGCTGTCCGGCGTCCAGACCCGAACGATCGACGCCGGCGACCGTTGTGTGCCGAGCCCGGAGGCGGTCGAGCGAGAACTCGTCGCGGAGGATCTTCACCGTCCGGGGACGGGGCTGGTGGCGTTGGAGAACACCCACAACTACCGCGGCGGGGTCGCGGTGCCGAAATCGCGGATCGACGCCGCGGCGGCGGCCGCTCACGACGCCGATGTGCCGGTCCACCTCGACGGCGCGCGGCTGTTCAACGCGAGCGTCGCGCTCGACGAGCCCGCGCCCGCGCTGGTCGACGGGGTCGACAGCGTCACCTTCTGTCTCTCGAAGGGACTCGGGGCGCCGGTCGGCTCGATTCTCGCGGGCAGCGAGGCGTTCATCGAGGAGGCACGGCGGGTCCGCAAGCTGTTCGGCGGCGGGATGCGACAGGCCGGGATGATCGCCGCGCCGGGTGTGCTGGCGTTAGAGAACGTCGATCGGCTGGCCACGGACCACGCCAACGCCGCCCGGCTCGCCGCCGGGCTCGACGACCTGCCCGGCGTGTGTGTCCCCGAGCCCGACACGAACATCGTCGTCGCCGACACCGAGGCGGCCGGCATCACGGCGGCCGACTTCGTCGACGCCTGTGCGGCGGTCGGCGTCGGCTGCGGGGAGTTCGACACGTACACGACCCGGTTTACCACTCACCTCGACGTCGACGCCGAGGACGTCGACGCCGCCGTCGACCGGGTCGCGGGGGTCGTCACGGAACACGGCGCCTGACGCGAGACCGGGTCAGGACGCGACCCACAACAGCCACACGTTCGAGCCGGTGAGAACGAGCCCGACGGCGGTCAAAAGCACCGGCGGAAAGTAGTAGAGCAGGCCGTCGCCCTCCCGGGCGCCGTGGACGCTGATCCACAACATCACGAGGTACACCGCGATCTTCAGCCCGACGAGCCCGGCGAGTCCGAAGGCGTCGAGCGCGCCGGCGACGATCGGGTTCGCCTCGTCGACCGCCGGGACGTACTCGAGAAACGCGATGGTGGAGACGATGTCGCCGACGCCGTAGGTCGTCGTCGCGGCGATCCAGAGGGAGTAGAACTCCCGCGGGCGGCGGAGGTACGCCGCGTGGCGCCGGGTTCGGTCACGAGAACGAGACACGTCCGCACCTCGGGCGGACGCATCCTGAAGCTATCGTTCTGTGGCGGCGGCGTCCCGCACAGCGGGTCGGCCACGAGTCACCGGACGGCCGCCGGTTCCGGATCGTTCAATGCGACGCGGACGGTGGGAGGCGTATGGGAACGCCGCTCGGTTCTCGCGAGGCACAGGTCGCCGAGGTTCTCGAGAGGTTCTACGAGGAGTACCCAGACTCGACCATTTCGCTCACCTACTCGAACCGGCTGGAGCTGCTCATCGCGGTGATCCTCTCGGCGCAGTGTACGGACGAGCGCGTCAACGCGGTCTGTGCGGAGCTGTTCGAGACGTACGAGACGCCGGAAGACTACGCGAACGCGCCACAGGCGGAGCTGGCCGAGGCGATAAACTCGATCACGTACTACAACAACAAGGCGAAGTACATCCGGTCTGCGTGTGCGGACATCGCCGAGAAACACGACGGCGAGGTGCCAGACACCATGTCCGAGCTCACCGACCTCGCGGGCGTGGGCCGGAAGACCGCCAACGTCGTCTTACAACACGGCCACGATATCGTCGAGGGGATCGTCGTCGACACGCACGTCCAGCGGCTCACCCGGCGGCTCGGGATCACCGAGGAAGAACGCCCGGAGCGGATCGAAGACGACCTCCTCGAGATCGTGCCCGAGAGAGACTGGCAGCAGTTCACTCACCTCATGATCGACCACGGGCGCGCGACGTGCACCGCCATCAACCCGGACTGTGCGGACTGTGTGGTGGCCGACATCTGTCCCTCCGCGAAGCCCGACGCCGACGTCGACCTGGCGAGCGGCGAGGAGTGGTGAGCGGGTCGGCCCGGCCCCGGCCGCACCGGTTCCCCATCCAATTCATATAAGAACGCGGGGGCTAATTGGGTCGTAATGGAGCTGGGTTCGCGGGACGCGTTCACCCGGACGGGGACGCTCGGCATCGAAGAGGAGTTCTTCGTGGTGGACGCGGACGGCCGTCCCACGTCCGGAACCGACGACCTCGTGTACGACCGCGACCCGCCGGCGGCCGTTCCCGATGGGTTCGACCACGAGCTGTTCAAGTGTACGATCGAGGCGCAGACGCCGCTCATCGAGGATCCGAGCGACGCCGGCGACGAGCTGCGGACCGTCCGGGAGGCGCTCGTCGACCACGCCGCCGCCGACGGCTACCGGATCGCCGCGGCGGGACTACATCCGGCGGCGCGGTGGCGCGAGCTGGACCACGCTCAGAAGCCGCGGTACCGCTCACAGCTTGACCGGATCCAGTACCCACAACACCGGAACACGACGGCCGGGTTGCACGTCCACGTCGGCGTCGGCGACGCCGACAGGGCGGTGTGGATCGCCAACCGGCTCCGGTGGTACTGTCCGGTGTTGTTGGCGTTGTCGGCGAACTCGCCGTTCTGGAACGGCCACGACACGGGGCTGGCGTCGGCGCGCGCGACCGTCTTCGAGAACCTGCCGAACACGGGCATTCCGGGCGCGTTCGACGGCTTCGAGGCGTTCAACCGATTCGAGCGCCGGATGCTCGAGACCGGCTCGATCGAGGACCGCGGCGAGCTCTGGTTCGACGTGCGGCCGCACACGGGACACGGAACCGTCGAGGTGCGCGCTCCCGACGCGCAGCGCGACCCCGAGCGGACGGTGGCGTTCGCCGAGTTCGTCCATGCGCTCGTCGTCGACCTCGCGGAGCGGCACGCGGACGGCGAGTCCCGGCCGGGTCTCAGACGCGAGCTGTTAGACGAGAACAAGTGGCGCGCGGTCCGGCACGGACACGACGCCTCGTTCGTCACGCGCGAGGGCACGGAGACGGTCTCGCTGGGCGAGGTGGTCGACCGGGAGTGTGAGCGGCTGGGCGTCGACGGGATTCGCGACGTCTACGAGGCCGAGAGCGGCAGCGAGCGCCAGCGCCGGATCCGCGAGACGGACGGGCTCGACGCGCTGTGTGCGGACCTCGTGGTGAGACCCTGAACGCCCGCCGCGGGCGAGGCGTTTCGTCGGAACGAAGACGACGAGAAACCCTTTTGTCCGCGCGGAGCGACCGTATCGTATGACCACGGACGACGACACCGCCAGCAACGGCACCGACACCGACGACGGCTCGCCGGCCGAGCGAACGAAAGAAGAGCTTCGAAAGACGCGAGAACGGCTCGGCGAGGGAGCCGGCAAGGCGGTGAAGGGGTTCGACGACAACGTCGTCGACCTGTTGGCGTGGCTGCTCGACACGGAGACCCGGGCGCGGATCTACGTCTACCTCCGTGAGAACCCCGAAAGCACCAGCGACGAGGTCGCCGACGGCACCGGCCTCTATCCCAGCACCGTTCGGGAGGCGCTCGCGGAGCTCCACGACGAGGAGACGGTGTCTCGGAAGAAACGCGAGGCCGACGGCGCGGGAAACAATCCCTACGAGTACGAGGCGATCGCGCCGAGCGAACTGGTTCGCGGGGTCGTCGGCGACGTCCAGGCGGAGCTCAACGCCGTCTTCAACCTCGACCGACGGCTCGGCGGCGAGTCGCCCGACGGCGACGACGAGCCGGTACAGATCTCCGTCGCCAGATCGGCGGACGACGACGCGGACGCCGACGATGCGACCGAGCCCGACCCGCGCGACGATCCCGAACCGGTCGACGCAGACGACCGGTGACGACCCCGGCGGTCGGGTCGTGATGATTTAAGTTCCGCCCAGATAAGATATCGCCATGGACGTCGCGCTCGGCGGCACGTTCGACCCCGTTCACGACGGTCACCGGAAGCTGTTCGAACGGGCGTTCGAGCTGGGTGACGTGACCGTCGGTCTGACCGCCGACGACCTCGCCCCGAAGACCCGCCACGTCGAACGGTACGTTCGGCCGTACCGCTGCCGGAAGCGCGACCTCAAGGCAGAACTCGCCGCGCTCGCCGAGGAGCACGATCGGACGTTCACCGTTCGAGAGCTGGAGACGCCGACGGGGATCGCCGTCGAGCCGCAGTTCGACGCGCTGATCGTCTCGCCCGAGACGAAAGCGGGCGGCGAGCGGATCAACGAGATCCGCGAGACGCACGGCCGCGAGCCGCTCGACCTCGTCGTCGTCGACCACGTTCCCGCGGCGGACGGCGAGCGAATCTCCTCGACGCGCATCGTCGCCGGCGAGATCGACGAACACGGCAGGCTCACCCCCGAGCGAGAGGGACGGGAGGCGACCCGCCCCGAATGACGGAACCGACCTGGGGCGGCGTCGGAGTACGCGGCGTCGAGCGCGCCGCCGTCTGGAGTGCGACCGGCTTCGCGCTCTCGCTGGGTACCTTCGGAGCCGCCGGCGCCGCCGGCACCCCGAGCCCGACGACCGTCACGGCGGTCTGTCTCGGTCTCGTCGCGGTCGGCGTCGTCGGCTTCGCGCGCGGCGGCGGCGACGCCGCTCCGAGCCTCCTTCTCGCGTACGGCCCGACCGCGGCCGTCGCCTTCGCGACCGTCGGCCCCGCGGTTCGGGTTGGCGCCGGCGAGGGGGTAGGACTCGTCGGCACCGGCGCCGGCGCGGGCGGAGCCGCACGGACCGCGGTCGCGCTCGCCGAGCCGTTCGCGGTCGCCGCCGCCGGAGCGGTCGTGCTCGGCGGCGGCGCGTTCCTCGTCGGCCGCGGGCTGGCCGCGCTCGGCCGGGCGTCGGGCGACGACGCCGGAGCCGGGTCCGCCGACGCCGGGGGCGGCGACTGAGCCGTCACTCCGCGAGACGGCCGTTCGTCACCTTCGCGGCGACCAGTATCGGGTCCCAGACGGGGCTGAACGGCGGCGCGTACGCCAGGTCCAGACGCTCGAGTTCGGGGAGGGTCATATTCGCCTCCAGCGCGGTCGCGAGCGTGTTTATCCGCACCGCCGCGCGGTCGGGTCCGACGATACTGCCGCCGATCAGCCGGCCCGAACTGCGGTCGGCCACGAGCGTCACGTCGGTCGCTGCCGCCCCCGGATAGTATCCCGACCGCGAGCCGGCGGTGACCGTCTCGCGAACGGGGTCGAAGCCGGCGGCCGTTGCCGCGTCCGAATCCAGGAGGCCGACCCGGCCACACTCCATCTCGAACGCCTTCACCACGGCCGTGCCGGCGACCGTGCCGACCGAGGTCGGGTCGCCCGCGACGGTCGCCCCGATCGCTCGGCCGGCGCGGTTCGCCGTGAGTCCGAGCGGGACCCACGCTTCCTCGCCGGTTACGGCGTGGGTCGCGGTCGCACAGTCGCCGGCGGCGTACACGTCGGGACGCGTCGTTCGGCCGTACTCGTCGGTCCGAACCGCCGACCCCGCTCCGAGTTCGACGTCGGTCTCGTCGAGCAGCGCCGTGTTCGGCGCGATGCCGACGCCGACGACCGCGAGGTCGACCGGGAGGCGGTCGCCGTCGACCGCGATCGCCCGAATCCGGTCGTCGCCGACGAGCGCCTCGACGGGCGAGCCCGTGTGAACCGTCACTCCCGCGTCCGCGAGCGCCGTCTCGACGCGGTCGCCGACCGCGTCGCCGAACGGCGGGAGCAGTCGGTCCGAGCGCTGAAACAGGTGAACGTCGAGCCCGCGGCCCGCGAGCGCTTCCGCCATCTCCACGCCGACGTACCCGCCGCCGACGATCGCGGCCGTCTCCGGCGCCGGCAGGGCTCTGTTGTGTTCGAGACGCTCGCGGTCGACGGCCGAGACGTCGGCGCGGTCGGGGTCGTAGGCGTCCGGCTCGGCGATGTACGCGTCGATGGCCGCCGCGGCGTCCATGTCGTGTAACGTGAACGCGCCGTCGAGTCCACGGACGTCGAAGCCGGCGGTGACGGCGCGGCCGCCGGTGGCGACGAGCAGGCTCGAGTACGGCTGCTCGAACGCGTCTCCGTCCGCCGTCCGGACGCGGACGCGGTTCGCGTCCGGGTCGACGCCGACGACCTCGTGGCCGCGCCGGAGGTCGATACCGCGGTCGCGCACGTCGCTCGGCGACAACGAAAGCAGGTTCGAGAGCCGCTCGACCCGCCCCTCGATGAAGTACGGCATCCCGCAGTACGCGAAAGAGATCCAGCGGCCCTTCTCGAAGACGACGACCTCGCGGTCGGGCGCCTCGCGGCGGAACTTGCTGGCGGCGCTGAGTCCGGCTGCGTCCGCTCCGACGACGACGAACGGGTCGGGCATAACCGTCCGGTCGCCGAGCGCGAACAAAAAGCCACTCCCCGTGTGCGACGGGCGAACGGAGGCGGTCGCTCTCGGACCGCTACCCCTACGAGCCGTTGCCGCTCTCGGCGGCGTCCTCGACGCCGAGCGCGTCGAACAGCTTTCGTCTGACCGCCTCCTCGGTGAGGTGTAACAACGTGTCGCGGTTCCCGCCGCTCGCCTCGATTCCGGTGAAGATGCCGAGCGGAATCTCGACGGAGCCCTGCGTCGAGTGGCCCGCGGCGTCGCCCATCTCCGCGAACGCCTCGTCGAGGACGTTGCCGATGTTGAGCCGGATGTCCTTCGAGCGGGCCGCGAGGTAGATGGTGTCGTCGGCGATGCCCAAGACGGCGGTGGTCGTGATCCCCTCGAGATTCAGCAGGTGTTGGGCCGCCTGTGCGAGCGCCTCGCGGTCGCGGATGAAGCCGGCCGTCGAGAACAGGTGGCTCCCCTGGACCTGCCGGTTCTGGATCGCCTCGGCCAACACGTCGAGCGTCTCCGGCGACATCGACGGCGACTCCACCTGTTCGAGCGTGTCGTGGTTGGCGAA
>CAZKXC010000034.1:0-21201 GCA_964556645.1 uncultured Halobellus sp.
CGGCGTTGGCGTACGACGCCGGCGCGGCGCTGATGGACATGGAGTTCGTCCAGTTTCATCCGACCGGGATGGCCGTCGACGAGTCCGACCCCGAGTGGGAGCCGTGGAGCGGGCGGCTCGTCACGGAGGCCGTTCGCGGCGAGGGGGGCCGGCTGTTCAACGCCGACGGCGAGCGGTTCATGGAGCGGTACTCGCCCGACCAGATGGAACTCGACGCCCGCGACGTGGTCGCGCGAGCGATCGCCCAGGAGGTCGCCGAGGGACGCGGCACCGACAACGGCGGCGTCTACCTCGACATCTCCCACCGCGACGCCGACTTCATCCGCGAACGGCTTCCGCGGATGTACGAGCGGTTCGCCGACCTCGGCGTCGACATGGCCGCCGAACCCGTCGAGGTCGCGCCGACCGCCCACTACGGTATGGGCGGCGTCGCGGTCGACGAACACGGCGAGACGGACGTCGACGGGTTGTTCGCGGTCGGCGAGACGATGGCGGGCGTCCACGGCGCCAACCGGCTCGGCGGCAACTCGCTCGCGGAGACGGTCGCGTTCGGCGTGGTCGCCGGCGAGCGGATCGCCGAGCGCGCCGACGGCCCCGGCGCGGTGCCGGACACGCTGCGTTCGACCCTCGTCGAACCCCACCTCGAGGACCTGCGTGCGACGGCGAACCGCGACGGCGAGCACGACGTTCACGCGGTGCTCGCGGAGCTCAGAGACCTGCTGTGGGAACACGCCGGCATCCTCCGTGACGACGCGTCGCTGCGGGCCGGCCTCGACTCGCTCGAATCGGTCTCCCGCAAGGCGGCCGACATGGACGTGGGGCCGATCACGAGCGAGTCGTTCGAGTTCGCCGTCGACGCGGGGTTCATGCTCGTCGCCGCCGAGGCGGTGCTCCGCGGCGCGCTCGAACGCGAGGAGTCCCGCGGCGCACACCACCGGACCGACTACCCCGACGTGGACCCGGCGTGGCGACGAAATCTCTACTTCGAGTCGGCCGACGTCGGCGGGATGCGACACTACACCGAACCGGTCGACGAGCCGAGCGCGGCCGTCCAGGCCGCACTCGACGAGGGCCACGAGCTGGATTACCACCAGCTGGAGTGAGCCGGCGGTCAGCCGCCGTGTTTCCGGTACCACACCCGCTCGCCGACCGGCGACTCGGTCTCGTCGATCGACAGTCGGCTCACGAACAGGTCGCGGACGGCAAGTGTGACGACCAGGTCGACGGGATCGTCGGCGCCGTCAGGTGCCGTTTCCGGCCGCACCGTCACGACGCAGTGGCCGTCGCGCTCGCCTATCGCCTCGACGACCCCCACCGACCACCGGTCGACGTGGTGTGACGGCTCGCGGGCGTGAATCCGGTCGTGTGTCACGCCGCCACCTCGTCTCGGGGTGTCGTTCTCGCGAGACGGCGTCGTCCGCGGATCGCGCGTCCGGTCATGCGATCGAACGGACGCGTCGCGTGAAAAAGAGTGACGCGGTCGGGAGGGGGAGTCACCCTTCGAGGCTCCCAGGCCGCCAGACGCCCTGACGCCGGTCGAGCCACGCGACGACGGCCACGTGCGGGAGCGTCAGCGCCGCGATGGCGACGAGCGACACCGCGAGCAGGTCGCCGGGGGCGGCCGCTCCCGAGGGGACCGCGAGCCCGACCGCGGCGACGACCGCGAACCCGCCGAGCGTGAGCGGGGCGGCATCGCGCGCGAACCGCGCGACCGACGCGCGGACGCGGCCGTCGCCGAGCGCCGACGCGGCCTGCGGGTCGATCAACACGAGCCGGCCGACGTGCCGGAGCCCGTGCCAGGCCGCGAAGTACACGCCGATCGCGAACACCGGCGCGGCCAAGAAAAACCACGCCCACAGGACTGCGACCTCGCCGACGTCGCGGAGCCATCCGCGCCGGGAGGCTCCCTGGCGAACTCGCAGGTATCCCACTCCGGCCGACGCCGCCGTCGCGGCGAGCATGACCGCTCCGACGGCGGCGCGCGTCTCCGGAACGAACACCGGGTCGACCGCGGCCGCCGCGGCGCCCGCGTCGGCGACGAACAATCCGACCATCCACTCCGCGACCAGCCGGTACTCGTCGGGACCGCCGAGCAAGGGGACGCCCATCGGCAGGCCGCCGCGGACGACGAGACTCAGCCAGCGCTCCGCCGACGAGGGGAGGTGGTCGACGCCGGCGACGACGAGCGCGGCCACGTCGCCTTGCCCCCAGTGGAGCCAGGTGAGCGCGACGAACCCGACGAACGCCGCGACCGGCGCGAGAAAGAACGCGGCGACGACCGCGCCGCCGAGCACGGCGTACACCACGGAGACGACGGCCACCGAGCGCCGGACCGACACCCCGGGGGCCGCACGCAACGGCACGAGGTGGTCGACCGCGCCGTGGGCCATCCCGACGACGAGCGTCCCGAGCGCGAACGCCGCCACGCCGACCTCGACCGGAAACAGGGGGGTGACGGCGCCGAGAGGCACGAGCGCCGCGACCGCGACCGCCGGGTACCGCGCGAACCACCTGTCTGCGGCTCGGGCCGCGTCGGCGTCACGCCTCTGAAGATCGCTCGCTCCCGCGTCTTCGGCGTCGGCGACGGCTGCGATTCCCGCCTCGCCGGAGGCGGACGACCGTTCAGTCATCGACGGGGCCGACCTCGTCTCGCTCGCGGTCCGGCTCCGCGTCGGCGCCGACGACGCCCGCCTTCGACCCGCTCGCGGCCGTTCGGCGGTCGTTCCAGTCGAGCACCCACTCGAACAACACGAGCCCGTTCACCGTCATCAGGTTCGCGGACACGAAAAACAACATCTCTTCTATCGGCAGCCCGAACACGGCGACGCCGGTCGTGAGCTCCGTCGAGAGAAACCACGTCCCCATTCCGATGGCGATCCGGTCGACGATCCAGAAGTACACCGCGGGAACGAGCGTCGCCGTCAGCCACATCCGCGGCGTCCGGGCGAGATATCCGCCGCCGACGCCCCACTGGAGCGCGAGCACGGGACCGACCCACGCGATCAGTCCGCCGAAGTAGAGAAACGACGGGTCCGTGACGACGAGCCAGAGGCCGACCGGGACCATCGCGAGCCCGACGGCGACGCCCGCCACCCGCGCCGGCCGGTCGAAGTCGCCCTCGCGGAACGTCGGGTCGAAGCCGAAGATGTGGAGCGCGAACCCGGCGATGATCGTCTGGATCGCGAAAAACATGTACTCGCCGAGCGGGATCGAAAGCGCCCGAACGAACACCGCGCCGTCGGCGTACCCCCACGCACCGCTGCGGATCATGTAGCTGATCCACGGCGTGGTGTACGCGTACGCGATGGCGACGAGAATCGCGATCCCGACGGCCGCGCGCCGCCGCCGGACCGCCTCGTACCGCGGCGCGAGATACCAGAGGCCGCCGAGCAGCGGGAGCGTGAAGACGAGATGAAACTGAAGATACGTCAGGGTGGGGATCATGTTCTCCTCCGGGCAACACCGGCCATGCGCGTGGATTGACTCGCCATCGATTAAGGGTTTAGGCGGATTCCGAGAGCACGTCGTGGCCCTCCAACACTTTTCCGAGCCGGTACATCGAGGCGACCACCGCGTCACACGCCGGTCTCACCGCCGGCTTCGGCACGAACCCGACGGCGACGCCGGCGACCTCCAGCATCGGCAGGTCGTTCGCGCCGTCTCCGACGGCGACGGTCGACGCCGTCGGCACCCCGACGTCGGCGGCGAGTGTCGCCAGCGCGTCGTCCTTCGTCCCTTCGATCAGCGGACCCTCGACCTCGCCGGTGAGCGCCCCGTTCGCGACCGGGAGGCGGTTGGCGACGACCGTGTCCGCCTCGACGCCCGCCCGTGTGAGCGCGCGCTCGACGCCGCGCTCGAAGCCGCCGGTGAGCACCGCGACGTGGTGACCCTCCGCGCGCAGCCGCTCGATCAGCCGCGCCGCGCCCGGCCGCAGCCGAACCGCGTCGAACGCCTCGCTCGCCGCCGCGTCGTCGAGCCCCTCCAACAGCTCGGCGCGGCTGTAGAGGCTCTCGGCGTAGCTGATCTCGTCGTTCATCGCCCGTTCGGTGATCGCCGCCACCTCCTCGGCGACGCCGGCCCGCTCGGCGAGCAGCACCGTCATCTCGGAGTCCGAGAGGGTGCCGTCGAAGTCGAACGCGATGAGGCTCATAGTTCCCGATGGTCACGGCGGGGGCTTCAACCGTCCGATTCCGCGTGGCCGCGACGACGCCCTGTCTCGGCCGACGCCTCCTCGGCTGGACGCGGCGCGCGGCACCATCGACCGACAAATCGTCCACACGGTTTTTGTTCAGACCGCCCGTTCGTGTGCCGTGTTCAGCCTCAACGTCCCGCTGCCGCCCGCGGTCGGCCGCCTCGCCGAAACGCTCCGTGCGGAACGCTCGGCGTTCGACCGCGTTCGCGACCGCCACACGCTGGTGTGCAAGCGGTTCGGCGCGGACGACGTCGCCAACGCGTCGACGCCCCCGTCCAGGCCCGACGCGTTCTCGCGGCTGCGCGAGGACCTCCGCCCGCTGCTCGCCGACACGCCGCCGTTCGAGGCCGCGATCACCGGGATCGACGCGTTCGAGCGGCCCGCGTCCGGCACCGGACCGGTCGTCTACCTCGCGGTCGAAAGCGACGCGCTGGTCCGGCTCCATCGTCGGCTGTGTGCGGCCTTCGACCCCGTCCCGGCGATCGAGGGCGACGCCTACGTCCCCCACGTCACGCTCGCGCGCGGCGGCTCGCCGGACGCGGCGAAACGCGCGGTCGGCGGCCTCGACGAGCCGATCCGGTGGCGGGCGCACGCGCTCGACCTGTACGATCCCGAGTTCCGCGAGGTCGCGGCGACGATCGCGTTGTGAGCGTCAGCCTCGTTCGCTTTCGTCCGGCGCGTCGACGGCGTGGTGTGAGCCGACCGGCCCGTGGGTCGGACAGACGCCGGCGATCGGGGTGGCGTTGAGACAACAGGCGCGCCGTGTCGTCGCGACGGCTCCCTGTGTGAGACGGTCGCCACAGAGCCGGCAGTACGGGTCGCCTGCGGGGTCCCCGCCGCTCTTGTCACCGCCGCTCATCCGTTCACCGCTCGCGGATCCGCATCGGCACCGGATGGTCCGGGTGCATCGTCAGCGACCCGCGCAGGGACAGCTCCGGCCCCTCGTACTCGAGTTCGTACGCCGAACAGACGCACGCGAGGATGAGTTTGGCTTCCAGAAGCGAGAACGCCTTTCCGATACAGTGACGCGGCCCGCCGCCGAACGGGAAGTAGGCGAACCGCGGCCGCTGGCTCCGGCGTTTTGGCCGCCACCGGCTCGGGTCGAACGCCTGCGGGTCGTCGTACCACCGCGGCGAGCGGTGGACGACCCACTGGGACAGCATCAACGCGGCGCCCTCGGGGATCCGGTAGCCGTCGAACTTCACGTCGAGTTTCGGCTCGCGGAACATCGTGTACACCGGCGGGTACAGCCGCATCGCCTCGGTGAGGACCCGTTCTGTGTACTCCATCTCTCGGACCGCGGCGGCGTCCGGCCGACCGTCGGCGGTTGCCGCCTCGGCCTCGCGCTCGACCCGTTTGCGCGCCTCCGGGTGGGTCGAGAGCAGATAAAACGTGTACGTCAACGCGAGCGCGGTCGTGTCGTGGCCGGCCAGCAGCATCGTCACCAGCTCGTCGCGCAGGTTTTTGTCGGTCTGCTCGCCGCGGTCGCGGGCGCGCAACAACACCGACAACAGGTCCATCGGCACGTCGCCGTCGGGGTCGCCCGGCGGGCCGCGCACGGAGACGCCGTCGGGACCTGCGGGGTCGACCGACGGGTCGCGTTCGGTTCCCCGTCGTCGTTCGAGGATCCCGTCGATCACGCCCTCGAGCGTCTCGATTCCGGCGTCGAACGCTCGGTTCTCGCGAGTCGGCACCCAGTTCGGAATCAGATACCGTCGGGGGTCCGGCTCGAAGCGCGCTCCCAGCGGCTCGAGGTTCTCCTGGACAGTGTGGACCTCCTCGTCGGTGATGTCCGCGCCGAACATCGCCGAGACGATGATCCGGACGGTGAGACGAGCCACCTCGAGCTGGACGTCGACCACCTCGCCGGACTCCCACGCGGCGAGCTGTGTCTCGGTGTGGTCGACCATCGTCCCCGACAGCGCGCCGATCCGCTGGGTGTGAAACGACGGGTTCGCCAGCTCGCGTTGGTGTCGCCAGGTGTCGCCCTCGCTCAACAACAACCCGTCGCCGAGCAGCGTGCGCATCGCGTCGTCGCCGAAGTTCGGCTTTCGGTAGCGCTCGGCCTCGCCGACGAGCACGCGCTCGATGTCGTCGGGATTGGTGAGCATGTACGTCTCGCGGGGACCGAGGTCGAACCGCACGACGTCGCCGTAGCTGTCGGCACAGGCACGCATGAACGTGAACGGGTCGTCGGCGAACTGACGACCGTTGCCGAAGAGGGGGTCGCCGATGGGTCCGGGCGGCGTAGCGGACATACTAGATATCGGGGCTGACCCGGGTTAAACGTTCGGCGTTCGCCGTGTCGCGCTCGCGAGCACGGCCGGTTATCCGACCGCTCGACGCCGCTCGCGGCCGCGTTTCGACCGCTCCGGTGGCGTCTCTGCTCGAGCGGCCGTCGACGCGTTCGCGTCTCTCCAGCCTTCGGCTTCGACACTCGAACGCCGCTCCCCGTAGCGTTCAAACGCGTTCGCCGGCTACGATCGTTCGATGAACGCAGACGCCGTGCGCACCCGCGCCGCGGACCTTCCGACTGAGCCGGGGGTGTACCAGTTCCGCGCCGGCGACACGACGTTGTACGTCGGCAAGGCGGTCGACCTCCGGGACCGGGTTCGGTCGTACGCCGACCCCCGCTCGGGGCGGATCCGCGGGATGGTCGGCCGCGCCGACCGGATCGAGTTCGCCGTCACCGACACCGAGACCCAGGCGCTGCTGCTCGAGGCCAACCTGATCAAACGGCTCCAACCCCGATACAACGTCCGGCTGAAAGACGACAAGTCGTACCCGCTGGTCGCGTTCTCAGACCACGAGGTTCCCCGGATCGAAGTGACCCGTGACCCGGCCGAGGGAGCGGTCGCGTACGGCCCGTTCACCAGTAAGAGACGCGTCGAGACCGTGGTGAAAGCCATCCGCGACGAGTACCAACTGCGCGGCTGTTCGGACCACAAGTACGCGGGCCGCGACCGCCCGTGTCTGGATTACGAGATGGGAATCTGCTCGGCGCCCTGTACCGGCGAGATCGACCCGGCGGCGTACGCAGAGGACGTGGCAGCGGCCCGGCGGTTCTTCGAGGGCGAGACGGGAGCGCTCGCCGACCCGATCCGTCGCCGCATGGAGGCGGCCGCCGAGAACGCCGAATTCGAGCGGGCGGCGAACCTGCGCGACCGGCTCGCGGCCGTCGAGGCGTTCCACGGCGAGGGCGGCGAGGCGGTGAGCGACCGCTCCGACGACCGCACCGTCGACGTGCTCGCGGCCGCCGTCGAGGGAGACACCGCTCGGGTCGCGCGGCTCCACAGCGAGCGCGGCCAGCTCGTCGACCGAACTCGTCACCGGCTCGACGCGCCGGCACGGAAAGACGCCGCCGACACCGACGGGACCCCGAGCTCCCCGGCGGCGGTGCTCTCGGCGTTTCTCACCCAGTACTACGCCGAACGCGAGTTTCCCGACGCGGTCCTCCTCGCGGAGCGCCCCGCCGACGCCGACGTGACAGAATGGCTCGAACGCGAGGGCGTTGCCGTTCGCGTCCCCGGAGCCGGCCGAGAGGCAAAACTCGTCGAGCTCGCGTTGAAAAACGCGCGGAAACGCGGCGGCCGCGACGACCCCGTCGGCGCGCTCGGCGACCGGCTCGGAATCGCCCCGCCCGCGCGGATCGAGGGCTTCGACGTGAGCCACGCTTCCGGCACCGCCGTCGTCGGCTCGGACGTCTGCTTCGTCGACGGGAGCGCCGAGACGGCGGACTACCGCCGAAAGAAGCTCACCGACCGCAACGACGACTACGCCAACATGCGCGAGCTGATCCGCTGGCGAGCCGACCGGGCGGTCGAGGGCCGCGACGACCGTCCCGACCCGGACCTGTTGTTGATCGACGGCGGCGACGGACAGCTCGGAGCGGCTCGCGACGCGCTCGAGGCCGCCGGATGGGAGGTGCCGGCGGTCGCGCTCGCGAAGGCAGACGAGCTGGTCGTGACCCCGGACGGCCCGCTCCGGTGGGCCGACGACGCGCCCGAGCTCCACCTGCTTCAACGCGTCCGCGACGAGGCCCACCGGTTTGCGGTGCAGTACCACCAGACCGTCCGCGACGAGGTGAAGACGGTGCTCGACGACGTCCCCGGCGTCGGCCCGGAGACGCGAACGCGGCTGCTCCGCCGGTTCGGCTCCGTCGAGAACGTCCGTCAGGCGTCCGTCGACGACCTCATCGACGTCGACGGAATCGGTGAGACGACGGCCGAGCGGCTCCGCACTCGGCTGTAGTGGCGAACAGGCGGCGTCTCGCTCCCGGAACGACTGCCGCACACCCGCTCCCGTTCCGGGGTCGTCATCAGGTCACGAGGCGGATGGCCGCGGCTTCGAATATATACTCTCACACGCCCGCCGGACCGGCCGGCCGCCTCAGTCGTCGCGTCCCTCGGCGACGAGCTCGTCGTACCGCGCGCCGGTCTGTTTCAGCGTCTCCGTCGAGTACAACCGCTCGTGGTCGAACGGGAGGTGGTCGGCCGCGAGCTCGTCGATCTTCGCGTCGACGGCGTCCGCCTCTCGCCCGTGGATCATCGTGAAGAGATTGTACTCCCAGTCCTGCTCCGGCCGCCGGGGACGGTGATAACAGAGCGTGACGTACGGGAGGCTTCCGACCGCCTCGCCGCGCGCGTCGAGGTCGGCGTCGGGGACGTCCCAGACCACCATACAGTTGTTCGTGAAGCCGGTGACGATGTGGTTGACGACACAGCCGATCCGCTTGATACATCCGTCGGCGAGCAGTCGGTCGACGGCGGCGAGCACGTCGTCGACCTCGGCGTCGACCTCGGCGGCGATGTCGGCGTACGGCGTCGCCGATATCGGGAAGCCGTCCTGGATCGCCACCAGGAGATCGGCCTCCAGCGCGGTGAGGTCGCCGCGGGCGTCCTCGGCGATCCGGGTCGCGGAGACGTCGGTGTGGTCGAGCGACTCCCGCGCGAATCGGTCTTGGTTCACCACCGGAAACTCCAGGTCGATGTAGTAATCCGTTCGCATCGGGAGATTCAACACCGCACAGCCGGTTCGGTCTTCGATCTCCGCGAGAATCGCGTCGCGCTTCTCCCGGGAGCTCGCGGTGACGACGAACCACGTGTTCCACTCGTGGTCACGGCGGTAGTTGTGGTTCACCTGTCGGTAGCCGTTGATCGTGTCTGCCACCTCCGAGAACCGCTCGTCGGGAGCCGCGACGGCGGCCAGCGTCGAAGACCCGATCACCGGCGGGTTGAGAACCGCGCCGAAGCGGCGAAACACTCCCGCCTCGCGGAGGTCGCGGACGCGACTGAGCAGTTCGGCGGCGTCGACGTCGACGCCCGTCGCGGCGCTGATCTCCGCGGCGACCTGTTCGAACGGGGCCGACGCGACGGGAAACCCGCTCTGGTAGTCGTCGATGAGGGCGGCGTCGACCGCGTCGATTCCGGCACGCCAGTCGGCGTCGAGACTCATTGTTTGCGGTACGGGGCGCGTGTACCTACCGGTTTCGGCGCCGACCCGGCGGCCGCTCAGTCGTCCGACGCGCTCGCACCCGCGGTCGGCGCGTACGCTCTGGCGCTCTCCTCGAGCTGTGCCGTCGAACAGCCGCCGACCGTCGCGGCCTGTTGGAGCGTCAGCGTGTGAGAACGGTACAACGTCAGCGCGGTTGCCACGGATTTGGACGTCATCGGGTACGGTCAGACACTATATTGACATACATATAGTTCTATCGGATTCGCTGAGTCGAATGGAGCACTCTTGGCGACTTATTTGTCAATACACAACCTCAGATGAGTCAAAACCAAACAAACGTCTGTCAAAATCGTGAGAACGGTTACCGCACACTGCTGACGCGCGACCAGCCTCCGGCGGCGTTCCCGGCGGGCGGGAGCCGAGCGGGAGGCTTTTCGTTCGCGATACCGAACGAGTCGTATGGCGCAAGCGACCCAGGAGTTCGGCGACTGGCCGCTGAAACGGCTGATGACCGAGGTGTGTGGCTCCGGGCACAAATCGGCGGACGATCTGACCCGCGCGCAGGCGACGGAGGCGTTCGAGCGGATTCTCGCGGGCGAGCCCGATCCCACGACGCTCGGCGCGTTCTGGCTCGCGAACCGGTGGAAACGAAACACGCCCGAGGAGCTCGGCGCGTACGTCGACGTCATGTGCGACCGCGTCGAGTACGCCGAGCCCGACGCCGACCCCGTCGACTGCGGCGCCAACTACGACGGCAAGGGGCGGTCCGCGATCCTCGGCGTCGCCGCGGGCTGTGTCGCCGCCGCCGCGGGAACGCCGGTCGTCGTCCACTCCGGAGACCGGGTGCCGACACAGAAACAGGACGCGTACAAACACGTTCTCGACGAGCTCGGCGTCCACACCGAGTTAGCCCCCTCCGACTCGGCCGACATGGTCGACGAGACGGGCTTCGGCTTCTACTACCAGCCGGCGTTCAACCCCGCCGTCGACGACCTCTTCGACCGCCGAGACATGATGGGCGTCCGCACGTTCGTCAACACGATCGAGACGCTGGCGAATCCCGCGGGCGCGTCGGTTCACCTCGGCTCGTTTTATCACCTCCCGTTCGCCAAGAAAGTGATAGACACCTTCGAACGGAGCGCGGCTCACGACCTCGACCGCGTCCTCATGTTCCAGGGGATGGAGGGGTACGACGACGTCCGCCCCGGCTACACCAAGGTCGCGGAGTGGGACGCCGAGGGGGACGACGGCGACCCCGTCTTCGACGATTTCGAGATCGAGACCGGCGCCTACGGAATGGACCTCGAGAGCGAGGACCTCGCCGTCGACGACGTCGCCGCCGACTCCGCCGCGATCACCGAGGCGGTCCTCGCCGGCGAGCGCGAGGACGGATTCGCCGACGCCGTCGCCGTCAACGCGGCGCTCCGGATCTACGCCCGCGCCGACGTCGACTCGATCGAGGCGGGACTGACGGCGGCCCGCGCGGCGCTCGACGACGGCTCTGCCCTCGACGTTCTCGAGGCGCTGCGGGCGTTCTGAGCGTCCGGGTCTTCGGCGCCGACCCGCCCTCTCAGCCGGATCTGTCTCCCGATCTGAGCGAAGTTTGGACGAAGTTTGGAAAGCCGTCTTGAGTCCCCGGACCGTACAGTGTGACGCACCGACGATGACCCACGAGACCCCTTCAGATCATGCCGACGTGTGAACACTGTCAGGCGCACGTCTCGGAACGGTTCGCCCGGGTGTTCGCCGACGCGCGCGGCCAGATCCACGCGTGTCCGAACTGTTCTGCGAACGCCGGGATCGCAGAGGTCGCAAAGGAGCGCGCTCACGACGCCTGAGACGAGCCCCGGGGTTCACGGCCGCTCCGGCGCGGGTGGCATCGACCGCTTGTGCGCGCTCGCCTCGTACAGCTCGACCACCCGGTCGACGGCGTCCGCCGGCACGTCTAGCTCTCGGATCGTCGCCGCCCGCGAGAGCCCGCCGTCGACGTGGACCGCGAGAATCGCGTCGACCGTGTCGTAGTCCACGCCCATCTCCGCCGCGTCGGTCTGGTCCTCCCACATGCCGGCGGTCGGCTCCCGCATCACGAGGTCGCGGGGAACTCCCACGTGGGCCGCCAGCTGGCGCACCTGTTGTTTGTAGAGGGTGCCGATCGGATTACAATCGACGGCCTGGTCGCCGTACTTCGTGTAGTAGCCGGTCATCGCCTCTGCGCGGTTGCCCGTCCCGAGCACGACCCGGTCTTCGGCGTTAGCGACGAGGTAGTTACAGACGGCGCGGGTGCGGACGTACACGTTGCCTCTCGCCGTGCGGTCCTCGGCGGGACCGGGCAGCGCGTCGAACACCGCCTCGGCGACGGGTTGGATCGGCACCACGTCGTACTCGATCCCGAGGTCGGCGGCGACGCGCTCGGCGTCGCTCATCACGTCGGGGTCGTTCACCTCCGAGGGCATGGTGAGCCCGTGGAGGCCGTCCTCGCCGAGCGCCTCGACCGCGAGATGGGCGGTGAGCGTCGAGTCGATCCCGCCGGAGAGGCCGAGAACGGCCCCGTCCGCGCCCGCGTCCTCGACGACGTCGGCGATGAACGAGACGATCCGTTCGCGGGTCGCCTCCAGTTCGGCCTCGGAGAACCGCAGGTCGAGCGGCGGGTCCGAGGACAGCAACACTGACCGGTCCGGCGTCTGGCTCATGCGCCGACGTAGGTCCCCGTCCGACTAATAGCTCCCCGTTCCGGCGTCGACGTGAACGCGCGTCCGGTTCTGCGTCCCGTCGGTTACAACAACCCCTCGTGGTCGGCCAACAACAGCCCCTCCACGGTCGCGTCGTTCGTCGGCGGCTCTCGTGCGCGCTCGAGCGCCTCCTCGACCGGCAGCGCCCGCGGGGAGAGAAACTCGTTGCTGTCGTGGTCGACGTCGACCGGCTCGAGCCCCTCGGCGAACACGTAGCCGCGCCTGTGCCGGAGCAGTCCCGTCGAGCACCACACCTCCTGGAGCAGCGTGGTGCCGGACGGCTCGAACCCGGTCTCCTCGGCGAGCTCGCGCCCCCCGGCAGCGGTGTAGGATTCGCCGGGCTCGACGATCCCCGCGGGGAGCTCGAGCTGGGTGGTCCGCACCGTCGGCCGGTACTGCTCGACGAACAACACCGTGTCGTCGGCGACGGCGATGACGACCGTCGCGGGCGGAAGCTCGGCCCAGTAGTATCGCTTCTGGCTTCCGTCCGGCTGCTCGACCCGGTCGTAGCCGCCGACGAACCAGCCGGGGTCGTACTCGACGGCGACCTCTCGCACCGGCCACTCCGGCTCGCCGGGCAGCGAGTGGACCCGTCCGTCGGCGAAGGCGGGGTGATCACGCAGGTCGCTCGCGGGGCTGTCACCCGCGGGGGCGTCGTCGGCGTCCGGCCGGTCGTCTGTCATGTCGGTGACTGTGTGACCTCGACGTAATACGTTTGGCCTCCGCGCTCGACCCGGACGCCGCCGTCGGTCGCGGCTCCCGGCGCGCGCCGAACGAGCGCCTCGACCTCGTCGAACGGCGTGTGCGTGAACGATTCTTTGAGCCCGTACGGCCCCGTCTGGTATCCCTCCGAGCGGCCGTCGTCGCTCGCGAGCGCGTCCGTCAGGTACGGGTAGCGCCGCTCGGAGATCCCGGTGGCGTTCGCGGTCGGCTCGGCCGTCTCGATCGGCTCCGCCGTGAGGTAGTACGGGTCGCCGCTGCCGAGGTAGCTCGGCAGCGCGCCCAGCGCGAGCAGCGCGACGGCGACCACGGCGATGGCGATAAAGAGGTTCCGCGTGACCGGGCGCATACGCTCGATACGACGGGGCACCCAATACCGGTTTCGACCTCGCTCGTCCGACGACGCCCGACGCGTTTTACCCGCCGCCGCGTCTGGACACCGCATGGAGTTCCGATTCGAGCTGGCCCTGTGTGCGGCCCTCGAGTCGCCCGACCGCGTGGTCGCCCGCCAGCTCGGCGCGGGCGTGACGACGCCCGGCGCCCGGATCGTCGACGTCTGCGTGGTGACCCCCGGTCCGGAGTTCGACGCGCGAGCCGGCCTGACGTCCGACCGAATCCCGGCGGCCGCGCTCGAAGCGCCCGTCGGTCCCGGCGAGGCCGTCCCCGTCGCCGAGGCGTTCGACCTGCCGCCCGAGCACGCGAACGCGGTCGTCGACGCGGCCGTCGCGGCCGGCTACCTCGAACGCGAGCGGCGGGGGGGTCGACAGCTGGTGCGTGCGACCGGCCGCTACCCCGACGACTGGGTCGGCTCGCTGACCGCGGTCGAGAACAAGCCCGACCTCGGGACGCCCGGCGACCTGGCCGCCCAGCTCCGGTACGACGTCGCGCTCGGGCTGTTCGACGAGGTCGTGCTCGCGACCGCCTCCTACGTCACCCGCGCACACCTCAACCGGATCCCCGATCCGGTCGGGGTCTGGCGGTTCGACCCCGATACCGACGAGCGCGTCGTCGTCCGCGAGCCAAAGCCGCTGGCGCCGGACGCCCCCGGCGTCGAGATCCGCGAGGAACGGTCGCTCCGCACCGACGTCGCTCTCGTCTCTCCCGAGGCGAAGGCGCGAAAACGCCGCCGAATCGCCGAGCGCGCGTACGGCAAGGGGTGGCGGCCCGAGCCGTCAGCCTGCGCGCACGCGACGACCACGGCCGACGGGCGGCCCTACTGTGACCGGTTCGACCGGGTCGTCGACCCGGGCCGCGAGTGCGGAGCGGCGTGTTCCGAACACGATCCGGCGGACCCGCCCGCGGTCGACCCCGACCGTCTCCGCGACGACCGCACGGCGTGGGTCGCCGACCCGGACGGGGGCGGCCCGCGGCGTCAGTCCGGACTCTCCCGGTTCCGCTGAGCGCGGCGCGTCGACGGTCTCCCGGCGCGAGAACGCCGCCGCCGCCGGGGGCGTGAGAACGCTTATACGCTGACGGCGGGATGCGAGGACATGGACCAGATAGACGACGTCTTCGTCGCACAGCTGATGTCGACGAACCTCCACACGGTGGCTCCCGACACGCTCGTCGCCGACGCCGCGGCCGTCCTGTTGGACCACGACATCAGTTCGGCGCTCGTCGTCGAGGATGACCGGCTGGTCGGCATTCTCACGACGACCGACTTCGTCGACATCGTCGCCAAGAGCCAGCCGAAATCACAGACCACCGTCGAGCGATACATGACTCCCGACCCGGTCACGGCGGACGCACAGGACCCCGTTCCGGCGGTCGCCGCCACGATGATCGAGCGCGGCTTCCACCACGTTCCCGTCGTCGACGGCGACACCCCGATCGGGATGATCACCACCTCCGATCTCGCCGCGTACGTCTCGGGCACCGACCCGCTCCCGTCGTAGCCGGTCGGGTCTCGCCCGGCGCGTTCGAGACGCCGTCAACATCCTCCCCTTCCTCGGGGCTATTACCGGCGGCGGCTCAACGGGAGCCATGACCGACCACGTACACCTCAACCTCTTCACGATGGCCTCCGTCGAGCACGTCTCGCCGGGGTCGTGGAGGTATCCCGGCGACCGGTCGCCGGAGTACACCGACACGGCCTACTGGACGGAGGTCGCCCGCACCGCCGAGCGCGGCGGCTTCGAGGCCGTCTTCTTCGCCGACGTCCGCGGCATCTACGACGTGTACGGCGACGACAGAGCGGCCGCCATCGAGCGCGCGGTGCAGACGCCGGCCACCGACCCACAGCTGGTCGTCCCGGCGATGGCGGCCGTCACCGACGAGTTGGGGTTCGCCGTGACGCGCTCGACGACGTACACCCACCCCTACCAGCTCGCCCGCGAGTTCTCCACGCTCGATCACCTCACCGACGGTCGGATCGCGATCAACGTGGTCACCTCCTATCTGGCGTCGGCCGCCGAGAACCTCGGACTCGACGAGCGGATGGAGAAGACGGAGCGGTACGACCGCGCCGACGAGTTTCTCGACGTCTGTTACGCGTTGTGGGAGGACTCCTGGACGGACGACGCCGTCGAACGCGACCGCGAGGCCGGCCGATACACCGACCCGGCGCAGGTCACGCCGATCGACCACGAGGGCGAGCACTTCTCGGTGCCCGGCCCGCACGGCTGTGAGCCGTCTCCACAACGGACGCCGGTCGTGTATCAGGCCGGCTCCTCGGACCGCGGGCGGGAGTTCGCGGCCGCCAACGCGGAGGCGGTGTTCGCGAGCCAGCCGACCGAGGAGGGCGTCCGCGAGTACATGACCGACGTGCGTTCGCGCGCCGCCGCACACGGCCGCGACCCGGACAGCCTGCGGTTTTTCATCGGCGTCGTTCCGATCGTCGGCGAGACGCGAGAACTCGCGTCGGCGAAACACGCCGAGTACACCCGCCACGTCGATATCGAGGCGACGCTCGCGCTTCTCTCCGGCTTCCTCGACATGGACCTCTCCGAGCTCGACCCCGACCAGAAGGTCGAACACATCGAGACCGACGCGATCCAGGGGACGATGAACGCCTTCACCCGGTCTCAGCCCGACCGCGACTGGACCGTCCGGGAGGTCGCGGAGTTCTGCGGGCTCGGGACGACCTCGCCGACGATCGTGGGCACGCCCGAGCACGTCGCCGACGAGCTGGCGTACTGGCACGAGGAGGTCGGCGTCGACGGGTTCAACGTGAAGGAGGTGGTTCGCCCCGACTCGCTCACCGACTTCGTCGACCTCGTGGTTCCCGAACTCCGCGAGCGAGGGCTCGTTCCTCCCGCCGACGCCGACCCGCCGGGCGACACGCTCCGTGAACGGCTCCTCGGCGAAGGCTCGCCTCGTCTCCGCGCCGACCATCCCGCGCGAGGATCTTCCGACTGACCGGCCGACCGTCGGTCCGGCCGCTCCGGGCCCAGTGAGGACCCGACCCCTGCGGGCGCCGTTCCCGACTCGATACCCGTTCATCTCTGCCGCCCCCGGCACCGTTAAGTGTATGACGCGTTTTCTGTCGGGTGACGCTTCGCTTGGAGGGCCGAAGCGTCAGCGGGGACCTACTGACCCGCGCCGGCGCGCCAGGTTTTTCGGCACGCCGGCGCGGGTCGTTTCTGACGACACACAGCCCCGCCGCCGAGCGACCCACTCAGAGCCCCTCGGACTGATACGCGCCGTCGTAGGTCGTCTCGTGGTCCGCCTCCGTGAGGACCAACTGCGCGATTCGTGCCCCCTGTTCGAGTTCGAGCGGATGGCCGACGTCGAGACGGCCCTCGCCGACTCCCTCGTAGCCCGCGTCCCACACCGCGGTATCGAGGGTGCACGAGTTGCGCAACAACGTCGACCGCGGGAGGACGAACCCGACGTGTCCCTCCGGAATCCGGACCGGCTCGTCGTACCGCACGACGTACGTCCCGGCGTCGAGACGATACGTCCCGTCGCGCGGGTCGACGGCCGCTCGGTCGCCGACGCGTTTGTCGTCGCGGCCGATGCGTCCCGGTTCGGTCTGTCGAAACACCGACCGGACGGTGAGGTCGACCCCGTTCGGCTGCCGTTGGTCCTCCTCGAGGTCTGCCCCGGCCGCCTCGAGTGCGGCCGCCACGAACGCCCCGGATTCGAACATACTCTGGCGGAACCGCGGCAGAGACAAAACCGTGGCGTCCCGGCGGCTTCTCGCGTCTCGACGCCGCCGCGGCGGCCGCGTCTCATCGGTACGGTCGTCCTGTTTTGCCGCCGCTCGTCGCCGCTCGTCGCCGCCCGTCGCGGCGAGAACCCCGCTACCAGGGAGCACTCGCGGGTTTTATGTTCTCGGGACGGCCATCTCCGGCCGATATGGGAAAAACGATCACCGAACACATACTGGACGACCATCTCGTCGAAGGCGAACTGACGCCCGGCGAGGAGATCGGCATCGACATCGACCAGGTGCTCACACAGGACACCACGGGGACGATGGTCTGGCTTCAGTTCGAGGCGCTCGACCTCGACGAGGTACAGACCGAGCTCGCCGCGCAGTACTGTGACCACCAGACGTACCAGTTCGACTTCAAAAACACCGACGACCACCGGTTTCTCCGTTCTGCGGCCGGCACCTTCGGCGCGTACTTCTCCCGGCCCGGCAACGGCATCTGTCACCAGGTCCACAAGGAGAACTTCGCCGCACCCGGCAAGACGCTTCTCGGCTCCGACTCACACACTCCCACGCCCGGCGGACTCGGCCAGCTCGCCATCGGCGCGGGCGGACTCGACATCGCCGTCGCGATGGGCGGCGGCCCCTACTACGTCGAGATGCCCGAGGTCGTCAACGTCCACCTCGAGGGCGAACTCCCCGAGTGGGCGACCGCCAAGGACATCGCGCTCCACCTGCTCGGTGAGCTGACGGTCAAGGGCGGCGTCGGCAAGATATTCGAGTACACCGGGCCGGGAGCCGAGAACCTCTCGATCCCCGAGCGGACCACGATCACGAACCTCGGCACCGAACTCGGCGCCACCTCCTCGATCTTCGGGACCGACGAGAAGACGCGCGACTGGCTCGCGCGCCAGGGCCGCGAGGACGAGTTCGTCGAACTCGCGCCCGACGAGGACGCGACGTACGCCGAGACCATCGAGGTCGACCTCGGCGACCTCGAACCGCTCATCGCCGCCCCCTCGATGCCCGACAACGTCGCTCCCGTCAGCGAGTACGCGGGAACCGACGTCGAACAGGTCATCATCGGCTCCTGTACGAACGGCGCCTACGAGGACATCCTTCCGGGCGCGAAGATGCTCGAGGGCCGCGAGGTGTCGAAAGGGACCGAGATGATCGTCGCACCCGGCTCCAAACAGGCGTCCGAGATGCTCGCCCGCGAGGGCTGGACCGCCGAGATGATGGCGGCCGGCGTCAACTTCTCGGAGGCGACGTGTGGCGCCTGCATCGGCATCGGCCACGTGCCCGCGTCCGACTCGGTCTCGCTGCGGACGTTCAACCGCAACTTCGAGGGGCGTTCCGGCATCGAAGACGACTCCGTCTTCCTCTGTTCGCCCGAGGTCGCAACCGCGGCCGCCATCGCCGGCGAGATCGTCGACCCGCGCGACCTCGCCGACGAACTCGGCGACCTCGAGGCGCCCGGTTTCGAGATGGGAACCAAGTACTCCGCCGGCATGGGCGAGGAGGACGCCGACATCATCGGCCCCGACGAGGCGATCGACGAAGGGCTGGTGAAGGGACCGAACATCGGCGACGTCCCGCTGAAAGACGGGATCGACGCCGACATCGGCGGTGAGACGCTGCTCAAGATGGAAGACAACATCACCACCGACCACATCATCCCGGCGACCGCGGACATCCTGAAGTTCCGCTCGAACATCGAGAAGCTCTCGGAGTTCACCCTCTCGCGCGTCGACGACACGTTCGCCCAGCGCGCGCTCGACGCCGACGGCGGCGTTCTCGTCGCGGGCGAGAACTACGGACAGGGCTCCTCGCGTGAACACGCCGCGCTCTGTCCGATGTACCTCGGCATCGAGGCCGTCTTCGCACAGAGCTTCGCCCGCATCCACAAGGCGAACCTGTTCAACTTCGGTATCGTCCCGCTCGCCATCGACGCGGAGACGTACGCCGAGATCGACGAGGGCGACGACATCACGATCGTCGACGACGTCCCCGCCGGCGTCCGGTCCGGCCAGGAGTCGTTCACCGCCCGCGTGAACGACGAGTGGGAGTTCACGGCCGAGCTCGACGCCTCCGAGCGGGAACGCGAGATTCTCGCCTCCGGCGGCAAGCTCTCGTGGGTCAAACAACAACACTCCGACGGCGCCGGCGCCGCGCCCGCCGACGACTGAGCGGACCCGTTCTCCGGCTTTTTTACCCCACCGTCGCGTTCGAGACGGAGCCGTGCGTCCGCGGCCGTCGCGGTCGAACGAGATTCTCGCCGGTACTCCGGCGGCAACAAAAGACCGCGCTCGCGGGCGTTACCGGGCGGCGGCCGCGACGCGCTCGCGTTCTTCCTTCTGTGAGATAGAGTAGGTCTGTGCGTCGTAGTCGGCCGCGCCGATGAGTTCGCGCGCGAGCGCCTCGGCCGCGCTGGTGCTGGATTTGTACGTCGCGCTGGCGACGCCGTCGGAGATGAAAAGCAGCGCCTGGTCGACGCGACGCTGCGGCGCGACGTCGACCGCCTTCGGGACGGAGATTCCGCCGTACTTCAGCCGCACCGTCTCCTCGCGCGGCGCGGCGTTCTCGACGGCCGTCACGAGCACCTGTACCGGGTTCTCCTCCGTGCGCTCGTGGATGATGTCGAACGCGTCGCGGACGATCCGGTTCGCCCGTTGTTTCTTCCCCGTGTTCTCGTCGGTCTGCATCAGCCGGTTGATCAGCCGCTCGACGAGCGAGATTTCGGATTTTTTGAACTGCTTGGACGCGTGTCGCCCCATCGTGTGGGCGATGGGAGTCACCGTCATGTAGCGTTTCGTCGACGGGTCGGCGTAGGCGATCTCCGTGACGTCCCAGACGCCGAACAGCTTGGCGTTCTCGTTTGCGGCCTCGCTGGCGGCGGGAGCGTCCGGCTCGGGCTCGTCGGGGGCGACCGCCTCGTCGACCTCGGCTTCTTCGCCGCTCATCGGACCGGCTTCTCCGCGTTTCCACGAACCAGTTCGATCATCGACACGCCGTTGACCTTCTCGACCTTGTAGTTGACACCGGACAGGTCACCCATCGCGCGGCCCTTCGCGCCGCCGATCCCCGCGATCGTGACCTCGTCGTGCTCGTCGATGAAGGAGATCGCGCCGTCGCCGGGACAGAACGCGGTGACCTGCTTGCCGTTTTTGATCAGCTGAACCCGGACGCACTTTCGGATCGCCGAGTTCGGTTGTTTCGCCTCGATTCCGACCTTCTCGAGAACGATCCCGCGGGCCTGCGGGGCACCCTCGAGCGGGTCGGACTTCTTTTTGAGCCCGCGCTCTCGCCGAGCGTACTCGGAGTCGGACCAGCGGCGCTTCTGCCGGTCCTTTTTGAGCTTCCGGGCGGCATATTTGCCGTTCGCCATCGTACGTACCGTTCCAAACGGAGCTACTTAAGCGTCGTCTTTCCGACCGAAGAAACGGCTGTAGATCGCTCGAGCGGTGTCTCTCGGCGGATCTGCGCGCGTCTTTTTGTTCACAACCACGCGCGCTTGTGACCGTTGAACCGGTAAGCACACCTGAGCGGCCGTCGTTGTGACCGCGCCGCTCAGGTCAACTGGACATCGTCGATGTCGTAGTGGCGCTTCGCCAACACCCGTGCCGTCTCGATGTTCTGACCGTCCGCGCCGATCGCGACGCCGCGGTCCGGCGCCGCCACCTCCACGTACGCGACCCGGTCGTTCTGTTCTGAGACGGTTACGGCGTTGACGGCCGCCGGCGCGAGCGCGCTCGCGACGAACGCCTCCGGGGTGTCGGCGTCCTCGACGAGGTCGATCGACTTGCCGAGCCTGCGCTCGGCCTCCTCGACGGTCTCGCCGGCCTGTCCGATCGCCGACGCCATCTCGCCGGCCGGCACCAGAAACACGAGCCGGTCGCCCTCCACCAGACAATCCTTCGGCGCGACGCCGGTCAGCTCGTCGAACCGACCGATGTAGCGCCGTGCCTCGTCGGAGAGCTCGACGCGCATCAGTCGATTCTGTCGTCGTC
>CAZKXC010000035.1:0-1670 GCA_964556645.1 uncultured Halobellus sp.
GTCGGTGTACACCGCCGCACCCGGCTTGATCGGCTCGGCTCCCGTATCGTTCCGACCCATCGTCCGTGATAGTTACACACACCCACACTTCAATCTACGCCCCTGACGGTCCGAGCCGCGGCGGTCGCGTCGAACCTCCTCGGCGTCGAGAGCGACGATGCTAGAAGTAGGCCGTCGCTCGTCGTTGCGAAATAGGGTGAAAATGGGCCGGCACAAATATTGAATCACGGTCGCAACCCGGAGATTTGCTCCCTGATTCAAATTCGCACGGCGGCGGTTCACCCCACTACGGACTCCTCGCTAGCGCTCGTCGTTGCGAAGTGCGGGAGAAGTGGGCCGGCACGAATTTGAATCGTGGTTACGGCCACCCGAAGGCCGAAGGATACCAAGCTACCCCACCGGCCCGCATCTCGAAGAAGGCCGTTTGCTCTTTTAATCCTTCCGAAAGCGCGGGCATCGCCCGGCTCACGACTCGAAGTACGCGTCGCGGTGTGCTCGACAGCCGGGATTGAACTCGGCGTCACACCGGGGACAGGCGTCGTCGCAGGCGAGGTACTCGCGAGCGGTCAGCCGTCCCCGACACCTCCCGCACACCACCGCCGGTTCGCCGAATCGCTCGCGGGGCCACGGCGCTGCGTCGTGGTCCGTCGCGGCGTCGTGGCACGCGACACACGGGTAGTACGTCTCACAACAACCGAACCGCAAGGCGATCACGTCGACCGCGGCGTTCCAGTGAGCACACCGCGTTTCGGGGTCGACGTCGACTCCGCGAAGCGGAACGGAAAACCGGTCGTCGGTTGCGGGGGCGCGTGTCGTCCGCGTCGCCCGCGCCCCGTCCGGTGTCTCGCCCGTCGAGTCAGTGTCAGTCATCGGATACGGCTCGCGGGGATCTCAGTAGGACGCATAGCCGTCGGTGTCGAGCCAGTTGTGGACGACCGAGACGGCGTGGTCCGCGTGGAGCCGGTTGGGGCCGACGCTGACGCGGCGGTCGGCGGCGTCTGCGAGCAGCGACGCCTCCGACTCGGTGAAGTCGTTGTGATCCGAGAGGACGAACACCGGATCGTCGGGCGGATCGGCGTCGACGAGCGGGGCTCCCTCCTCGTGGAGGTGAATGAGCGTCCCGTCGGCGGCGACGCGATCCAGCGTCGCCGACAGCCCCATCCGACGCAGCTCCACGCCGGGCGAGACGTCTGCTGGCATGTGTCCGATCGCGTCTGCTCGCGCGGCGAGCGCGTCGCGGATCCGGGCGGCGACGTTGCGCTCGTCCGGGTGGAGATGCCGGAGGCTCGCGGCGTCGAAGGTGACGGTGAACTCGTCGGCACAGACGAGGTGGACGGCGACGTCGTCGCGGATCCCGTGTGAGAGAAACACGCCGGTCGCCACGCATCGACAGAGCAGGTCGAGCCGCCCTGCTCCGGGAAGGTCTGCGAGAGTAATGGCTTCTGAGTCGGTGGGGACGTCGTGGCCGACGACGACGAACTGTCGCATACCGGGTCGTTCGACCGAACTGTGATAAGCCGTCCGACCGACGCTCAAACATGAGCCACGCTGGCCTCTGTCAGGTGTGTGAGAACGACCGCGCCCGACACACGTGTCAAAGCTGTGGAACGCAGGTCTGTACGGACCACTGGGACGAGACGATCGGCGCCTGTTCCGCCTGCGCCGAAACG
>CAZKXC010000035.1:1770-12030 GCA_964556645.1 uncultured Halobellus sp.
CTGTACGGACCACTGGGACGAGACGATCGGCGCCTGTTCCGCCTGCGCCGAAACGCTCGGCGACCCCGACGGCCCGTCGACCGGCGACGACCGTCCCGGCGGATTCCGGATCGACTGACGCAGTCGGCGCCGGCCCGCAAGGCGGCCAGAACTCTGGGCGTTCGATCAGCGGTGCCGGTTCAGCCGTCGCTTCAGCCGTTTTGCCGCATCGCCGGCCGCCCCGAAGTACGTCGCCTCGTCCTCCGGCCGGGAGGATTCTTCCCCGGCGAAGATGACCCCCCGCGAGGAGTTGACGAGCCCGACGTCGGCGTCGGTCTCGGGATGGGCCGCGAGGCCGTGTTCGACCGCCGCCTCGGTGTCGCCTCCCTGTGCGCCGACGCCGGGAACGAGAAACGGCAGGTCCGGAACGACCTCACGAACCGCCGCGAGCTCGTCCGGGGTCGTCGCGCCGACGACCAGCCCGACGTTTCGATTCGCGTTCCAGACGTCTGCCAGCGCCGCCACGCGCTCGTAGAGCGGCTCGCCGGACGCGAGTTCGAGGTCTTGGAGGTCGCTTCCGCCCGGATTCGAGGTTCGACAGAGCACGAACACTCCCTTCTCCTCGCGGTCGAGAAACGGCTGGAGCGAATCCCGTCCCAGATACGGGTTCACGGTGATCGCGTCGACCATCTCGAGCGCCTCTGCGTACCGCCGCGTGGTGTTGCCGATATCGGCGCGCTTGGCGTCGAGCAACACGGGAACGCCCTTCCCGGCCGCGTACGCGGCGGTCTCGCGAAGCGCCCGCCACCCGTCGGCGTCCTCGTAAAACGCCGCGTTCGGCTTGTAACAGGCCGCGTGTTCGTGGGTCGCGTCGATGATCCGTCGGTTGAACGCCCACCGCGGGAGGTCGGCGTCGGCGAGAAAGTCGGGAATCCGACTCGGATCTGGATCGAGGCCAACGGAAACGACGCTGTCGACCCGCTCGATCCGGTCGGCGAGCGTCTGGAAAAAGCACATACGCCGAGTGTGTGCGGAGGGCGACTAAGCGTTGCGCTCCACGCGCGACCACGGACCTCCGGCGGGCCGACACCGTATATACGATACCGAACCAGCCTCGCCGTGACCTGAATCCCGCCCCACGGGGGTCAGCGGTCGCGCGGCCAGCCGCCGTGGGAGTCGTCGGTGCCGCCTGCTTGCCATCTAGCCTACTCGCCCCAGTTCGCGACGCGTTTCGGGCGGTCCGAGACGGCCATCACGTCAATGTCGTCGTCGGCGTGATCGATCGCTTCGAGCGCTGCCTTCGCGCTCGCGTGCGTCGAGAAGTAGGTAATCTCTTCTTCGACGGCGACCTCCAACAGGTCGCGCTGCCGCGAGATGATGAGGTCGATCTCGCCGCGGCGCGCCGCCTCGATCAGGTCGGTCGCCGTCGACAGCTCGAAGCGAGCGGAGAAGCGCTCGACCAGCGCCTCGCCGGCGTCGGTGTCGGGATCGGGGAACTCCTCGGCGGAGAGGTCGACGACGGCGGTGCCCGACTCGGGAATCGGCTTCCCGGTCGCGTCCTGGGCCTTGTCGTACGCCTTCCCGAGCGAGCGGGCGGTTCCCATCACCTCGCCGGTGGATTTCATCTCGGGACCGAGCCGCGGGTCAGAGCCCGGCAGGCGGTCGAACGGAAGGACCACCTCCTTCACGCTCAGGTGCTCCGGGATCTGCTCGTCGACCGAGAGCTCCGCGAGCGACCGCTCGGTCATCACCTTCGCCGCCAGCTTGGCGATCGGCACACCGGTCGCCTTCGAGACGAACGGGACCGTTCGCGAGGAGCGGGGATTCGCCTCGAGAACGTACACCTCCGCGTCGGCGTCCGGGTCGTGAACGCCCGTCACCGCGAGTTGGACGTTGAGCAGGCCGACCGTATCGAGCGCCCGGGCGATGTCCTCTGTCACCTCCCGCACCCGTCCGAGCGTCGCATCGTCGAGCGACCGCGGCGGGATCATACACGCGGAGTCGCCCGAGTGAACGCCCGCGCTCTCGACGTGTTCCATCACGCCGCCGATGAGCACGTCTTCGCCGTCGGCGACCGCGTCGACGTCGAGTTCGACCGCGTCAGCGAGAAACTGGTCGACGAGGATCGGCTTGTCCGGCGCGACGCGCACCGCCTCCTCGATGTAGCGTTCGAGCTCCGCGTCGTTCTCGACGACGCGCATCGCGCGTCCCCCGAGCACGTACGAGGGGCGCACCAACACGGGGTAGCCGATCCGGTGAGCCAGATCGAGTGCGCCCTCGCGGCTGGTGGCGGTTCCGCCCTCGGGCTGAGCGACCCCGATCTCGTCCATCAACACGTTGAACCGGTCGCGGTCCTCCGCCAAGTCCATCGCTTCGACGCTGGTACCGAGTATCTCACACTCCAGTCCACGGCGCTCGACCTCGGCTTTGAGCGGTTCACCGACGTTCACGGAGGTCTGGCCGCCGAACTGAACCATCACGCCGTCCGCGCCGGTGGTTTCGATCACGTCGGCGATCTCCTCGGCAGAGATCGGCTCGAAAAAGAGTCCGTCTGAGGTGTCGTAGTCGGTCGAGACCGTCTCCGGGTTGTTGTTGACGACGTGCGCGTCGATGCCCAGCTCACGAAGTGCCCGGACCGCGTGGACCGCACAGTAGTCGAACTCCACGCCCTGTCCGATGCGGATCGGACCGCCGCCGACGACGACGACGCTTTCCACTTCGGGATCGACGCGAACCTCGTCCGACGCGCCGGCGGTATCGGATCCCGCGAGGAACTCGGGAAGGCGAGCCGAGTAGTAGTACGGCGTCGACGCTTCGAACTCGCCCGCGCAGGTGTCGACCTGTTTGAACGTGCGATCTGGCACCGCGGACTCGACGTCGCTCACCTCGGCGTCGGCTCCCGCACCGCCGGCCACGGCGGCGATTTCGGCGTTCGTCCGTCCGGCCATCGCGGCCGCGGTGAAGTCGCCTTCCGCGGCCGCCGCGGTGGCGTCTGCGACGTTCGCGAACCGCTCGACGTACCAGCCGTGGATGTCGGTGAGTTCGATCACGTCCTCGACGGTGTACCCCCGGTCGAACGCCTCGAACATCGCGTACGGGCGGTCCGGGCTTGCCCGCTCGAGGTACTCCGACTCGAGCGTCTCGTCCGAGACCGTCTCGAAGTCGACGGCGGGATCGTACTCCGAGGAGCGCAACGCCTTCGTGAGACTCTCCTCGAACGTGCGGCCGATCGCCATCGCCTCGCCGGTCGATTTCATCGCCGTCCCGAGGTCGAAGTCGACGTCGTCGAACTTGTCGATGGGCCACCGCGGCACCTTCGTCACCACGTAATCGATGGCGGGCTCGAAGGCGGCCGTCGTCTGGCCGGTGATCTCGTTTTCGATCTCGTGGAGTCGTTTGCCGAGTGCGACCTTCGCGGTGACGCGGGCGATCGGATAGCCCGTCGCCTTCGAGGCGAGCGCGGAGGAGCGCGAGACCCGCGGGTTCACCTCGACGACGCGGTACTCGCCGCCGGGCGTGCCGTCGTCGTGCCAGGCGAACTGGATGTTACATCCGCCCTGGATGCCGAGCTCGCGGATCACGCCCAGCGCGGCGTCGCGCATCTCCTGATGGCCGTCGTCGGGGATGACCTGCGAAGGGGTGACGACCGTCGACTCGCCGGTGTGGATCCCCATCGGGTCGATGTTCTCCATGTTACAGATGATGATACAGGAGTCGTCGGCGTCCCGCATCACCTCGTACTCCAGTTCGACCCAGCCGGCGATCGATTCCGTGATCAGCACCTCGCTGTTCCGCGAGAGCCGGAGCCCCCTGCGGACGCGCTCGACGAGCTCCTCGAACTCGTCGACGACGCCCGACCCCGACCCGCCGAGCGTGTACGTGGTCCGCGCGATGACCGGCAGACCGCCGACCGCGTCAACGGCGGCGTCGACCCGGTCACGGAGCGCCCCCTCGTCGAAGTCGGTCACCGACTCGTCGTCTGCCAGCGAGATCGTCGTGGACTTCGGGACGGGCTGGCCGATCGCCTCCATCCGCCGGCGGAACAGGTCGCGGTCCTCGGTCGCGTAGATCGTTTCCAGCGGCGTCCCCATCACCTCGACGTCGTGTTCCTCCAAGATTCCCTGTTCGGCGAGTTCGGCGGTGACGTTGAGCCCCGTCTGTCCGCCGAGTCCCGCGATGACGCCGTCGGGTTCTTCGATCCGGATCACCTCTGCGATCGCCTCGGGAGTGATCGGCTCGATGTACACTCGGTCGGCGGTCTCGGGGTCGGTCATGATCGTCGCCGGGTTCGAGTTCACCAGGACGACGCGTGCGCCCTCCTCCTGGAGGGCGCGACACGCCTGCGCCCCGGAGTAGTCGAACTCCGCCGCCTGTCCGATCTGGATCGGCCCGCTGCCGATGAGCAGTATGGTCCGGTCCTCACTCATTACCGCGAGGGAGTACGCTCATCGTAATAAGGCCGACGATAAAGTACGAATGTCGAAACTGTTTTTCGATTTTCGCAAGCAGGACGCCCACACACCACACGGGGGTCGGCGACGATGAGTCGGGTTACGGAAGTGCGAGGAGAAAGCCTCGCGCTTCAGCGCGGGGAGGATGTCAAGCGTACGGGTCTTCGACCTCGAGGTCGCGCTCCGCGCGATACTGGTCGACGAACGCCACGACGTCGAACTCCATCATCTCTCGTTCAAACTGCGAGAGGGCGTCGTTGTCGTCGGCGTGGCTCACGGCGTGTTCCATCAGCTCGACCACCAGCTCGACGATCACCTCGTGGAGCCGGCGGGAGTCGAAGTCGCTCACCCACACCATCGCGTAGCCGACGTCGCCGTCGCCGCTGGCGTCGTGTGCGACGACCGCTTCCGGGAACTCCTCTAACACCACGCCGAGCAGGTGCGGCGTGTCGAACTCGGGCATCTCCTCGCTCGTCGTCTCGATCGCCTCCCGAAGCACGTCGACGAGAAAATCGGGGAGGAACCGCTCCGGCGGGTGGACGTCCATCACGACCGCGTGAGTCTCGCCACAGTCGCACTCGAACTCCCGCATCCCGAGGTCCAACTCCCCGAGGCCGACGTTCTCGCCGCACGGAAGCTGAAGCGCGTGGTCGTCGCCGGGGACGCGCGGCTGAGTCATACTCGTGATTGGCCGGTGTGAAGGTTAAAAGGCGCGGAACGGGGCGTCAGAACCGGTCGCTGTTTTCTACCCGCGCCGGCGTCGAGCGCCCCGCTCGTGACGACCGGCAGGACGGCCCGCCGGCCGCCCGACATGGCGGCCCGCCTACTGGAAGCCGACCCGCCCGCCGGCGTCGCGGATCGCGTCGCGGCCGCCGCCTTTGAACTCGCGGCGCACGTCCTCGTAGTAGGACATGATGTCCTCGGTGATGGTCGGACGGACCGACTCCATCGCCCGGCGGAAGTGTCTCATCTCCACCTCCTCGGCGCCGTCGTCGTCGCGCAGCGCCTCGATGGCCGCCTCGCGGGCGATCCCCTCGAGGTCGGAGCCGACGTAGCCGTCGGTGATCTCCGCGACCTCCCGCAGGCTGACGTCGGGCGCGAGCGGCGTCTCGTCCGTGTGAATCTCGAGGATGCGTTCGCGGCCTTCCTGGTCGGGCTGGCCGATCATCACGAGCCGGTCGAACCGCCCCGAGCGGATCAGCGCGGGGTCTATCATGTCCGGCCGGTTGGTCGCGCCGATCACCATGACGTCGCCCATCTCCTCGAGCCCGTCGAGCTCGGTCAGCAGCTGGTTGACCACCCGCTCGGAGACGTTGTTGCCCATGTCCTGTCCCCGCGAGGGCGCGAGGCTGTCGAGCTCGTCGAAGAAGATGATCGTCGGGCTCACCTGCCGGGCCTTCCGGAACGTCTGCCGGATCGCCTTCTCCGACTCGCCGACCCACTTCGAGAGCAGCTGTGGCCCGCGGACCGAGATGAAGTTGGCGTTGGTCTCGTTGGCGACCGCCTTCGCCATCAGCGTCTTCCCGGTGCCCGGCGGACCGTACAACAACACGCCTTTGGGCGCTTCCACTCCCATCCGGTCGAACTTCTCGGGGGTGGTGAGCGGCCACTCGACGGATTCTTGCACCTGTTGTTTCGCCTCGGTCAACCCGCCGACGTCCTCCCAGGAGACTTTCGGCAGCTCGACGAGCACCTCCCGCATCGCGGAGGGTTCGACTTCGGTCAGCGCGCCGGCGAAGTCGTCGCGCTTGACGATCATCCGGTCGATGAGACTCGGCGGAATGTCCTCCTCGTCGAGGTCGATCTCGGGTAGGTACCGCCGGAGCGCCTTCATCGCGGCCTCCTTGGTGAGACTCTCGACGTCCGCGCCGACGAAGCCGTGGGTCTCGTCGGCGAGGTGGTCCAGCGAGACGTCGTCCGACAACGGCATTCCACGGGTGTGGATCTGGAGGATCTCCTTGCGGCCGACCTCGTCGGGGACGCCGATCTCGATCTCGCGGTCGAACCGTCCCGGCCGACGCAACGCGGGATCGACGCTGTCGACCCGGTTCGTCGCGCCGATCACGACCACCTGTCCGCGGGTTTCTAACCCGTCCATCATCGTCAACAGCTGTGCGACGACGCGGCGTTCGACCTCGCCGGTGACGTCCTCGCGTTTCGGCGCGATCGAGTCGAGCTCGTCGATGAAGACGATCGAGGGGGACTCCTCTTTCGCGTCCTCGAATATCTCCCGGAGCTGTTGTTCGGACTCGCCGTAGTACTTCGAGATGATCTCCGGGCCGGCGATCGAGAAGAACGACGCGCTGGTCTCGTTGGCGACGGCCTTCGCGAGCAGGGTCTTGCCGGTGCCCGGCGGCCCGTGCAAGAGGACGCCCTGTGGGGGCTCGATCCCGAGCTTCGAGAAGATCTGCGGGTGTTTCATCGGGAGCTCCACCATCTCGCGCACGCGCTGGATCTCGTTTTTGAGCCCGCCGATGTCCTCGTAGGTGATCCCGCCGCCGGTCTTTTCGAACCCGGCGATCGGTTCCTCGCGGAGTTCGACGTCGGTGTCTTCGGTGATCAGACAGACGCCGTCGGGGTCGGTTTCGACCGCGATGAGCGGGATCGCCTGTCCCGGCGAGCGCATGAACGGGTGGTTCGTCGACGACATCACGGGGACGATGTCGCGCTCGACGACGGGCCGTTTCAGGATCTGGCGTTTCACCATGCCGGCGGCGTCCGAGCCGAACTGGACCGACGCCTCCTCGGGCGGGGCCAACACGAGCTTGTCGGCCTTCTCCGCTTCCGCCTTCCGGATGGTGACGCGCTCGCCGATGCCGACGTCCGCGTTCTGTCTGGTGAATCCGTCCACGCGGACCGTGTCGGTGTTCCAATCCTGTCTGTCGGCACGCCACACCTTCGCGGCGGTCGTCTCCGCGCCCTCGATCTCGATGATGTCGCCGGGCGACAGCTTGAGGTGTAACAACGTGTCCGGGTCGAGCCGCGCGATACCGCGCCCCGAGTCGTTCGGGTACGCCTTCGCCACTTCGAGTTGGACTTCGTTCATAGTTCTTCGCGGGGGGTGTTCGCCCCTGTGCTCGGCTCGGGGACGGGCCCGTCGGTTCGACGGGTGTCACCTCTCAGTCGCGTGCTTCGACGCCCGTCCGAGACACAGGGTGTCATACTGTCCCACGCTACGGTCGCCGCGTTTAAAACGCCGTCGTCACCGAGCCTTTTCGCCGGCGCACGGGAGGCTTTCCCTGCGTCCGTGGCGGCGTTCATCCGGCCACCTCGAAGACCGCGACGTCCTCGACGGTCAGCCCGCCCTCGGCGGCCCGCGACTCGCCGGAGACCAGGTCGGTCGCGTCGACGGTCTCGTCGATTCCGACGGTCGCCGGCTCTCCGCCGAAGTTGAGAAGCACGACGTAGCTCGCGTCGCCGTTCTCCCGGCCGAAGGCGACGACGTCTTCTGGCGTGTCCGTCTCGTACTCGATCCGGTGGAGGTCGCCGTCGAAGCCGAGCGCCGGGTGGTCGTCTTGGAGCGCGAGCAGGTCGTCGTAGTGCGACCGGACGGAGTCGCGCGCGTCGTCCCACGCCAGCGGATCGCGGTTGCCCCGCTGGCCGAGCTCCTGGCCGCCGTACAACATCGGAATCCCCGGCAGCGTAAACAACGCGCCCGCGGCGGCCTTGGTGGCGTCGTCGCCACACTCCACGATGTACCGCGTCTCGTCGTGGTTCTCCATGTAGAGCATGAACGCGGCGTGGTCCGGAAAGCCGGAGCGCGCTCGCCCCTCGACCGCGTCGAGAACGGCATCCGCCGGCTTGTGGCCGTTGCCGACCTGCCGGAGGGTGAAGTACAACGTCGTGTCGAAGTGGACGTCGAACATCCCCTCGTGGAAGTCGGCGATGTACGGAATCGTCTCGTCGAGCAGCAGGAACTCCGGGTCGCGCGTCTTGAGCCGGTCTCTGAGCTCCGTCCAGAAGGATTCGGGGACGGCCCACGCCATGTCACACCGGAAGCCGTCGGCGATCTCCGCCCAGGTGTCGGCCGCGTCGAGCAGGTGTCGCCGGACGTCGAGGCTGGTGAAATCGAAGTTCGCGATGAGCTCCCAGTCGAAGTAGGTGCCCGGCTCGCCCGACTCCTGCCACTCGTAGCGGTCGCGGTACGGCGAGTCGGGGTTCTGGTAGGCGTCCTGGAACCACTCGTGGTCGCGCGCGGAGTGGTTCAACACGAGGTCGAAAAGCACCGCCATCCCGCGCTCGTGGGCGGCGTCGACGAACGCCTCGTAGTCGTCGCGGTCGCCGAGGTCGTCGGCGATCTGAAAGAAGTCGGTGATGTTGTACCCGTGTGGCTTCCCGTCGTGTTGGAGGACGGGCGTGAGCCACAGGCAGTCGACACCGAGCTCCTCGAGGTAGTCGAGGCGGTTTTCGAGCGCCTCGAAGGTGGTTTCGGCCGCCTCGTCGTCGGCGGCGTACCCCCGGACGTAGATCTCGTACAGCGTCGTGTCGCTCACCCACGCCGGCGGGTCGTTGAGCCGGTGGGTCGCGACGGTCTCGCCGTCGCCCAGCCGTTCGACGCTCACCGCGTCGGCGACGCTGTAGCTCGCGCCGACGGCGACACCGTGGACGCGCAGTTGGTCGCTTATCGCGGCGAGTGGAACCCGGAGCTCGCGGTCGTCGACCGTCACGTCGTCGCGGACGACGTCGTCGCGGTCGTCGAGCAGGAACTCGACGTCGAGGTCGTCGGCCTCGCGCGACGAGTCCGGGTGCGGCGTCGGCGTCGCCCGGACGACGGCCGTCTCGCCCTCGACGTCGGCGTCGAGCCGGACCCGCGGACGGCCCTCTTCGTCTCCCGTCGGCTCCGTGCGTGCGCCCGACCCGGAGCCGGAGGCGAAGCCGCTGGCGCCGCCGCTCTCGCCCGGACGGGCCGAGCCGCTCTGCCCGCTGTAGCCGCTGTAGCCGCTGAACCCGCTGTAGCCGCTCTGGCCGGCCTGTCCGACCGGTCCGGCTCCCTCGCCGGTCGGTCGGCGCTCGCCCGGGAAGACGCGAATCGTCAGGTCGTGGCTCTCCGTCGGCGTTTCTATCGTCACCGTGTACCGGCCGGGGGCGTCCGGGACGAACTCTTCGACCGCGTCGTCTCCGAGGGTCGCCTCGCTCGCGAGCGGTGCCTCGGTGACCGTCCACCGGTAGGTCGCCTCCGGGTCCGGGTCACGCGGGGCCAACTGTATCACGTCGCCGACCGCTACGAACTGTGGTGGGCCTGGATGATCCATTCGTTATCTGTCGAATCGTCCAGGCGGGGTTTATATATTCGGAAATCACAGCCGACAGACATACGGATCGTTCCTGAAATTGAGACGCACGCGGCGTCTGGCCGCCGCTCGTCGGTGTTCGAGGCCACCCGCTCCGTGGGCCGCTCAGTCGTCTGGGCCGCGGCGCACGACCCGGTGTCGGTCGCGATCCGGATGGCTCTTTACTCGTGGAGCGCGTCCGTCGTTACATGCGAACGCTCGTCTTCGACGGCCGAACCGGCGCGGCCGGCGACATGATCTGCGCCGCGCTGATCGCGGCCGGCGGCGATCCCGCGGTCCTGTCGCCGGTCGAAGACCGCCTTCCGGTTCGGTACGAGGTCGGCGAGACGGTGGACCGCGGAATCGGAGCGACGACCGTCGACGTCCTCCTCACGGAGGCCGGCGCAGGCGACGGTCACGAAGAGCACGACCACGCCGGCGACGAGCACAGCCACGGCGACGGCGGCGACGAGCACGGCCACGGCGACGGCCGGAGCCACGACCGCGCGCACGCAGAGGGAGCGGGCGTCCACCGCACCTACCCCGAGGTCGTCGCCCTC
>CAZKXC010000035.1:12130-18431 GCA_964556645.1 uncultured Halobellus sp.
CGCGCACGCAGAGGGAGCGGGCGTCCACCGCACCTACCCCGAGGTCGTCGCCCTCGTCGAATCGATGGAGCTTCCGGCGACGGCCGAATCGACCGCGCTCGACGCCTTCGAACTGCTCGGCCGGGCGGAGGCGTCCGTCCACGGCACCGACCTCGCGGACACGGCCTTTCACGAGGTCGGTGCGGACGACGCGGTCGCCGACGTCGTCGGTGCGGCGTTGCTTCTCGCCGACCTCGACGTCGATCGGGTCGTCACCACGCCGGTCGCGGTCGGCGGCGGCGAGGTCGAGATGAGCCACGGCGTCTACCCGATCCCGGCCCCGGCGGTGGTGGCGATCGCCGAGCGGACGGGGCTCACGCTCGTCGGCGGGCCGGTCGACCGAGAACTCCTGACGCCGACGGGCGCGGCGATTCTCGGTGCCGTCGCCGACACGACCGACGCGCTCCCCGAACTGCGCGTCGCGAGCGCGGGCTACGGTGCCGGCGAGGCGACGCTGGAATCCCACCCGAACGTGCTCCGCGCGCTCGTCGGCGACGGCGGCGGGTCGCCGGACCGGTCCGGACCGAGCCCCGACCGTCTCCGTCACGACGACATCGCGGTGTTGGAAACCACCCTCGACGACGCCGCCCCCGAGGTGCTCGGCGGTCTCCAGGAGACGCTCGCCGATGTGGGAGCCCGCGACGTGACCGTCGTCCCGACGACGATGAAGAAGTCGCGGCCGGGCCACCTGGTGAAGGTGATCTGTAAGCCGGCGGACGCGCCGGCGGTCGCGGAGCGGCTCGCCCGTGAGACGGGGACGCTCGGCGTGCGGCAGGCGGGGGCGACTCACCGATGGATCGCCGACCGGTCGTTCGAGACGGCGACCCTGTCGGTCGACGGGGTCGACCACGAGGTGTCGGTGAAGGTCGCCGCGACGACGGCGGGAGACGTCTACGACGTGAGCGCCGAGTACGACGACGCGGCGGCGGTCGCCGCCGCGACCGGTCTCCCGATCCGGGCGGTGCTCCGACGGGCGGAGACGACGGTCCACGACCGCGTCGCCGACGAGAACTCGGGCGACGAGAGCTGAGCCGACGGGAGCCATTCCGACGGCGAATCGACCCGAACGCCGCTTGCGTCCCTCGTACGCCCGGCTCAGCCGGCGCGAAGACGACAGGCCTATGCCCGACGCCCGGCCAGTTCGAGACAACACACCCATGATCGATCGAATCCACACGTCGGAGGTCGACCCGGACGCGGACGAGGTCGCCGTCGCCGGCCACGTCCACGAGGTCCGAGACCTCGGCGGGCTGGTTTTTCTCATCGTGCGCGACCGCGAGGGGCTCATTCAGGTCGTGTTCAAAGAAGAACGGGAGCCGGAGCTGTTCGCGGCCGTCGAGGACGTCAACTCCGAGGACGTCGTGCGGGTCGTCGGTGACCCGATCGAGAGCGACCAGGCTCCCGGCGGGGTCGAGATCGCGCCGACGGCGTACGAGGTGATAGACGAGGCGGACTCGCCGCTTCCGCTGGAACTCTCGAAGGACGTCGACGTCGACCTCTCGACCCGGCTCGACAACCGCGCGCTCGACCTCCGAAAGCCGGAGACGCTCGCGGTGTTCTCGCTGCGCTCGACGCTGATGACCGCGATGGAAGACTGGTTCGACGCGGAGGGGTTCGTCGACATCAAGACGCCGCTGATCTCGAAGGGCGGCGCGGAGGGGGGCGCGGAGCTGTTCCCGATCCTCTACTACGACCGGGACGCGTTTCTCTCACAGAGCCCGCAGCTGTACAAACAGATCCTGATGGCGGCCGGCTACGAGGCGGTGTACGAGACCGGCACCGCGTTCCGCGCCGAGGACTTCGCGACCTCGCGACACGTCTCCGAGATCGCGATGTTCGACGTCGAGCTGGCGTACATCGACGACCACCACGACGTGATGGACGTGCAGGAAGAATCGCTCCGGTACGCGCTCCGAGCGGTCGCCGAGGAGGCCGAGCGCGAGCTCGAGCTGCTCGACGTCGACCTCGCCGTTCCCGAAGACGACTTCCCGCGGATCACCTTCGACGAGGCGCTGGACATTCTCGAGACCGAGTTCGGCCACTTCCCGGACGACCCGACCGACCTCGACACCAGAGGCGAGAAGCTGCTCGGCGACCACTTCGAGGCGCAGGGTCACCCCGCGTTCTTCGTCGTCGGCTACCCCGACGAGAAGTTCTACTACATGCAAGACGTCGAGGGCGACGACATCGCCTCCCGGAAGTTCGACCTCATCTACCGGGGCCAGGAGCTCTCCTCGGGCGGCCAGCGGCAACACCACGTCGACCGCATGGTCGAGGTGATGGAGGAGGAAGGGGTCGAACAAGCGAACTTCGAGTTCTACATCGAGGCGCTGAGCTTCGGTACCCCTCCCCACGGCGGGTACGGACTCGGCATCGACCGACTCGTCCAGCAGGTCGCCGGCCTCGACAACATCAAGGAGGCGATCATGTTCCCGCGCGACCCGAACCGCCTGGAGCCCTGAGCGGGAGTCGGCCGCGCGGGTTCGTCGCGCGACGGCTCCGACGGCGTTTTCGACGAGAAGTGTTCTCCGCCAGCGCCGCGACCGCCGGCCGATCCGCTCGAAACGGGTAGACCGGCGCCTTCCGGCGGTTAATCCGCGTTAATCCGGGGAAATTCGGCCGAACGACGACGGGTGTTGAAATGGCTGTCGCCCCGAGCGGGAATCGGCATGAACCCGATCCGAACGACGATGACCGTCGCGCTCGCCGCGGTGGTACTGATCGGCACCGGCGCGGCAGCCGGTGCCGTTGCGGCCTCGCCCGGCCCCGGTGCCGCGCCGGACGATGCCGGACCGCCGAGTGACCTCCCCGAGCCGGTGCCCGACTTCGTCGGAGACATTCTCGGGAGCGTGAACGACTCCCTCTCGGGAGCTGTCGACGACCTCGGCGCGACCGTGAGCGGCATCGCCGGCGACGCGGGCGAGGCGAGCGACAGGGTCGCTGAGGGAGGTGTCTAACGTGGCCGATCGACGCTCCGATACGGACACGCTCGGTCGGCGGGAGTACCTGCGGGCGACCGGCGCGGCGGCGGTCGGCGTCGCCGGCCTCGCGGGGTGTGTCGGGCGTGCGACCGGCACGCTCGCGACCGGCGTCACCGACCAGCCGGCCGACATCGGCGACTTCGAGTCGCTCGTCGTCACCATCGAGGGGATCTGGCTCGGCCCCGAGGGCGCCACGAACGGCACGGAAGAGACTGGAGCGAACGCGACGGACAACGAAACCGCGACCGACGACGAGCCGGCCGACCGCGAGTATCACAAGTTCGACGAGCCACAACAGGCCGACCTCGTCCGGCTACAGGGCGAGGAGACACAGCTGATCGACGAGCGCGAGCTGTCGACCGCGACCTACCAGTACCTCCAGCTCGACATCTCGGCCGTCGACGGCACTCTCGCCGACGGCGACGACGCGGCCGTCGACCGGCCCGGAGACGCGCCGCTGACGTTCAACGAACCGTTCGAGATCCGCGAGAACACGCGGACGAGCTTCACCGCCGACTTCGCGCCGGTTCGCCGCGGCACGGGGAGGTATCTGCTCCGCCCCGTGCCGCGGGGTATCGAGGTCGCTTACGAGTCGACCGACGGCGCGGACGGCGAGACGTAACCGGCGACGCGGCGCGTCCCCCTCGTCCCCCGTTGAGGCCGACTCACCCGCGGCACCGTTCGCGGCGCTTCCGGCGCCGGATTCGGGTGAGTCGGCCTCGGGGTAAGGGCTGGGAGCGGTCCCGGGATCCGGGGACTGGGGGAATGCGCGTTGCCGCATCGATCGGTTCCCACCGGAGGCACACGACTCGCTCCGACCGTCCCGCGGGCATCACCGGGCGGTCGGGCTGCCGCCGCGGCGACGGCCGTTCACGCCGTCGCCGCGAGGCGGTCTCGCACGATCGCTCGATACACCGGCCCGGCGAGCAACAGCGCTCCGAGTCCGGCCATCGCGACGAGGGCCGTCGGATCCACGGCGGCGAGGGTTCCGGCCGCGAGACGGTCGAGCGAGACGCCGACCGCGACGCCGACGATCGCCCACGGGAGTTCTCCTAAGGCGGTCCCGACGAGGAACGGCCGCAGCCGAACGCCGGCGGCGCCGGCGCTGACCGAGATCGCGTCCGACGGCAACGGGAGCAGTCGCGTCGCCGTGACGGCCCGGACGTCTCCGGCCGCGTCGGCGAACCGCTCGCCGGCGCCACACAGCCGGTCGGCCGTCTCCGACTCGGTCCGTAGCCGGAGTCGTCCCGCCCGCGCGAGCCCGTACGCCGGCAGCGCGGTCACCACCAGCAGCGCGACGCCGAGCGGCACGCCGAGCCAGCCGTAGCCGAAGCCGGCGACGACCGCGAGCAGCGTCGTCGGCCACGCCAGAACGGGTCTGACCGCGGTGAGCGCGAGCAGCGCGACGCCGAACCGAAGGGGGTCGCTCGCGAGCCACGTCAGCCGCTCGAAGACGGCGGCCGGCGAGACTCGCCACGCGACCACCGCCGTCGCTCCGAGGACGACGGCGGCGACGAGGCCACCGAAGAACGCGGTCCGCCGGTTCACGGCACCGACTCCGCGCCCCTGAATAAAACGCCTTGTGGGTCCGCCTCCAGCGGCGACCCACCGTCTCGGTCACTCCTCGACGAACGCCTCCCGAAAGGCCGCCGAGAGGTGCTCGCGCTTCCAGTCTTCGATCGCCGACTCGCCGAGCAGACTCGCCCACAGCGCGAGCAGGCCCGCGGCGAACGCGACGCCCGGCAGGACGAGAACGGCGGCGTCGACGAGCGGTTCCGGCCGGAACGCCAGCAGGCCGACGCGGTCTCGAACCGCGTCCCACGCCGGACCGAAGAGGGCCCACCGAAACGCGACCGGGACGACCGCCACCGTGGCGACCGGGTAGACGACGACGTCCGTGACCGGCCCACCCTTTCCCCGCACGAACGCCCCGGCGTAGAACCCCCAGCAGGCGAGCGAGCCGAAGACGGCGGCGATCCGGCGTGGCCCGGCGGGTTCGCCGTGGCCGAGCGCGTCGATTCCGAAGAGCAGGCTCACTCCGCCGGCGTACCCGAGCAGGCACGCGGCGGCGCCGCCGAGGAGGACACCGGCGTGCTCGGCTCGCGACTGATTCGCGAACGGTGCCATTCCGAGCGGCGGCGTCATCGGTCCCCGTCGACGCGGAGCCGACCCGCGTGCGTCTGGGCCCGGCCGCGCGTCCATCTCGTTCTCACGACAGCTTCTCCAGGGCTTCGAAGAAGTCCGACTCGGGACCGGCGATCCGCATCGGCGGCACCGTGCGCGCGACCGTCACCTCCGTCGGGCCGGAGATCGTCTTCGTGTTCCGGCCGTCGCTGACGACGACGACCCCGCCGGGATCCGACACCGACACCGTCACCGTGGCGTCGACGTCGACGACGAGCGGCGGCATCGACTCGTCGGCCGCCATTTCGTTGACGACGAGGCCGGCGACCTCGGGGTGGACGAGCGGCCCTCGCTCGGAGAGGTTGTACGCGGTGGACCCGGTGGGCGTCGCCACGAGGACGCCGTCGGCGTGTCCCGCCGAGTACTGCGAGCCGTCGACGGACAGCTCGTAGTCGATCCCGCCGCCGGGGCCGCGCCTGTCGCCCTGGACGACCACCTCGTTGGCGGCCGGAACGGACGTCCAGCCGTCGGCTCGGGCGGCGAGCCGCGGCACCTCCCGGACCCGGATCCCGTCGCCGCGAAACTCCTCGACCGCCAGATCGACGGCTCGCTCGGCCGCGCCGGGCGGGACGGCGTTGAGAAACCCCACCTCGCCGAGATTGACCCCGAGAACCGGAGTCTCCTCGGCGTTGCGCGCGACGAAGAGGAACGTGCCGTCTCCGCCGACGGCGACGGCCAGGTCGCAGTCTGCCAGCGCGTCGACCGCGCGCCCCTCGGCGCCGAGGTGGCTCGCAGTCCGCTCGTCGACCCAGACCGTTTCTCCGCGGTCGCGGACGGCGTCGCGTATCTCGGCGGCGACGGAGACGGCCTCCGGGCTCCCCTTTCGCGCCACGATACCCACTTCCATGTGGTCCGCTTCCCCCGCGCCGAGTAAAAGCGTGTGGACACCGCGCTCCGGAAAAGCTTCAAGCCACCACCTCCTCTGATCGGTCGTATGGCGAGCCCGATCCGCCGGCCCGAACCATGAGCGAGGAGGACGACTGGTTCGAGCGCGCGCTGCGGGAGCTCGACGCGGACGCGTCGGACTCCGACGCGGAATCCGAAACGCCAACCGACGGCGACGGGTCAGCGGACGACGCGGACGACGACGCCGAGTC
>CAZKXC010000035.1:18531-21136 GCA_964556645.1 uncultured Halobellus sp.
CGTTCGGCGATGCCGATCCCCCAGACGGCGGCGCGGACGGCCCGACGGGCTTCGACGAGGCCGACGCCGAGGAGTTCGAGACCGACATCGACCGGACGGACATCGGAATCGCGGGACTCGACGAGATGATCCTCGGCGGCGTCCCGGACCGCTCGCTCATGACGGTCATCGGCGGCGCGGGGACGGGAAAGACCACGTTCGCGCTCCAATTTCTCAACGAGGCGCTCGACGCCGGCGAGCGCGCGGTGTACATCACGCTCGAGCAGAGCCGGGAGTCGATCATCGCGACGGCCGAGGAGAAAGGGTGGCCGTTTCAACGCCACGCGGACGAGGGTCGGCTCGCCGTCGTCTCGCTCGACCCCATCGAGATGGCGAACTCGCTCGCGTCGATCCGCAACGACCTCACCCGACTCATCGCGTCGTTCGACGCCGAACGGCTCGTGTTAGACTCCGTCTCGCTTCTGGAGATGATGTACGACCATCCCGCGAAGCGACGCTCCGAGGTGTTCGGGTTCACCCGACTGCTCAAGGAAGCGGGCGTGACGACGCTTCTCACCTCCGAGGCGGACGCCGACACGCCGTACGCCTCGCGGTACGGACTCGTCGAGTACCTGACCGACGGCGTGTTCGTGCTCCAGTACGTCCGCGGCTCTGACTTCCGTGAAACCCGTCTCGCCGTCGAGATACAGAAGGTGCGCGACGCCAACCACTCCCGGGAGACCAAGCCCTACGAGATCACCGACGAGGGCATCTCCGTCTACCGCCAGGCCAACATCTTCTGAGCCCCGACATCCGCGCCGGCGCCGGCGGGGACGAACGGTCTCGGCGTCCGACGATATCCGGTCGTCGGCACCGTGATCACGCCCGCAGACGCCGGGGGCGTCGGGCCGGTTCACCGTGTCGGTCGAGTCGGGCGGGTCGAACCGAGTTCGATCGACGGACGTGTCCGTCCCGGCTTCGGCGGCGTACCCTCGAAAACGGACGCGTCTGACTACTGGATGTGGCCTTCACGCCGGAGCTGGTCGGCCTGGTCGTCTGTGTACCGCCACTCGACGTTTGCCTTCTCGTCCTGCCAGGACCACGGCTCCGCGAGGACGACGTCGCCCTCGTTGATCCAGGTTCGATACTTCATCCGACCCGGGATTCGTCCCAGGCGGGTCTCGCCGTCCACACAACGGAGGCGGACGTGGTTGCCGCCGAGGTGCTCGGTCACGACGGCGAACACTTCGTCATCGGAGGGCATTCGGAGGTCCCGACGCCCGGATTCTTCGCTCACGGAAACTGATACGGGATACGCGGGTATAAGTGATGTGAGACGCGGTCCGGAGCGTCTCGCGTGAGCGTGTACGACCCTCGACGGCTCAGCCGAACACGGCGTCGACCTGCGCGAACGTCTCGGTCTCGTCGCCGGAGTTGTCCACGACGACCACGTCGGCCCAGCGGTTCGAGCGGTCGCGGTCGCCGGCGTCGATCCGGTCGAACAGGCGCCTGAACTGCAGGTGGACGTCGAAGTCGGCGTCGCTGATCCCGTCTCGGCGCCGGATCCGTCGTTCGACCACCGACTCGTCACACTCGACTTTCACGAGCGTGAACCCGTCGGCGGCGCGGTCGGCCATCGCTCCCGCCGCGGCTCGGAAGCGCTCGTCGGCGAACGTCGCGTCGAGGACGACGGCCTCGCCGGCGGCGACTCGTCGGCGGGCGCGGTCGATCAGCTCCGTGTACACCGTCTCCGTCTCCGCGTCGGCGTACGTCGGCTCGTCGAACAGCTCCTTGCGGATCACGTCCGTTCGGAGGACGCGGCCGCCGAGGTGGTCGGCGATCCGCTCGGCGACGGTGGTCTTGCCGACCCCGGGCAGCCCGCAGACGACCACGAGCTCGCCCGCCTCGGCGGCGTCGCCCGCCCCCGGCTCACCGTCCGACATTCCGCCCCCGACCGCGCTCGTTCGCCTTTGTTCCGGCGTGAGACATGTGCGGTGACGGTGCGCCGAGACGCATATCAAGCTTCTCCTCGCGCCCACGATATCGGCCGCGGTCGAGCGAAGGGTTCAAATCCCGCCACGGCGAGCGGCAACGCATGGACGCGCTCACCTTCGACCAGAAGACCGAACGGCTCTCGCCGATCGTCGTCCTCGCGACGGGGGCGCTTCTCGCCGTCTTCGTGCTCGGCTTGGCCTACCGAGCGATCGGTCTCGTCGTCTGACTCGCGGCGAGAAGAGGGCCGACCCACCCGCGGCGGATCTCCACCCGTCCGGTCGCACGGTTTTGATCACGGCCACCCCGATCCGCATCCGACAGCGGTATGCCGCTACCCGCCGAACCGCCGGCAATGGACCGCCGCGTTCTCTTCGCGACGCTGATCTTGTTTGCCGGCGGCGCGACCGGCGTCGGCGTCGCCGCGTTTGCGTTCGTCGGCTTCGACGATCCGACCACGGAGGTGACCGTCGTCTGGGAGTCCGCGCCCGCCGACGGCGACGACGGCACCGGCGCGGCGACGGCCGTCGTCGACGGCGAGACCATCGTCGTTCAACCGACCGTCGAGGAGGGCGACCGCGCCGTTCGCGCGCTTCGCCCGGGCGCGGGTCGAGCCTGGACGACGCGGATCGGC
>CAZKXC010000036.1:0-15240 GCA_964556645.1 uncultured Halobellus sp.
CGTCCGGATCCGTCGCGTGTGGTAGATGGACGACAACACGATCGAGGCGGCGTTCGACCTCTCGGAGGCGACGATCGACGAGATACACGCGGCGTTCGCGTCGTCGACGCTGACCGCCGAGCGGCTCACCGAGGCGTACCTCGACCGGATCGCCGAGCACGCCGACACGCTCAACGCGATCATCACGGTCAACGACGACGCGGTCGAACGCGCCGGAGAGTTGGACGCGCAGTTCGAGGCGGACGGCCCCGTCGGGCCGCTCCACGGGATTCCGACGACGGTCAAGGACAACCACGACACGGCCGACATGCCGACGACCGCGGGGTCACAACGCTTCGCGGAGTTCGTCCCCGACGAGGACGCGTTCGTCGTCGAACAACTCCGCGAGGCGGGAGCGGTGATCGTCGCCAAGGCGAACCTCCAGGAGCTCTCCTTCGGCGTCGATTCGGTGAGTTCACTCGGCGGCGAGACGCGAAACCCCTACGCGCTCGACCGGCGGCCGTCGGGGTCCAGCGGCGGGACCGCGGTCGCGGTCGCGAGCAACCTCGCGGCGGTCGGCACCGGGACGGACACCTGTTCGTCGGTTCGGTCGCCGCCGGCGTTCACCAACCTCGTCGGGGTCCGGCCCACGACCGGGCTGGTGAGCCGAAGCGGGATCGTGCCGCTCTCGGCGACACAGGACACCGCGGGGCCGATCACCCGGACGGTCGCCGACGCCGCACACGTACTCGGAGCGATGGTCGGCTACGACCCGACGGATCCGGTCACGGCGGCCGGCGCCGAGGAGGTTCCCCCAGACGGGTACGCGGCACACCTCGACCCCGACGGGCTCGACGGGGCGCGAATCGGCGTGCTCAGAGACCTGTTCGAGGTGTCGGAGCCGGCGGAGCCGCCGGCCGAGACGGCCGACGCGGTCGAGGAGACGATCGAGGCCGCGATGGCGGAGATGGAGGCGGCGGGAGCGGTGCTTGTCGACCCGGTCGAGGCCGTCGACGAGGAGTTAGTGGAGTCCGCACGGGTCGTCGGCAAGGAGTTCAAACGCGACTTCGACGCGTATCTCGCGGAACGGGAGGGGACGCCGGTCGACTCGTTGCGGGAGTTGGCCGAGAGCGGCACGATGGCGCCCAGCATCGAACGGCGGGTCACAGAGGGCGGGATCCTCGACACCGACGTCGACGGGTTGGACGACGACCCGGAGTACCTTCGGGCGCTCGCGAGACGCGAGACCGTTCGGAACGAGACGCTCGCGCGGCTGGTCGAGAACGACCTCGACGCGTTGTTGTACCCGCCGTCGGCGGTGTTGCCGGTGGAGATTCCGGACTCCCAGCCGTTCTCGGAGATGCGGTGTGAGCTGTCCGCACACACCGGCCTCCCGTCGATCGTGTTACAGGCCGGGTTCGCCGACGAGGGGCTGCCGGTCGGGCTCGAACTCCTCGGCCGCCCCTTCGACGAGCCGCGTCTCTTCGAGCTCGCGTACGGCTACGAGCAGTCGACCGACCACCGGCGGCCGCCGGACCGGTTCGAGTAGCGCCGGCCGCCGAGCGATATCCACTTTCAGTTTCACTCCGCGGTTGGCTCGGGTATAGGCCCGTCGAGCCCGAACACCGGGTATGAGCGCGATAGCCGAAGACCGACCGAGATACGCAGCGCCGACGCGCGTGGACGTCACGGAGTGTCGCACCGACCGCATCGCCGACCGCGCCCGGTCGAACCGGGTCGCCGGCAGCGAGGTACACCTCGAGCGGCGCGGCGGCCGAACGTTTCTGGTGACGGCGCCGGCCGACCGGTAGCCGTCGGCGAAAGACCGCGGCCCGGATCAGTCGTCGGCGGCGACCGGGTCGCGGGCCTGTCCGTCCGCCGAGAGCAGGCTCTCGACGCCGACGCCGAGCGCCTCGTTCGTCCGCTCGACCGACTCGGCTGCCGGCACGTCGGTGACCATCGCGCGGATCGCGTCGACGTTCTCGGGGACCACGTCCGCCTCCTGGTGGACGTTCTCGAAGAGGTAGAGGTCGCGTCCGGCGACCTCGATCGATTCCGCCCAGAGACAGTTCTCCCAGAGGTCGCCGCGAGGCCGCCCGATGTCCATCGCGTACTCCTTGAGTTTGCCCGCCCCGTCGATACCCGCGTCTTCGGGGATCAAAAAGAGCCGCCGTTCGCCGGCAAAGAGGTCGCGGACGGCGTCGGCCGTCGGCGTCGCACGGAGGGTGACGTTGACGCTGTGGGTGTGCATCGCGGTGACGGGCGCCTTCAGCGCGGCGGTGTCGACGTCGACGTCCGGGAGGACGGCGTTCACGTCCGGCCCGTGGTGTGAGGGGATCGTCGCCGGGTCGGGCACCACGTCGTTGATCGGGCCGCGGTCGGTCTCGCCGGGGTCGCCGCCGCGTCGGATCAGCGTCACGCGGGCCTTCTCGATGCCGTACGCCTCGTCCAGCGGCGCGAGCAGGCGCGCGAGCCCCGTCGTGTTACACGAGACGACTCGCACGGCGTCGGCCCCGGCGTCGCGGACCGCCTCGAAGCTCGTCCGGGCGGCGAAGGAGGCGTCGGCGACGTCGGCGTCCTCGCCGCCCTGAAACACCGCCGGGACGCCGTGGGTCTCGTACGTCGAGCGGTTCTGCGCGCCGACGCCGGACGGACAACAATCGACGACGACGTCGACGGCGTCGAGCAGGTCCGGGAGGCTGCCGGCGACGTCGATGCCGGCGGCGTCGAACTCGGCCGTCCTGTCGGCGACGGCGGCGTATAGGTCGTAGCCGCGTCGGAGCGCGGCCTCGGCCGCGTAGTTCGGCCGCGTCTTCGTGACGCCGACGAGGCGCATATCGGGCTGTGCCGCGACCGCGTCCGCGACGCGTTTGCCGATCGTTCCGTAGCCGTTGACCCCCACGCGTATCATATCTTTACGTCCACTCGACCCCCAATAATTCTTTCGAGTGTATTTTCTAGAAACTAACTACGCCGCGAGTAATAGCTCGGTTAATTCGGGGCGTATAGCGTATACAACATTGTTCCATAACGCAGTAAAAATAGAGTAATGCCCGCGGCGGAAGGACTAACGACCGGGGCATCCGAAGGAACCGTATGAGCGAGCGCCTCGCGGACGCGGCCCGCACCGCCATCGAGCAGTGTTTGAACGTCGGAGCAGACGAGTCGGTCGTCGTCGTCACCGACGACAAGCGCGAGCCGATCGGAGACGCGTTGTACGCCGCGGCGACCGCGGCGACCGACGACGCGACCGTGCTCCGATACCCGCCGAGCGACCAGCACGGCACCGAACCGCCGGCGCCGGTGGCGGCCGCGATGGCCGACAGCGACGTCTTCCTCGCGCCGACGACCAAGAGCCTGAGCCACACCCGCGCCCGCGGAGCCGCCTGCGACGCCGGATCGCGAGGGGCGACGCTCCCGGGAATCACCGAAGACGTGTTCGTCACCGGACTCGACGCCGACTACGCCGCCATCGACGACGCCTGCGACGCGATGCTGGCGGCGGTCGGCGACGCCGACGAGATTCGCGTCACCGCGCCGGCGGGAACCGACATCACGTTCGAGATCGGCGGCCGCGAGTGGCTCTCGGACACCGGCGTCGTCCACAGCCCGGGAACGTTCTCGAACCTGCCGGCGGGCGAGGTGTTCGTGGCCCCCGAGGCCGCGACCGGCACCTACGTCGTCGACGGAACGATGATGCCCCACGGGCTGCTCGACTCCGACGAGCGGCTGGCGTTCGAGGTCGAAGACGGGCTGGTCACCGCGATCGAAGACGACGCCGTCCGGGCCGACGTCGAGGCCGCCGCCGAGACGGTCGGCGACGCCGCCTACAACCTCGCCGAGCTCGGGATCGGCACCAACGTCGGCGTCGACGAGCTGGTGGGTTCGGTGCTCCTCGACGAGAAGGCCGCGGGAACGGTCCACATCGCGATCGGGGACAACGCGGGGATCGGCGGCGAGACCGACGCGCCGTTGCACCTCGACGGGATCGTCCGCGACCCGACCGTGTACGCCGACGGCGAGCCGGTCGAACTGCCGACCCCCTGAGACCGGGCCGACGCTACGCCGCGGCCGCCAGCGCGACGCCGCCGACCTCACCGACGCCGAGCGCCTGGTGTCGCCAGCCGTCGCCCGCGTTCACACACACCGTCCCGGCGGCCGTGACGACGGCCGAGAGGCCCGGGCCGTAGCCGAGCGCGACCGGCCGCTCGTCGACCGGCAGCGCCGTCTCGGTCCACGCGTCGGCGTCCCAGCGGGTCTCGGCGACGGTTCCGGCCGGAGAGCCGGAGACTCCGGCCCCGCCGGGATGCACGCGCAGCGTCCCGTCGACGACGGCCATCGCGTGGCCGTTGCCGTCGGCGGCGACGGCCGTCGCCGGCCGTTCTGCCGCCGGCATCCAGCCGTTTCCGAGCCAGTAGAGCCCCGACGCCGTCGCCGCCAGCGGGACCCCGGCCCCGGAGACGTCGCGGGCGTTCGCGAGCCCGGCGGTCTCGACCGTCGGCGCGGCGCCCGCCGCCGTCCCCGTCACCCGGTGAACGCCGTCGGCCGCCGCCACCAGCGGGCCGTCGATCCGTCTGGGATCGTCGACGCTCCCGATCCGTGTCGTGTCGGTCGTCGGCGATCCCGCCGGCTCGGGGGCGGCGCGGACGTCCACCCGGTGGAGTTCGTCGGTCGCGTCCGCGGCGAGAAAGCCGCCGTCGGAGACGCCCACCGCGACGGACGCGCCGAGCCCGACGGGGTCGAACGTCGGATCGTCGGCCGCAGACGCGACCGCGAGCGTGTGGTCGGTCGCGACGGCGATCAGGTCGGGCGCGTCGGGCCGCCCGAGAACGGCGACGTCGCGGGCGGCGTCGCGAGCGACCAGCTCGTACGGTCCCACCTTGTCGCCGGAGATCGCGACCCGGACGACGCCGACGTCGGCCGCGAGGTACGCGTCGGTCCGGCCCGCGGAGCCGGCGTACACGCGCTTTTCCTCGATCGAGATGTCGTCCTCGGCGGGTGCCATCGGTGAGGCGATTCGCGCTCCGGCATCATAAGTCCCGCGCGAGCCGAACCGCACCGGTCGAGCGGTTTCGGCGGACGCGCAGTCACGCGATCGCGGCCGATTCCGATGGCCATTTGGCCGGGCGGGGCGTACCCGCTCGGGTGTATCCGGTCGTCGCCGAACTCCTCGGGCTGCTCGCCGAGGTCGTCCCGCGGCTCGTGCGGATATCGGCGTTCATCGCCGTCGGGGTGTTCGCCGCCAACGTCGCCGTCGCGTTCGGGCTGATCCGTTACGTCGCCGGACTCTCCGGCTACCTCACCCGACCGGCGAATCTGCCCGACGAGGTCGGCACCGCGATTCTCACGACCGCGGCGTCGACCACCGCGGGGTACGCGACGCTCGCGGAGTACCGCGAGTCGGGGCTGCTCGACGACCGCGCCACGCTCGTGGCGGTGACGATAAACACGTTCTTCGGATTCGTCCAGCACGTGTTCACCTACTACGTGCCGGTGTTGATCCCGATCCTCGGCGCGACGACCGGCGGGTTGTACGTCGCCGCCCGCGCCGGGATCGCGCTCGCGATCACGGTCACTGGCGTGGTTCTCGGCGGCCTGCTGGTGTCCGGACGCAACGTCGACCGGGCGGCGCTCGCCGACATCGACGCGGCCGGTCCCGACGCCGACGAGCGGGGCCGGCGCGAGCGCGTCCGCGACGCCGGCGAGAAGTCGCTGGGCACGCTCCGGCGGATCGTCCCCCGGCTGGCGGTCGTGTACACGCTGGTGGTGGCGTTCGTCACCTACTACGACGTGGAATCGCTGACGGCCGTCGCCGAGCCGGTCACCGCGACGCTGGGACTGCCGAGCGCGGCCGTCCCCGTGGTCGCGGTGTACACCCTCGACACGACCGCCGGCGCGGTCGCCATCGAGCCGCTTCTCGGGTCGACGTTCACCCCGCGAACCGCCGTCGCGACCCTGCTCATCGGCGGAATTCTCTCGTTTGCGGTCTCGACGTTCCGACGCTCGATCCCGTTTCAGTACGGCATCTGGGGCCCCGCGTTCGGCACGAAAGTGATCGCGGTCAACACGGCGCTGAAGCTCGTCTTCATCTCGGCGACCGTCGCGCTGCTTTTGCTGCCGGCGTGGTGAGCGGCGGTCCGCAGCTCACTCTCCGGCGGCCGCTCCGGGGCCCGTTCGCATCCCGCCGCGGTAGCGGGCCACGATCGCGACCGTCGCGAGCGCCGCGAGGACGGCGAAGCCGCCGACGAGCGTGAACGTCCCCCGATAGCCGGCCGTCTCGATGAGCGCGCCGAAAAGCGGCGGCGCGACGGTGTTGCCGATCATGATCCCGATCGTCACGACCGCGAAGTTCCGGCCGATGTCGCTCCGCGAGGACAACAGGTCGGCGAGCTTGTCGCGGGCGGGCAGACCGAGGCTGCCGAGGCTGCCGGCGAGGACGCCGATGCCGACCGCGACGAGCGGCGGGGCGGCCGTCGACGCCAGCGCGAAGACGGCGACGCCGACGAGCGCGTACGCGCCGGCGAGGATCGCGCCCGGCTGGAACCGGTCGGCCAACACGCCGCCCGCGAGGATCAGTCCGGCGCCGGTGAGGAACATCGCGGTCAGCGAGAGGCTCGCGATCCCGGAGGCGACGCCGTAGCCGTCGGTTAAAAACACCACCAGGTACGAGGAGACGCCCCAGAACGCGGTCGACGAGAGCATCGCCACGACGCCCAATCCGAGGATCGGCCGCGACCGCCCGAGCGCCCGGAGCTCCTCGCGAACGCGGGCCAGCCGGGAGGTCGTCTCCGCTCGCGCGTCGTCGGCGCCGGGATTCGGCCGCGTCACCTCGTCGCTCACGTGTCTGGCGAGCACGTAGCAGGCGACGACCCCGTAACACGCCCCGACGGCCGCGATCAGCCCGAAGGCGTGTCGCCAGGTCGCTCCCGGCAGCGCCGTGACGCCGACGATGACGACCGGCGGCGCGGCGAACCCGAGGTTGCCGGCGAAGCCGTGGGCGCTGTACGCCTTCCCGCGGACGTCGGCGCTGCTGGCGTCCGAGAGCAGCGGGAAGTGAGCCGGATGGTGGCCCGCCACGCCCGCGCCGAGGACGGCTTGGCCGACGAGGAGGACCTCGAAGGTGGGGGCGACCGCGAGGATGCCGGCGCCAATCGCGCCGAGTCCGAGACAGAGACCGAGGGTGATCACCCGGTCGTAGTTGTCCGAGAGGTAGCCGTACGGGAGCTGTAAGGCGGTGTTGACGAACGCCTGGACGCCCATCGCGACCCCCAGCGCGGCCAGCCCGACGCCGAAGTCGGCCGCGAGCGTCGCCAAGATTGGCGGAAACAAGACGAGATACAGGTGGTTCACGACGTGCGAGCCGCTCACGAGCCCGACCACGAGGGCGGTCTCGCGCGGAACGGCGTCCAGATCGGAGCGCAGAGACATCTACCGATCACTGGAAAGAGAGGGGCAAAACGGTGTGTCAATCGGCCGGCGTTGCCGCTGAGGCGCGGACTCGACAGTGTCCGTCGTTTGCGAACCCGGTCTCCGGGCGGCGAGAAGGGCTGTGCCGGACCGGAGCCGGAGTCAACCGCGGCGAACGGCCCGCCACCTTTTATCGCCCGCGGGCCGCTACGTGAAGTATGCCAAAGTATTCCACGGGCGGCGGAGACGGCGGAGACGACGGCGACGCCTGTGAGCTCTGCGGGCGCGAGACGACGAGCCTCCAACGGGCGAACGTCGCCGGCGCGCGCCTGCTCGTCTGTTCGAACTGTCGCCCGCACGACGACGCGCGGCGCGGGTCTGGAACGGGCAGCGGCGGTACCGGCGGCGGAAGCCGCGGCGGCGCCGGACCCGACGACGCGAGCGACGGCTCGAGCAGCCGGAGCCGAGAGGTCGCAAAAAAGCAGGCGCAGGTGTACGACGCCGCGACCGGCGACTCCTCACACTGGGAGGAGGAGGGGACGAGCTACGAGGAGGACCGGCTCCCGTACCTCGTGTCGGGCTACGGCGAGCGTGCGGCGACGGCGCGCCAGGCGACCGACCTCACGGTCGGTGACTTAGCCGAGGAGCTCGACGTCGACCCGGACGACCTGCGGGCGATCGAAGCGGGACGAGCGGCGACGGCGGACGTCGGCGGCTCCGTCGTCCGGGCGGTGGCCGACCGGCTCGACGTGGAGCTCGTCGACGAGTGACGCCACCGAGAAATCGGGCCGGAGTCGAAACGACCAACTCCGCCGGGGCCGACCCGTCGACGATGACGGCGATCAAGGACAGCGTTCACGGTCACGTCCGGCTCGACCCGGTCGCGGCCGAGCTGATCGACACGCCCGCCTTCCAGCGGCTGCGCCACATCAAACAGCTGTCCACCGTGCGGCTGGTGTATCCCTCCGCGAACCACACGCGGTTCGAACACAGCCTCGGCGTCTACCACCTCGCTCGGCAGGCGGTCGAGGGGCTGCGGCTGGATTCCGACACGGCCGCACACGTCCGGGCCGCCGCGATGCTCCACGACGTCGGCCACGGGCCGTACGGCCACCAGACCGAGGGGATCATCCGGCGACGGACGGGCCGCGACCACGACGACATCGGGTGGCTCCTGACCGACCCGGACCGCGAGGTGACGCAGGTGCTCGAACGCAACGACCTCGATCCGGAACGCGTTGCGTCGCTGATCGCCGGAGACGGCGGGCTCGGCGCGCTCGTCTCCGGCGAGCTCGACGTGGACCGGATGGATTACCTCCGCAGAGACGCCCACCACACCGGCGTCCCCTACGGCACCGTCGACACCGGGCGGCTGTTGGCCGAGCTTCGGCTCACCGGGGACGACGAGCTCGTCCTCGCGGAGGGGAACGTCGCCACCGCCGAGAGCGTGCTCGTCGCCCGGTCGCTGATGAACGCGGTCGTGTATCGCCACCACGTGTCTCGGGTCGCCGGCGCGATGCTCGAACGCGCCTGCGAGCGCTACCTCGAGCGGACGCGCGTCGACATGGGCGCGTTCCGGCGGCTGGCCGACCACGACCTGCTTGTCGAGCTTCGCGAGCACGTCCCCGAGCTCGGCCGCCGGATCGAGCGGCGCGACCTCTACAAGCGGGCGGCGTGGGTCGGATTGGACGGCGTTCCCGCCGGCACCGTCGACGCCGGCCGCGAGGAGGAGCTGGCGGCCGAGCGCGAGATCGCCGACCGGGTCGGCGTCGAGCCCGAGGCGGTCGTCGTCGACATTCCCGCGCGGCCGGGGCTCAAGGAGTCCGGCTCGAGCGTCGTCGTCGACGGCACGCCGCGGCGGCTGGCGGACGTCTCCGAGCTGGTCGCGGGGCTCCGGGCGGCGGAGCGCCGCCGCTGGCGGCTCGGCGTCTACTGTCCGGCGGACCGCGTCGACGCCGTCGGAACGGCCGCCGTCGACGTGCTTGGGCTCTCGGCGGAGTGAGCGAGCCGGTCGGCTCTCGGCGCGTCGGCCTCTCGGCCGGCGTCGATGCCGGGTCGACGTCGGTTCTCGGGTCTGCGCCGGCGACGCCCGTCGTTTTTATTCGACCGAGACGAAACGCCGCCATGACCACGGTCAAGGACACCGTCCACGACCACATCGAGATCGACGGCGTCGGCGCGGCTCTCCTCGACACGCCGGCCGTCCAGCGGCTGCGGGGGGTCAAACAGCTCGGCACCGTCCAGCTAGTGTATCCGTCCGCGAACCACACCCGCTTCGAACACAGCCTGGGCGTCTACCACCTCGCCCGGCAGGCGCTCGGCCACCTCGGGATCGAGGGGAAACACGCCGACCGGATCGAGGCGGCCGCGATGCTCCACGACGTGGGCCACGGTCCGTTCAGCCACAACCTCGAGGCGCTCACCCACCGGCGGACCGGCAAGTACCACGACGACGTTCGCGAGCTGCTCGACGGTGGCGCGGTCGGCGCGATCCTCCGCGAGCACGACCTCGACCCCGACCGGATCGCGGGGATCGTCGCCGGCGAGGGAACCTACGCCGGACTCGTCTCCGGCGAGCTCGACGTGGACCGGATGGATTACCTCCTCAGAGACGCCTACCACACGGGCGTCCCCTACGGCACCATCGACACCGAGCGGTTCGTCAGGGAGCTGGCGTTCGTCGACGGGCTCGACGGCGAGGGCGACGCCGGCGCGAGCCCCTCCCCGTCGCTCGTCCTCGACGAGGGGAACGTACAGACGGCCGAGAGCCTGTTGCTCGCGCGCGCGCTGATGAACCCGGTCGTGTACACTCACCACGTCGCGCGGATCTCGAAGGCGATGCTTCGGCGGGCGGCCGCGGCGGTGCTCGACGCGACGGCGACGACGGCCGCCGAGCTCCGGCGGATGGACGACCACGATTTTCTCGCCGCGATCCGACGGTGTCCGGAGAGCGCGGAGCTCTCGCGGCGCTACGACGAACGCGACCTCTACAAGCGGGCGGTGTGGGCGGAGTACGGCGACGTCCCCGACCGAGTCCACGAGGCCGGCCACGAGACGGAGCTGTCGCTCGAACGAGAGATCGCCGACGAGGCCGGCGTCGCCCACGAGAACGTGATCCTCGACGTTCCGCCGGAGCCCTCGATGCGCGAGTCGACCGCCCGCGTGACGGTCAACGGCGAGGTGCGGCGGTTAGAACGGCAGTCGCCGCTCGTCTCCGCGCTCCGAACCGCCCAGCGGAACCAGTGGCGCCTCGGCGTGTACGCGCCCGCCGCGGCGACGGACCGGGTCGGGCGAGCGGCCGCGGACGTGCTCGGGCTCGACGCAGACGCGCTCGTGGTCGAGGTCCGCGAGGCGATGCCGACGACGCTCGACGAGTTCGAGTAGCCGGCGGGGAGACCGTGACCGACGGCGAGACGGGCCGCCGAAGGGGTCAAATCGGTCGCGGTCGTACCGTCGTGTATGGTCTCGTTTCCGTTTCTCCTCGGGATGCTCGTCGGCCCGCTCGTCGGGTTGCTCGCGACGCTCGCGATGGATCCCGTGATGGCACGGCTCCCGGAGGGAGAGACGGCGCCGAAGGTCGCCGCAGGCGTGTTGACGGCCACGCCCATCGACGACGCGCCGGAACGGCTGGCGACGTGGGTGCACTACGTCGCCGGCGGCGGCTCCGGGCTGTTGTTCGTCGGACTCGCCGCCGGGATCGGGCGGCTCGGCGCGGGGCCGGCCGCGACGGTCGCGGCCGCGGCCGTCGTCATGCTCGGGCTGATGGTCGGGTTCTTCGTGTTCGTGCCGCTGCCGCGGGCGGAGGGCGTGGCGCGCGGCCGACTCCGCCAGATCCGCCGGGACTGGGCCGTCTCGGCGGGCGCGTACGTCCTCGTCGCGGCGCTGCTCGTCGGGATCGCGAACGCGGTCGTTGCCGGAGGCGGAGCCTGAGCGCCGCCTCGCCGCGGCGACGGAGAAAAGCCGTTTAATCGCCGGATCGACCCCGGTTTCGCATACGCGCTGTCACCCGCTCGGGGTTGATCGAGATCATCTCGGGGTCGATGTGCTCCGGGAAGACCGAGGAGCTTCTGCGGCGGCTTCGCCGCTCGGCGATCGCCGGCCGGTCCGTCGCCGTCTACCCCTTGATGTTACACACCGGGAACGTTCGCGCGACCGTGTCGCCGATGCCGAGCGCGTCGCTGACGCGAACCACCTCGTCGACGTCCTTGTACACGCCGGGAGCCTCCTCGGCGACGGTCGCGCCCGACTGGGCTTTCACGTAGATCGCCTGCTCGGCCGCGAGGTCGTCTCTGACGTCGCCGCCCCAGAACTCCTGTTTCGCCTGCGTCCGGCTCATCAGCCGGCCGGCGCCGTGGGCGGTCGAGCCGAACGAGGCGGCCATCGACTCCGCGCCTCCCCGGAGAACGTACGAGCCCGCCCCCATACTCCCCGGAATGATCACGGGCTGACCGACCGAGCGGTACGCCGCGGGAACCGCCTCGTGGCCCGCCGGAAACGCCCGCGTCGCTCCCTTGCGGTGAACGTACAGCTCGCGGTCCTCGCGGTCGACGGCCGCGTCGCCGACTGCCGGGCGCCCGTCGGGGCCGACCCCGACCTCGTGGCGCTCCTTTTTTGCGATGTTGTGAGCCACGTCGTACAACAGCTCCATGCCGAGGTCGTCGACCGGGTCGCCGCCGAAGACGTCGCCGAACACCTCGCGGGCGCGGTGTGTGATCAGCTGGCGGTTCACCCACGCGAAGTTGATACACGCGCCCATCGCGCCGTAGTACTCCTCGGCGAGCGCCGACCCCGCGGGCGCGGCCGCGAGTTCCTTGTCGGGCAGCGACGAGAGGAGGTCGGCGTGCTCCTGTTCGATCCGGCGCAGGTAGTCGTTGCACGTCTGGTGGCCGAGCCCGCGGCTGCCACAGTGGATCAGGACCACGACCTGTTCTTCCGAGAGGCCGTACGCGTCGGCGACGTCCGGGCGGTACACGTCGGTGACGCGTTGGACCTCGAGAAAGTGGTTGCCCGAGCCGAGCGAGCCCATCTGGTTGCGGCCGCGGTCCATCGCCTTCTGTGAGACGTACTCGGGTCGGGCGTCCGGCCGTCGCCCCTCGTCTTCACAGTGCGTGAGGTCGCCCTCGACCCCGTACCCCGCCTCGACCGCCCACTCGACGCCGCGTTCGAGCGCTCCCTCCACGGCGTCGGCAGTGCCGGTGATCACCCCGCCGCCGCCGAGCCCCGACGGGATCGCCTCGAACAACGCGTCGACGAGTTCTTCCTCGCGCCCGCGGACGTCGTCGTAGGTGAGGTTCGTCCGAACCATCCGGACGCCACAGTTCGAGACGACGAACCCGTTCGCGACGAAGGTGTGGGCGTCGTTGGTGACGCCGATGTCGTAGACGGTCGTCGCCGCTCGCTCCGAGATCGAGACGACCTCGGCCGCGATCGCGAGGTCGTCGCGGACGGTCGTGCGATCGCAGAACTCCTCGAACTCGGGGACGGCTTCCGGTGGTCGCAAGCGGCCGTCCCGCTCGTCGGTCGCACGAGGATCCGCGCCGCCGTCGGCCAGCGCGCGCGAGGGTTCCGCTCCCGTCTGGGGGTCGGCGGTCCGCGTCACCCGTTTGAGGTACTGCGCGGCGAGAAGCCCCCTGGCTTGTTTCTCGTCTGCGTACCGATATCCGATACGCGTAAAAAAGCGGATCAGGTTGTCTGGGTCGGCCGCGACGTCGAACCGACATCGGTGCGCGTCTCCGGCCGTCGTCTCGGCGGCTTCGGCCGCCTCGAGCGCGGTCGTCCGAACGCCGAGACCGTCGAGCAGGTCCGCGAGGTCTGTCAGGAACGCCTCGCCGGCCCCGGCACGCTCCGCGGGCCGGTGGTGTGACACCGACGGAGCACGGACCGTGGCGGACCCGGCGGTGTCGGGGGCGCTCATCTCGGCCCCGAAGAAGGCCGACAGGTACAACGCCTGCTGCCAGTCGGCGAGCCGCCCGAGGTACTCCGGAGGCGTAATAGGCGAGTCGGTCTCGCCGCCGTCGGGTGCGCCAAGTCGCGTCAGTAGCCGTTTGAGCGCGACAGAGTCCGATCTGGCGGTGTGTTCGGGCCGCGTGTCCGTGTCCTCGGAATCGTGGCGACGCTCCCGCTCGCAGATCCGAGGGGGCGTCAGCCCGATCGCCGCGACGTCTCGGCGGATCGTTTCGAGGTCGTCCGGGTCGCCACAGAACACCGTCCGGCCGCGGTCGAACGAGCCGTTACCAGTGTGGTAGCCGACGAGTTTCAGAAGCCGGTGGAAGGCGTCGTCCGTCGAGCGAAGCGGAAGGAGGTCGCGGCTCCGCAGGCGCCGAACGAGCCCAGAATCTGCCTCCGCGAAGTCGTCTCCGTCGAGCACGACGAACTCCGGCGGGTCGTCGTCGGGAAGCCCCGCGAACGGGTGGACGAACACCTCGTCGCCGACGTCTACGTCTCCGAGGTCGGTCATCCCGGCGGGGGTCTCGAAAGGGTGGTCGCGCGTCGCACGGATCGCGTCTCCGGTGTCGGTCGTCAGTTCGTGGACCCGGCGGCCGGTCGTTTCGGTGAACAGGCAGATGTCGGAGTCGACGACGTCGTCGGTGTCGGCGACTCGTGCCTGCCGGTCTTCGAAGCGGTCGGAGAGGTCTTCGATCCGGCGGTGGCGGCCGTGTGAGAGCAACACCTCGGCGTCGCCCGAGAGGCAGTTGATGTCGTAGCCGACCGCACCGGGCGAGATACAGCCGGTTCGGGCGTCGACCGCGCCGACGCCGCCGACGGGAAAGCCGTACCCCTGGTGGCCGTCGGGCATACACAGCGCGGGGGCGGCGATCCCCGGCAGGTGCGTGGCGTTTTTCAGCTGGCGGAGGGTGTCGTCCTCGCCGATCGCCTCGAGGAGATCGTCGCTGGCGAGCACCCGCGCCGGGACGTTCATGTCGCCTTCGCGCGGGATCTCCCAGACGTGGTCTCGCACCTTCTCCAAGCGGATCCCGTCGAACTCGCGCGTGGTCATGCGCGAGGTTCGACGCCGGAGGGGAAGGGCGTTACGTCGGGCGGCCGCGGGGTGACGGCCCGCAGGCGGACGGCACCGCTCGCTCTGTCATGGGTCGGTCATCGGCCGGTCACCGGTCCGTGGGGGCGCCGGGGAGCCACGCGACGACGGATTCCTCGAGCGTGAACCCGGCGAAGACGCCGCCCAGGACGGTGCCGTACAACAGATGGGCGACCGCGATGACGACGCCGAACTCCAGCCCGGCGGTGACGCCCGGCAGCGGGAGCGTTGGAACCGGCAGCGACGTGGCGCCGGCGAGCGCGATCGACACGGGTAACAGGAGCCCGCCGGTGAGCACGCCGAGCGCGGCCGAGTGGACGACGCCGAGCGAGACGCAGCCGCCGACGTCGCTCCGAAGTTCGTCGAAGAACGGGTGATCGAAGACGGCGACGAACAACAGGCCGAACACCGTGCTGTTGAACAGGTGGACGGCCCAGCCGGCCGCGACGGATTCGATTCCGACGAGCGCGCCGATCGTCGGCATCAACGCGAGAATACCGTGCAACACGAGTCCCATCACGACCCCGGCGACGAGGCCGGCCACCCCGCCGGCGCGCCACGCCCGCCGGCCGTCCGGTTCGGTTCGTGTCATGCGATACCATACAACATGATTGATCATAATAGTTTCGGCCGCGCGAGCGGCCGAGCGGGGCGAACGGCCGTCGGCGGGGGCGTGTCGCCGGGGCTCAGACGTCGAAGACGACGTAGGCGTACCAGCCGGCGCCGCGGCGCTCGAGCGCCATCTCCGAGTACGTGACCGCCTTGACTTCTCTGGCGGCGACGTCGGCGAGGGGAACGGCGCGCGCGCTGGCCTCGAC
>CAZKXC010000036.1:15340-17983 GCA_964556645.1 uncultured Halobellus sp.
CGGTCGCCGCGTTGGCGTCGTCCGGCGGAATCACCCGACAGTCGTGGTCCGCGGGGAGAACAAGCCGCACGTCGCGCTCGTAGATGAGCCGGTCGAGGTACTCGAACAACAACGCCTCCCGGCTCTCTGCGGTCTCGTCAAGGCCGAACCGCTCGCCGCCCGTCTCTGGGACCGACTCGCAGCTCGCGGCCGTCAGGCCGTCCGCGACCGCGGCGAACACCGCAGACAGGGTGGGTGCGGTCGCCTCGACGGCAACGTCGGCCGTGTGATCGCGGAGTTCGTACGGCACGGCCGGACCTCGGGCCGGCCGGGATTTGGCCTTGTCGCCTCGGCGGTCGGGGGACCGGGCGCTCGGGGCTGACGCTGTCGGTTCCGGCGTGAAGCCGGCGTGCCGGTGGAGTTATATTCCGCTGGCGTGTTACGTCGTCACAGTGAGCGTCAACGTGGAGAAACGGACGGATCCGCCCGGCGAGTCCGACCACGTCCGCGAGGCGTGGGAGCTCAAAGAACGCATCCGGCGGTCCGAGGGCGTGCTTCGGCAGCGCCGCGGCTTTTTCACCGACGCCTACCGGCGGTCGACGACCCATCTGGTCGTCGAAGACGACGCGGTGATCGCGTTCGCCTCCGTGCGGCGAGACGGCTACGTGCTTTTTCTCGCGGTCGACCCGGACCACCGGGGCCGGGGGCTCGCCGAACGCCTGGTCGCCGACGTCGCCGAGGAACACCAGTCCGTCTCCTGTCACGCCCGCACGACCAACGACCGGGCGCTCGGCTTTTACGAACACATCGGCTTCGAGGTGAAACGGCGCATCGACAGCTACTACGAGGACGGCGGCGACGCGTACTACCTCACGCTGGGCGCCGACAGCCTCCGCGAGCGGCTCTCCGACTTCGTCAGGCGGTAGCCGGTCTCCGGCTCCCGGCGGGTCAGCCGAACCGACACGCATTAGCGCCCGCCGCGAGGAGACGCCGACATGAGCGATCCCATTCCGGAGGACCTCGTGGACCGCGTCCGCGACGGGGACGTGCGCCTCCACGAGTTGGACGAACACGTCGACCCCGACGCGGCCGCGACCGTTCGGCGCCGGCTCGTCGCGGAGCGGTCCGAGGCGACGCTCGACGCCGTCGGGGAGTACGCCTTCGACGCCGCCGACGCCGACCCGAACATCGACAACATGATCGGCGCGGTCCAGGTCCCGCTCGGCGTCGCGGGGCCGGTGTCCGTCGACGGCGGCGCGTTCGCCGGCGACCGATACCTCCCGATGGCGACCACCGAGGGGGCGCTCGTCGCCTCCGTCAACCGCGGGTGTTCGGTGATCGACGCCGCCGGCGGCGCGACCGCCCGGGTGACGAAGTGCGGGATGACCCGCGCGCCGGTGTTTCGCGTGGCCGACGTCGCCGAGGCGGAGGCGCTCGCCGGGTGGGTCCGCGACAACGAGTCGACGCTCCGGACGGCCGCCGAGTCGACGACGAGCCACGGGGAGCTGCTCGGGGTCACCCCCTACGTCGTCGGCAACAACGTCTACCTCCGGTTCCGCTTCGACACCAAGGACGCGATGGGGATGAACATGGTCACCATCGCGACGGGCGAGGCGTCTGCGGTCGTCGAGGCGGAGACGGACGCCTCGCTCGTCGCGCTCTCGGGGAACCTCTGTTCGGACAAAAAGCCCGCCGCGGTCAACGCGGTCGAGGGACGGGGGCGGTCGGTGGCCGCCGACGTCGAACTCCCTCGCGACGTCGTCACCGAGCGGCTTCACACGACGCCGGAGGCGATAACTGAGATCAACACCCGCAAGAACCACGTCGGCTCGGCGAAGGCCGGGGCGCTGGGGTTCAACGCGCACGTCGCCAACGCGGTGGCGGCGATGTTTCTCGCGACCGGGCAAGACGAGGCGCAGGTGGTCGAGGGGGCGAACGCGATCACGACCGCGGAGACGACCGCCGACGGCGGCCTCTACGTCTCGGTGTCGCTCGCGAGTCTCGAAGTCGGCACCGTCGGCGGCGGAACGGGGTTACCGACGCAGGCAGCCGGGCTGGACGTGCTCGGCGTCCGCGGCGGCGGCGACCCGCCCGGCAGCAACGCGGACGCGCTCGCGGAGGCGATCGCGGTCGGCGCGCTCGCCGGCGAGCTCTCGCTGCTCGCGGCGCTCGGCTCGAGACATCTCGCGTCGGCCCACGAGGATCTCGGCCGGTGAGACGGCGCGACACGCAGAGATACCGGAGACGCTCAGCCCGACCAGGTCGCGCGGTCGTCGTCGAGGGCGTCGCGGCCGTCATCGGTGATCCGGTACACGATCTCCTCGGTCGCGGCCTCGACGAGTCCCGCCTGTGCGAGAACGTCGAGGCGGCTCTCCACGTGAGAGGCGTACAACCCGGTGTTGCCGGCCACCAGCGCCGGGTAGTCGGCGCCCGCATCCGCTAAGTACGCGAGCACGCGCTCGTCGGAACGGGTGAGCGACACCTCCGTCGGGGCGTTGTCGCTCTCCGCCTCGGAATCCGGGCGTTCGGCTCCATCGCCGGCCGGCATATGCGTGTCATTATATACCATGATCTATGAACGTTTCGTCACGCGTCGCTCGGGCGTTGGAGAATCCGCCGGATCGCTGGCCAGTTGTCAGGTTGCTCGTCCGCCGAGCAGCCGAC
>CAZKXC010000036.1:18083-20685 GCA_964556645.1 uncultured Halobellus sp.
GGGCGGACGACCGGAACATCAGTCGTCCGCCGGGGCGGAGCCGGCACCGCGTTCGCCCGCGGTGTCACCCGGGAGCATCGGCGAACCGTCGGCTCGCGGCCCCAGCAACGGACCGTGTGGGCCGTCGTCGGGGTCGATCCGGCGGCGCGTCCGGTAGTCGGTCGAGCGCTCGACCGGCGCCCGGCCGATCGCCGTGATCATCTCCACGTAGTCGTCGAACGAGCGATACTCGCCGTGTTGGCCGCCCGCGCGCTTCGTGATCTCCTCGGAGAGGATCGTCCCCATGAAGTCGTCGGCCCCGCAGTTGAGCAGCTTGAGCCCGTGAGCGTCGCCCGATTTGACCCACGACGCCTGGACGTGCTCGACGTTGTCCAAAAAGAGGCGAGCGACCGCCACCACCAGCTCGTCCTCGTCGCGCGACGGTCCGCCGTCGACGACGCCCTGGCGGTACAACGGGGTGTTCTGATGGATAAAGGAGAGCGGCACGAACTCCGTGATGCCGCCGGTTCGGTCCTGGAGGTCGCGGATCACTCCCAGGTGGGTCGCGCGGTGTTCGACCGTCTCGACGTGGCCGTACATCATCGTCGAGGTGGTGTCGAGACCGGCGGCCATCGCCCCCTCCATCGCCGCCACCCAGTCGTCGGTGCGGATCTTCCCCGGACAGATGACGTCGCGCACCTCGTCGACGAGAATCTCGGCGGCGGTGCCGGGCGCGGAGTCGAGTCCGGCGTCCGCGAGTTCGCGGTAGACGGCCTCGTAGCTCCAGTCGGTCCCCCGGCTGGCGTGATACGCCTCCTCGGGCGTCATCGAGTGGAGGTGGACCCCGTCGACCGACATCGCCGCGATCTGGTCGACGTAGGTGCCCGGATCCGTCGCGTACGCCTCGGGCGGCTTGTAGTTCACCGTGCTCGCGGGGTCGTCGTGGGCGGCGAGCCGCTCGTGATGGTCGGCGTTCAACGCGAGCGCCGGGTGGAGTCCGGAGACCGAACACACCTCGTAGATCCCCATCTCGAGGGCGTCCTCGACGACCGCCCGCGACTCAGCCGGGGTCTTCGTGAAGCCGGCGTGGTCGGCGTCGCTGTCGGCCTCGAACGCGTGTGCGCTGTCTTTGAAGTTACAGAACAGACAGCCCGTGTTGCAGGCGGTGGTGACGTTGTTGTTGAGGTTGGCGACGAAGGTGACCTCGTCGCCGACGGTCTCCGCGCGCCGGCGGTCGGCGAGCTCGAGCACCGCCTCCTTGCGGACCGGGTCGATTCCGTCCGTCGCGGTGCCGGTCGCGAGCAGCTCCGTGGCGTCGTCGACGGAGAGCCGGATCCCGTCGCGGGCCTTGGCGAGGGCGTTCTCGAACGACTGGTCGGTCGCCGGGTCGGCGAAGCCGAAGTCGTCCGGGTCCAAATCTGGCTCCGTCGTCATCCCGTAACCGTCTCGGCCCCACGAGTAAAAACGAGACGGTAACGGCATCGGTGAGCCGCCGCGGAGGCCTCCGACGGCGGGCTCAGCGTTCCGTGCGGTCCCGGTCGCCGTCGGCGTGGGCGCGAACCCACAGCTCGCCGATCCGCGAGAGGGTCGTCCGGTACGACTTTCCGTGTGCCTCCTGTTCGATGTATCCCTTGCCGCCGGGGCCGAGCCGGTCGACGTTGTAGATCACCTTCGAGCGGAACGAGTCGGTGTACTCCTCGTTGAGGTCGGCCGCGAGCGTCTCGGCCAGCTCCGAGACGGACTCGAACTCTCCGTGTTCGCCCAGCGTGAAGAGCACGAGCTCCTCGAACGGCTTGACGTTCTGAAACGACGCGACCGGCAGCTCGACGATGTGGCTGTCGCCGATCTGTTTCGCGCCGATGGTGGTGCCGCGCTCGTCGAACTCCGAGAGCAGATCGGTCGTGGTCGCCAGCCGGTCTGTGACCTGGTCGGCGAGGGCGTCGTCGACGCCGCCGAGACGGCTTCCGTCCCCGCGTGGCCCGTCCGTCTTCTCGCCGTCGGCGTCGATCGCCGTCTGGAGCCGGGTGAGCAGGTCGCGGGTCGCGCGAAGCTCCTCGGCGAGCTCGGTTTCGAGGTACTTCTCCGGGGCGGTGTAGTAGGTGTGGATCCGGTCGCGGTCGGCCTGGCGTTCGACCATGATCGAGTGTGCCGCGGTCGCGAACGCAAAGGAGACCGGCCGCGGCATCGAGCAGACGTTGACCCACACCTCGCGGGCCTCGGTGTCGTCCCCGTCGCCGTCCGGGTCGGGATCCGCGTCCGCGTCGAGCTCGGCGTTGATCAGGTCGAACGCCCGCTCGAAGGCCGCGTCGTAGTCGTACACGTCCGAGAGCCGCACGCGAACGGTCTCCGCGCCGAGCAGACTCTTGAAATCCTGTTCGAGCTTGCGCGCGATGTTCCGCGAGTACTCCACGTTGGCCTCGCTGCCGACCGTCCCCTCCAAGAGGATCACCCGGTCGACGTCGAACTGGTCCCGGATGAGCGGGGCGATCAACCGGTCGTAGTCGAACCCGACCGGGACGATGTGGGTCTGCATACGTCGTACGTCGGGGCGGCGATCATAAAACCGGCGCGTCCGAGCGGCGGTAGGAACCTGCCCGGCGCCGGTGGGTGAGACGCGAGCGAT
>CAZKXC010000037.1:0-19846 GCA_964556645.1 uncultured Halobellus sp.
CTCACGCGAACCGAACGACGATCAGCGTGATAAACAACAGCTCTCCGCCGACCAGCAGCAGGGCGATCAGCCAGTCGCGGTACTCCCGGGCCCAGTTGAGCGACGCCCGCCACGCCGACGCGATCGACGCGACCGGCGACGCCGGGCCGAACTCGTCCGCCGGTCCGTTCCGTGACGCCCTCGCCACGCGCCACCCGGTCTCCGGGTCGAACGTCGCCGGCACCCGCGTCCCGACGAGGTCGTCGAGGTCGAGCGGCGAGACGCCGGCCGCGTCGAGAAACGCCACGAACTCCGCACACTCCGCCAACGACCCGTGTTTGGGAGCGTCGAACCGCTCGACGTGCGTCGTCTCCCCGTGTGGCGGGCGCATCTCGACGACGACCTCGTCGCCGGCGACGCGGACCGCGGTCACGACCAGCGCGTCCTCCTCGTCGTTGAGGTACGCTTCCCGGAGCCGCCGTTTGAGCGCCTCGTCGACGGCCGAGTCCGCCGTTCTCGGCTCGGTCGTCCGGTCCTCCTTGGAGGGCTGTTCGGGCATCCGCCGATCGTTGACGGCGCGGTGAAATAAACGCACGGCCGGGCGACCGCGCCCCTTTTGTCGACGGACCCAGTACGACCCACACGTCGTGGCGTTCACCGACAAGATCTACGTGAAGAACCACCGACAGCTCGCCTCACAGCTGGAGACGAACATTCCGAAGGGCGCGTTCGCGGGCGCGACCCTCGACATGTTGTTCACCGGCGACGGGCTCTCGACGCTGGATTCGACCACCCGCGACCGAATCCTGGACTTCGCCGAGGACTTTCTCGACTGCGACTGCCAGGCGAACCCGTACTGCGGCTGTGCCGAGCGGAAGTTCATCCGGTACGTCTTAGAGCTGCGCGCAGAGGGGTTGGGGCCGGGCGCCATCGTCGACGTGATGACAGACGACTACATGGTGTACGCGTACGCCGGCGACGTCCGCTCGTTTCTCGACGACGCGGTTCGGCGGCTGGAGGCGGTCGAGACGCTCGCCGACGTCGAGGGGAACGACGAGATGTCCGCGAAGGCGCGCCGCGCCCGCGAACAGCTCTCCGGCTGACGCCACGCGGTCGGCGGCCGGCGCGGTCCGTACACTTCCCGGGCTGCCGGAGCGGTCGAACGGTCTAAGTGCGCTCGACCCCGACTTCGGACAATGAGTCTTCGGCCGGCCTGGCTGACGTTCAGGCGGTACGCGGCGGCAACGACAGGGATGACGCTCGCGCTCTTTTCGCTCGGCGTCTACACCGCGGCGACGGGCTCCGGACTGGCGTGTCAGGCGCAGTGGCCGCTTTGTTCGGACCAGCTCATCCCGACGCTGACGATCAACCCCGACTTCATCGAGTGGTTCCACAGGGCGTGGGCGATGGTCACCGGCTTCCTGATCCTCGGGGTCGCGGGCTGGAGCTGGCTGGGGTCGCTCGACCGCCGAACGCGGCTGGCGGCGACGCTCGCGGTCGCGATCCTCCCGGTCCAGATCGCGGTCGGCGCGATCACGGTCACGCTCGGCGGGATCGTTCCCGGCGGCTACACGGTGTCGACACACGCCGCTCACCTGAGCGTCGCGCTGTGTATCTTCACGCTGCTCGGGCTGGCGACGATGTGGGGAGGCGGACGCGGCGGATCGGTGCGGGCCTGCCGCGTCGCGCTCGGCGTCGCGGTCGGCGGCATCCTCGTCAGCGCCGTCTTTTCTCGGGCGGTCCCGCTTCTCACCTACTCGCCGGGCGCTCAGGCCGCGTTTTATGTCGCCGGCCTGAGCGCACACCTCGGGCTCGTCGCGACCCTCGTCGTGACGACCGAGGCGACCGCCGGAAGGGTGTCCGGCCTTTCCCCGTCGACCGCGCGAACGATCCGCACGCTCGCGGCCGGCGCGATGGTCGCGCTCATCGCGACCCTGTTGCTCGGTCGCGACCTGGTGTTGTACACCCCGACGTGGCAGCGGGTGACCCTCGTCGCGCTCGGAGCCGCCGTCGTGCTCGCCGCGGGCGCGGCCCGGACGCTCCGTGACGCCGACGCCGTGACGGGCCGGTCGACCCCAATCGGCGGCGACTGATCCCGCTCACTCCCCGCGGCCCGAAAACGCGGTGACGACCTCGACGCCGCGCACCTCGTACTCGTCCATCGCGGCGAGTCGCTCCGACACGTCCTCGAGCGCGAGCTCCGCGGTCACGAGCGCTCCCGGCTCGATTCCGGTCGCCTCGACGAGCCCGAACAGGTCGGCGTAGTCGGTCGGCGGCATCCCCCGCGCGCCGAGAAACGACACCTCCCAGCGGGTCATCCAGTCCGTCGGCAACGACACCTCGCCGCGCTCGGCGTCGGTCGTCAGTCCGACCTGAACGTGTGTCCCGCGGGGGCGGACGGACCGAACGGAGTTGCGACACGTCTCGGCGATCCCGAGCGCGTCGACGGAGACGTCGGCTCCGCCGTCGGTGAGCGTACGGATGCGGGCGGGAACGGACTCCGCAGCCGTGTCGTCGTCCGCCAGCACCGTCTCCGCGGCGCCGAGGTCGGCGGCCCGCGAGAGGGCGTCCGGGCTCACGTCGACGGCGACGACCCGCGCCCCGACGGCCGCGGCGAGTTGGACCGCCGAGAGCCCGACGCCCCCGCAGCCGTGGACGGCGACCCGGTCGCCGCCGCCGACCCCCGCTCGGTCGACGAGCGCGTGGTACGCGGTCATGTATCGGCACCCGAGCGCCGCGGCGTCGCGGGCGGGCAGCCACGCCGGTCGCTCGACGAGGTTGTACTCGGCGTTCGGGACCGCCACCCGCTCGGCGAACGCGCCCGGCGCGTCCGACTCGAAGCCGAGAGCGTGTCCGTCGGCACAGACGTTTCCGTGGCCCCGCCGGCAGTATCGGCAGGTGCCGTCGCCGAGCGAGAAGGGAACGACGACCCGGTCGCCGGGACCGAAGCGGTCGACGGCACTGCCGACCGCGACCACCTCCCCGGCGGGTTCGTGGCCGAGCACCTGGCCGCGGGAGACGCGGTCGTCCGCCCACTCGCCGTGGCCCTTCCAGGCGTGCCAGTCGCTGCGACAGACGCCACAGGCGTCGACGCGAACGACGGCGCCGTCTGGCCCGGGGTCCGGGTCGGGAAGCTCCCGAATCGCCAGCGGTTCGCCGTACTCCCGCAGGATCGCCGCGCGCATGCCACTCGGTTTTCCGGCCGCTGTGATACGTTTTGTGTCCGGCGGTCTGCCGGCGGCTCGGCGGGGCGACGCTCGGATCGCCGGTCTCCGGCGGCCCGCGAGTCGACGCCTCGGCGTCGCTGGCCGGTGACTCCGGCCGCACGCGAGTTTATACCGCCCGTTCAGCACATGTTATTTGAGCAAGGTTTTATATCGTCACGAGAACGAGCACACATCGCATGGACCCCCGGACGGAGTCGCTCCCGGGAATCGTCTATCGCCGGCCCGACGGCGATCCTGCCCGGCTTGAGATCGAGTCGGCGGGCGACCCGGCGCTCCCGGTCGACGAGCTTCCGCAGACCGCGTGGCTCGAGGTCGTCCATCCGGAGGACCGCGACCGGCTCCGCGCGGCGCTGGCCGACGACGACGTCGACGTCGCGTATCGGCTCACCGTCGACGACGAGCCGACGCGGGTCCACGAGCACGGCCGCCGCACCGAGGGCGAGGACCTCGTCGGCTATCTCCTGGCGTGTGACAGCGTCGAGCGCCGACAAGAGCTCGAACGACAACGCGAGCGGCTCGAACAGTTCGCACGGGTCGTTTCTCACGATCTCCGCAACCCGTTGTCCGTCGCCGTCGGCAACCTCGAGTTGGCCCGCGACCTCGAGGGCGACGCCGCGACGGAACGGATCGACAGCGCCCACGACGCGCTCGACCGGATGGACGAGCTGATCTCGAACCTGCTCTCGCTCGCCCGCGAGGGTCGGTCGCTCGAGGCGACGGCCGAGACCGACCTTCGGGCGGTCGTCGACCTGGCGTGGACGACGGTCGGGTCGGCCGCGGGCGCGGAGCTCGTCGTCGTCGATCCGCTGCCGCAGATAGAGTGCGACCGCGACCGCCTCCAGCAGGCCCTCGAGAACCTCTTTCGGAACGCCATCGAACACGGCTCCTCGGCCGACCTCGGCTCTGAGTTCGACCCGGGTAGCGACGCTCACGGCGGCGAAACTGTCGACGCGGCGGACCCCCCAGAAGTGGCACCCGACGTCCGCGTCTTCGTCGGCCGGACCGACGACGGCTTCTACGTCGCCGACGACGGCCCGGGGATCCCCGAGACGGAGCGCGAGTCGGTGTTCGAGCCCGGCCACACCACCGTCGAAGACGGGACGGGTTTCGGGCTCGCCATCGTCGACCGGATCGCCAGGGCACACGGCTGGTCCGTCGAGGTCAGCGAGAGCCGCGCCGGCGGCGCCCGGTTCGAGTTCGTCGGCGTCGAACTGCGCGACGACGCGGGCGGCGACACAGCAGCGGCCGACGGCCCCGCGTCAGCCGATGCTGACGCCGAGGAGCCGGCGTCCGGCGAGTCCGCCGCGGGCGACTCCGGTCGCCGGTCCGTCGAGTGAACCGCCACACGCCGCTCAGACGAAGTCGCTCAATCCGGCCTGTCCGTCGTCGTCGTCGCCGTCGTCGGCCGGCTCTTCTGCCTCTGTGGATTCCTCGCCGGACGCGTCCGCGCCGGCGTCGCCGGCCGTCACCGACGCTGCCGCGGCCTCGTCGGCTCGTCGCCCGCTGAACGCGCCGCCGGCGTTCTGCTTCATCCGTTGTTCGCGGCGTTCTCGCGCGTCCTCGACGATCGATTCGACCTTGTTCGTCGACTCGCCGGAGCCGGTGACGAACGCGACGCCGGCCTCGTCGAGGTCGTAGGCGGCCGCCATCGCCACCGTCACCTCTCGGGGCTTGCAGTGGTGGGTGACGGCCTGGAGAAACGGCAACACCTCCCGGCGGGCGGTCGCGACGCTACACCCGCTCGTCTCGGCAATCTGGCCGACCACCTCGTCTGCGGTCGCGTCCGAGGAGGGCCAGAACTGCGGGCGACCGTATCGGGTCCAGCCGCCCTTCGTCCCGTCGCGGGCGGCGGCGACCCCCGCGGCCGCGTTGTCGGTCGCGTACCGCCAGTAGGTGTAGTTCTGGCTGGCGCGCACGCGACCCAGCCAGACGTCGGCGTTCGCGAGAAAGTCGTACGCCCGCGTCGCCTCCTCGGCGTCGTACACGCCGAGCAGGTTGTCTTCGATCCACTTCGTGAGGTCGTCCGGCGTCTCGTCGACGGCGTACGCCGACCGCAACGATTCCTCTGCCGACTCCTCTTTCAACACCGCGTCGAGAAACGGGAAGATCCCCATCGCCTTGTCGCGGTCGGCGGTGACGACGTCCTCGACCGCGATCGACGACCGCCCCTCACAGGCCGCCTGGAGGTCGTTGATCGCGCCGCGGAGGTCGCCGCGGTTGCGCTCGGCGATCCGTTCGAGCGCGTCCGACTCGAACTCGATCTCTTCCTTGCGACAGATGTCGCGGAGCACGGGGACGATAGAACGCGCCGAGACGTCGCGGAACTCGATCTCCTGACACGCGTTTCGGAGCCCGCGGGAGATGTCGTAGAACTCGTTGGCGATCAACACGATCGGCTGGCCGGATTCCTTGACAAGCTCCGTGATCGCCGCGGCCCCGCCTCGGTCGTAGTTGCCGTGGATGTTGTCGGCCTCGTCCACGATCACGAGCTGTCTGGAGGCGGTGTCGCCGCCGGCGGCGCCGCCGCCCGCCGCGCTTCCGCCGAGGGTGGCGTTGCGGGCCGCCCGGCCGGCAGACCGCTCGATCACGTCGGCGGTCCGCTGGTCCGACGCGTTCAGCTCAACCGTCTCCCAGTCCATGTCGTTCGCCAGCGCGTGTGCCGTGCTCGTCTTGCCGACGCCCGGGCTCCCGTGGAGGATGACGGCCTCGCGGTGGTCGTCCCACGTCCGCGCCCACTCCGCGAACGCGTCGCGCGCCGAGTCGTTGCCGCGGACCTCCGAGAGGGTGCTCGGACGGTACCGCTCGGTCCAATCGGCCATTGTCGGGAGAAGGCGCGAGCGCCGTTTAGGGGTTGCGGAGCCGTCGCCGGCGAGGCTCGCCTCGGTCGCGTCCGCCGGTCAGCCCTCGCCGGCGAGCGCGTCCGTGGCGAGCGCCTCCGCGAGCGCGGGCGCGACGCTGACGACGCTGCACCCGCGCTCGACGGTGTCGGTGCCGACGATCCGGTCGACGCCGGCGGCCCGGAGCCTCGTCGTCGCGTTGCCGACCAACACCGGATGAACGCAGACGGCGACCACGCGCTCGGCGCCGCGGTCCGCCAGAACGTCGACCGCCTCGCTCATCGTCGACCCCGTCGCGACGATGTCGTCGACGACGACGACGTCTCGGCCGGCGACGGCGGCGTCGGAGGGCGTGAGGTCGACCGCGCCCGTCTCGCGGTCGCGGTGTTTCTCGAAGTGATCCGTCTCGCCGCCGCCGTGGGCGTCGCGCACGGTCGCGGCGATCTCGACGGCCCCCTCGTCGGGAGCGAGAAACAGGGGATCACGGAGCGCGGACAACGGCGCCGCGAGAACGCTCGCGGCGTCGACCGTCTCGACGGGGACAGGGTAAAAATCCCCGACGGCCGGCTCGTGTGGGTTGATCAGGACGACCCGGTCGGTGCCGGTGGCGATCGCCCGTGCCATGGCGCGCGCGGAGACCGGCTGGCCCTCGCCGAACGACTCGTCCTGTCTGGCGTAGCCCATGTACGGGATCACGGTGGTCACGCGTTCTGCGCCGGCCTCGCGGACGGCGTCTTGTAGCTGTAACAGTTCTACCCACGCCTCGTCGGAGTCGGTCGTGGCGACGACGACCGCCTCTCTGCCGTCGAACTCCGGCACGGCAGCCAGCCTCTCGCCGTCCGGAAAGCGGTCGTACGTCGCCGTCGCCAGCGGCCGCCCCGTCTCCTCGGCGAGCGCGGCCGCGAGCTGTTGGGAACTCGACCCGGGTACGATCATGGCCGTTCGTTCCGCCGACTCCGGTAAACCAGTTTCTGTACTCGGCCGGCGGCCCAGACAGCGACACGCACGCGGCCACAGGGGCGGATATTTACGCCCGCGGCGGGAACGACGCGGTAATGACTGAATCCGGAGACCGAGTGAGTCTCGCCTGTCCGTCGTGTTCGCCGGACGCCGAGACCGTCCACGAGGTGTTGCGACCCGGCGGCCAGGCGACCGTCCGGTGTATCGACTGCGAGCACACACACAAGACGGCGATTCCCGAAACCGAGACCGCCGAGGTGACGATCGTCGTCTCACAGGAGGGCGAGTCGTTCACCACCGAGATGACGGTCCCCGCCGCGGACGGCATCGAGACCGGCGAGGAGTTCGTCGTCGACACCGACGACGCGCTGATGCAGGTCCGGGTGACCGGGATCGAACTCGGCCCGGAACGCCGGGTCGAGGAGGCCCCTCTGACAGACGTGGAGACGCTGTGGACCCGCGCGGTCGACAACGTCGCGGTCGACGTCACCCTCCACCCGAAAGACGGCGACGCCGACACCACCCGGTCGGTCCGCGTGAACGTCCCCGGCGACATGGAGTTCGCGGTGGGCGACACCGTCGAGTTCGGCGACGAAGCGTTCGCGATCGAAGGGCTTCAGATCCGCGACGACGCGCCCGAGTACCGCCACGACAAACTCGACCACGCCGGCGACACGGCGTTTGCGAAGGACCTCAAGCGGGTGTACGGCCGCGACGAGAGCCTGACCGCCTGGTCGGCGTGGTAGGTCGACGGGGACGACGAGACCGTCGCGCCGTGTCCGTGACCCAAGGTGTCGGTCTGTGATCAAGTAGCGGCCGGCGTTCGAAGGGTTCGTTCGTGAACGCCGTCAGCTGGAGAACTGCGTTGTGGCGTAAACCGGGAGCGGGTATCGGATACCCGGCCGGCTTAAATGACGCGGTTCTGCAGGTAGTCGAGGTGTTTCGCGTTGTAGACGATCCTGACCTCGTCGGCGTCGGGACTCCCGATGCACGTCAGCCGAACGTTCTTTTCTTCGACCTCCTCGTCGGAGAGGATCTGTTGCATGTCCATCTCGATCTCGCCCTCCTTCACGATGGCCGCGCAGTTCGCACACGCGCCCGCGCGACAGGAGAAGGGCCAATCGTATCCCTGTGCCTCGGCCGCTTCGAGGATGTACTCGCCTTGGTTGACCTCGAGGGAGCCGTAGTCCTCCCCGTCGAGGTCGGCGTCGGCGGCCTCCGCGAAGAGGTCGTCGTCGTCCATCGACCAGCCGTGGTCGTCGAGTACTTCGTAGTTAAGGTATTCAACCGTGGGCATCAACTGAGCGTTGGGTCCCCACCTCATTAGGCTTTGCTGTTCCGCCCGTCCTCCGGCAGCAGATCGTCGTGTGCCTCCCGCGGCCGAACCCCTCTCTGTGGCCGCCAGACGGCCACAAGCGCCCAAAACACCGGCGTTATCACGGCTGATACGTCGCGGGCAACGCTCAAACGTGGCGCCCTCGAAACACGCCCGATGAAGGAGTCGGTGGTGGCCGATTTCGTCGGCCGCGTCCACACGTCTGCCATCGCGGACGAGGAGCCGGTGCGCGGTCGCGTCCTGTTGAGCCAGCGCCGACTCGTCCTCGCGACGGCGGACGCGCGAACGACGGTCCCGCTCTCTGCGGTGTTCGACGTCGTCGTCGGCACCGTTCCCGGCGACCTCCAGTCGTTTTTTAGCGACAGCGTCACGCTCGCGTACGACCGCGGAGACGGCCGGCAGACGGCCCTCGTGGAGGGAGAGTCGGACGACATGGACCGATTCACCCGCGTCCTGTTCAAGGCGTTGTTGCGGGACGTGACGGTGACCGTCCGCCACCCGGAGACGGTCGGCGGGCGGGTCACGGACGCGCCCGCCCGAACCGCGAAGGTGTCGCTGTCCTCGGGGTCGATCGGCTTCGTCGGCCGTTCTGAGTCCTTCTCCGTCGACCTCTCGGCGGTCATCGACTACGACCGGACGAGCCGGACGCTCGCCGGCGCCCGGCGGCCCGCGCTCGTGTTCCGTCACGTCTCCGACGGCCGCACGGTCACGTCGATCGCCGCCGTTCCCGACGAGCGAACGCTGAACGTGCTCGGTCGGTACCTCCGGCTCGAGTACGGCGAGGTCCAGGCGGAAGTCGACGATCTCGACCCGACGGCAGAACAGCTTGAGGTGCTCGTCTCGATATACTCGGCCGGCGGCGAAGCGCGGATCGGCGAGGTCGTCACCGGCGACGCCACGCGAACCTCGATGATACTCGAGGAGTTACGCGAGTCCGGTCTGGTCGCTGACGGCGAGGGCGGTGCGGCGCTGACCCGAAAGGGGCAGATGGTCGTGACGACGTACCTCGAGTCGGTCAACGCCTGACCCGCGGACCCGAGAGGACGGTCGAATCGGTAGCGTTGAACCGTCCGGAGTCCCACCCCCGAGCATGGACTCCATCTACGCCCCGTGGCGGATCGAGTGGGTCGAACGCGAGACGGACCCGATCGACGGCTGTCCGTTCTGTGTCCTGCCCGAGCGTGCGGACGCCCGCGACGCCCGGATCGTCGCCCGCAGCGACCACAACTACGTCGTGTTGAACAACGCGCCGTACAACCCGGGCCACGCGATGGTGATTCCCGACGCGCACGTCGACGACTGGACCGCCCTCGACGACGCGGCGATGCTCGACCACGGCCGGCTGAAGGCCGCGACGCTGGCGGCGGCCCGCCGCGGGATCGAGCCGAACGGCTTCAACACCGGGCTCAACCTCGGCGGGGCGGCCGCCGGCGGCTCGATCGACCACCTCCACACTCACGTGGTGCCGCGATGGCAGGGCGACACCAACTTCATGCCGGTCGTCGGCGAGACGGCGGTGATAGTCGAGGCGGTCGACCGCACCTACGGCCACCTCCACGAGGCGTTCGCCGCCGGCGACGCCGTCGTCGACGCCGGGGACGCCGACGCGGGCGAGGCCGTCCGGCTCTCGTTCGCCGGCGGCGACTGAGCTACCCGTCGCCGAGTTTCGTCTCGCCGACCGCGTCGTGGCCCTCGATCACCTCGGTGCCGCCCATGTACGGCCGGAGCGCCTCGGGGACGGTGACGGTGCCGTCGTCGTTCTGATAGTACTCCAAGACCGCGACGACGACCCGCGGCACGGCGAGTCCCGAGCCGTTCAGCGTGTGGAGGAACTCGGCCGACTCGTGGTGTTCCTCGCGGTAGCGGATTCCGGCGCGGCGCGCCTGGAAGTCCTCGAAGTTCGACACCGAGGAGACCTCCAGCCAGCGGCCGCCCGCGGCGGGACCCGCCTCGGTGTCGTCGGCGGGCGCCCACACCTCGAGGTCGTACTTCTTCGCCTGCGTGAACCCGAGGTCGCCGGTGCACATCTCCAAGACGCGGTAGGGCAGTTCGAGCCGACGGAGCACCTCCTCGGCCTCGTCGACGAGCGCCTCGAAGCGGTCGTCGCTTTCTTCGGGCCGCACGAAGTTCACCATCTCCACCTTGTTGAACTGGTGGACGCGGACGATCCCGCGGGTCTCCGTGCCGTGTTCGCCCGCTTCCTGTCGGAAGTTGGGCGTGTACGCCTGGTACTTGAGCGGGAGGTCCTCGCCGAGCAGGATCTCGTCGCGGTGGAGGTTGGTGACGGGCACCTCGGCGGTCGGCAGCAGCCAGAGGTCGTCGTCGTCGTACGCCTCCTCGTTGGTCCCCTCGACCCGGTAGGCGTCCTCGGTGAACTTCGGGAGCTGACCGGTGCCGCGCATCGACGCCGAGTTGACCGGCACCGGCGGGAAGACGTCGTGATACCCCTGCTCGCGGTGAACGTCGAGCATGAACTGGACCAGCGCGTGTTCCAGCCGCGCGCCGTCGCCTTTGGCGACGTAGAAGCCGCCGCCGGTCACCTTCGCGCCGCGCTCGAAGTCGAGGATCTCTAACTGCTCGCCCAGGTCGTAGTGGGGCACCACGTCGGCCGGGAGCTCGCGCCGGTCGTCGAACCCCTCGCGTCGACGTTCGACGTTTTCGGACTCGTCGGCGCCGACCGGCACCGACTCGTGGGGAATCTGCGGCAGCTCGAGCAGCGACGCCTCCAGTTCGGTCTCCAACTCCTCGGCGCGCGACTCGATCTCGTTCAGCTCGGCTTTGAGCTCCTGTGAGCGCTCGATCGCCGCCTGGGCGTCCGCCTCCTCGCCGGCGGCCTTGAGCTCGCCGATCCGCGAGGAGACCTCGTTGCGCTCGTGGCGCAGGTCGTCCCCGCGGCTCTTGAGCGAGCGCCACTCCTCGTCGACGTCGAGTATCCGGTCGAGGTCCACGTCGACGCCCTTGTTCGCGAGCGCCTCGCGGACGGTCTCGGGGTTCTCCCGGACGAACTGTCGCGAAAGCATCTACCGGCCGTTCCGTCGGCCGGGCCAAAACCGTATCGGAGCGTCGGCGGGCCCGACCCCGCGACGGCCGGCGCGTGACTCCCGCTGTGACGGCGGAATCGCCACGGTTTATTTTCGTGCCCGCGATTCACGTCGTATGCTCATCACAGGCGCGGAGCTGGCCGACGGACGGGTTCGTGACGTTCGCACCCGGGACGGACGAATCGCCGCGGTCGAGACGGGACTCGACCCCGTCGCCGGCGAGCGCGTCGTCGACGCCCGCAGCCGCCACCTGCTTCCGGGGGCGATAGACGTCCACGTTCACTTTCGCGAGCCCGGCGGGAGCCACAAGGAGACGTGGGAGACCGGCTCGCGAAGCGCGGCCGCGGGCGGCGTCACGACCGTCGTCGACCAGCCGAACACGTCGCCGCCGACGGTCGACGCCGACGCCTTCGACGCGAAGGCCGCGCTCGCGGAGCCCTCGCTCGTCGACCACGGGATCAACGGCGGCGTGACGCCGGAGTGGGAGCCGGCGGCGTTGTTCGACCGGCCGTTGTTCGCGCTGGGCGAGGTGTTTCTCGCCGACTCGACCGGGGAGATGGGGATCGACGCCGACCTGTTCGCCGCGGCGGCGGCGGCGGCCGCCGCCCGCGACGTTCCGGTGACGGTCCACGCCGAGGACGCGACCCTATTCGACGAGTCGGCGCTCGAGGGCGACCTCGGCGGGGCCGGCACCGCCGCGAGCGCGGATGCGTGGTCGGCGTATCGCACCGCCGAGGCGGAGGTCGCGGCCGTCGAGCGCGCGCTCGCCGTCGGCGCCGAGACGGACGCCCGGATCCACATCGCACACACCTCCACGCCGGAGGCGATCGACGCGGTCGCGGAGGCGGCCGCCGACGGGGCGAGCGTCACCTGTGAGGTCACGCCACACCACCTCTTTCTGTCGCGGGAGAACGCCGGCCGGCTCGGCACCTTCGGACGGATGAACCCGCCGCTCCGTTCTGACGCCCGTCGGGCGGGCGTCTTCGAGCGGCTCCGCGACGGCGACGTCGACATGGTCGCCACCGACCACGCGCCCCATACGGCCGCCGAGAAGCGCCGGGGGCTCGCCGACGCGCCGAGCGGCGTGCCGGGCGTCGAGACGGCGTACCCGCTGCTGTTGGAAGCGGTCCGGCGGGGGGAACTCCGGCTCGAACGCGTCCGCGACGTGGTCGCCGCCACTCCGGCGTCCGTGTTCGGGCTCGACCGAAAGGGCCGGATCGAGGAGGGGGCCGACGCCGACCTCGTGCTCGTCGACCTCACGACGTCCCGCGAGATCGAGGCCGGAGGGCTTCACTCGGCGTGCGGATGGACCCCCTTCGAGGGGTGGCAGGGCGTGTTTCCGGAGCTGACGGTCGTCCGCGGCGAGCCGGTGTACGAACGCGACCCGGCCACCGGCGCGGAGTCGTTCGGCGAGCCGGTCGGACGGAACGTCAGAACACGGTAGCGACTCCCGGACGACGCAGGGGAAGCGGGACCGCCTCAGCTGGTCGGCTCGCGCTTACAGCGGCGGAACGCCTATGTTACTCGTCCCCGTAGGATCGAACACGAGACACATTATGCGTCGTGCTCACATGGATCGATACGACCGGTGTGTGACAGCCGCCACAACCGCTACGACCGCCGGGCGCCGATGAGCGATCCGGCCGAGACGACCGACTCGACGGACGCGACCGACTCGGACGGGTCGGCCGACGTGGCCGAGACGGTTCGGATGACCGGCGCCGAGGACACGGCCGGCGTCGCCGGCGGCTCCGAGCCGCCGCCCGCCGACCTCGCGGACCGACCCCCGCTGGATATCGACGCCGCGTCAGACCTCGTGGACCGCCTCGTGGAGAACGTCGAGGCCGTGATCGTCGGCAAACACGACGCGGTCGAACACGTGTTGATCACGCTGCTCGCGCGCGGCCACCTGCTCGTCGAGGACGTCCCCGGCGTCGGAAAGACCACGCTCGCGAAGGCCGTCGCCCGCTCGGTCGACGCGTCGTTCAAGCGCGTCCAGTTCACGCCGGACCTGCTCCCCTCCGACGTCACCGGCGTCAACGTGTTCAACCAGCGCACCGACGAGTTCGACTTCCGTCCCGGGCCGGTGTTCGCGAACGTCGTGCTCGGCGACGAGATCAACCGCGCCCCGCCGAAGACCCAGTCCGCCCTCCTCGAAGCGATGGAGGAGGGCCAGGTGACGACCGACGGCGTCACGAGGCGGCTCCCGAACCCCTTCTGTGTGATCGCGACGCAAAACGACGTGGAGCCCGGCCGCACCTACGAGCTCCCGGTCGCGGAGATCGACCGCTTCACGAAGAAGATCCGGCTGGGCTACCCGGACGTCCGCGAGGAGGCGTCGATCCTCGGCCGCACCGCCGGCGACCACCCGATCGACGCCGTCGAGCCGGTGGCCACCGTCGAGGACGTCAGGCGGGCGCGCGCCACCGTCGCCGACGTGGACGTCTCGGAGCCGGTTCGCACCTACGTCGCCCGGCTCGCCGAACACACCCGTCGAGAGGCGACGCTCGGCGTCAGCCCGCGGGGCAGCCTCGCGCTCGTGCGGACCGCACAGGCCCGGGCGGTTCTCGACGGCCGCGGATACGTGATCCCCGACGACGTTCAGACCGAGGCGCGAACGGTGCTCGCACACCGGATCCGGACGGACTCGGGCGCGGCCGAAGGCGACGAGATCGTCTCAGAGGCGCTCGACCGCGTGCCGGTGGAGTGACGCATGCCCCGAGCCTCTCTCACCCGGCGCGGTCGCATCGTTCTCGGAATCTGCCTCGCCGCCGGGGCGATGGCGGTCGTGGTCGGCGGTCGCTCGCTCAACGCTATCGTGCTTCCGGGGGCCGTCGCGCTCGCGGCCGGCTATCTCCAGGTTTCTCGGGTCGACGCCCCCGGCGTGCGGCGGTCCGGGCTCGCCGACGGCTTCGTCGGCGAGGAACACGAGATCCGGCTCGACTTCCACGGCGACGAGCCCGGCGCGACGATCGAGCGGGGGTTCATCGCGGACGTCCGCGACCGGCTCGACGGCGGGCTGTACTGGGTCGCCGGACGAGACGGATCGGCCGAGACCGTCAGGACCGCCGTCGGCGACGAGCCGGCGACGTACCGCGTCCGCTACCGCGACCGCGGCGAGGCCCGATTCGGCCCGGTCGAGGTGGCGGCGACCGACGTCTTCGGATTGTTCACCCGGCCGCTGCTCGTCGACCAACAGGACCAGGTCGTCGTCTACCCCGAAGTGCGCGCGATCCCGGCCTGGTTCCGCCGCGGGTTGTACGCCGACGACGCGCTCGGATCCAGCCAGCAGCGGGAGGAGTTCGACCGCCTGCGCGAGTACGCCCGCGGCGACGCGTTGCGCGACATCCACTGGCCGGCGACGGCCAAACACGACGAGCTCGTCGTCAAGGAGTTCGCCGCCGAGACCGACCACCGCCGCGTGTCCATCGCCGCCGAGACCGAGCACCCGGGAGACGCGAGCGGCGCGGACGTCCTCGCGAGCGCGACCGCCAGCCTCGGGCTCTCGTTGTTGAACGACGGGGTCCCGGTCACCGTGGCCCTCCCGACCGGGACGGTTGAGGCCGAGCCGGGACCTCACGGTCGGCGCGAGCTCCTCGAACTCGCCGCACACGCCGGCGCCGGCTCCGTCGCCGACGCGGACGACGCGGACGTTCACGTCGTCGCGGAGGGCGACGACGCCCGGATCCACGCGGAGGAGCTGACGGTCGCGTTCACGGAGTTCGACACGGCGGTCACGGCGGCGACCCGACGCGAAGACGACAGACAGACCGACCCCGGAGCGCCGGAACCGAACCGCCGCCGAGCCGGCGGTGCCCCCGGCGGCCCCGCGGTCGGTGACGGAGGGCGGCCGCGATGACCGACCGTTCGTCCGGCGACCGGACGGGGGGTGTAGCAGCGACAGACGGCGGCGAGAGCGCCGGCGGCGAGCCCGAGCGAAGTGGGCCGCTCGCCGCGGTTCCGTCCGGACTCACGGAGCCGGCGACGCTCGGGATCGTCGTCACCGTCGCCGCCTACGTGAGCGTGTTCGCGTCGATCACGGACGTCGTCGGGGGGACGACGCGGCTGTTCGGCGTCGTGGCCGTCGCCGCGGTCTGTGGAGTGGCGCTCGCGCGAGCGGTCAGCCCTCGGACGGCCGTCCGGCTGACCGGCGCGCTCGTTCTCGTCGGGTTGTTCGCGTACTACCTGTCGATCCCCGGAAGCCGGCTGGCGCTCGGGTCGGTGCCGGCGGTCGCACTCGACGTGGTCTCGCTTCTGACCGGGCTCTCGGTGCTTCGGCTCGTGCTCGTCGAGGTGTGGGTGCTCGTGATCGCGCCGGCACCCACCTTTCTCGCGGCGTATCTCGCGGGGCGCGGCCGTCACGTCACCGCCGCCACGGTCGCCGGCGGAACGCTCGGCTTCTTCGTGCTCACCGGCGACGCGACGGACGCGATGACGCTCGCGGGCGTCGTCGGCGTGGCGATCGCGGTCGGGCTGTCGACGGTGTCGGTCGCCGGCGGGCTCCGCAGACACACGAGCACCCTCGCCGCGGTGCTGGCGGTCATGATCCTCGCGAGCTCGACGGTGACGGTGCTTCCCGCCGGGGCGGCACAGCCGTGGGCGGTCGACAAGGGCGTTCCCGAGATCGAGTCCACGCTGGTCGCGGACGACGAACTCGAGATCGTCGGCTCCACGCGGCTCTCGCCGGAGGTCCGGTTCGTGATACGAAGCCCGGTGGAACGGAACTGGCACACCGGCTCGTACGACAGGTACACCGGCGACGGGTGGGTGCGAACGGGCGACACCCGCCAGCTCGACGGCTCTCTCGCGGGGCCCCCCGGCGACGCCACCACCGTCGAAACGTCGTTCAGAGCCGAGACGGAGATGGAGACGCTTCCGGCGCCGTGGCAGGCGGTCGCGGTCGACGGCGTGGTTCGCGGCACCGCCCAGGTCGACGAGCGGGGAACGATCCGGCCGGGAGCGCCGGTGCTCGAGGGCGACCGGATCGCCGCCGAGAGCCGGATCGTCGACGCGTCGCCCGCGGAGCTGCGGAACGCGAGCACCGACTACGACCCGTCGATCGAGGACCGTTATACGCAGCTTCCGGAGAGCACGCCCGACCGCGTCGGCGACCGAACCGCGGAGATCACCGAGGAGGCCGGCGCGGACAACCCGTACGACCAGGCGGCCGCGATCGAACGGTACCTGATCCAGGAGTACGACTACTCGTTGTCGGTCGAGCGACCCGAGGGGGATATCGCCGACTCGTTCCTCTTCGAGATGGAGGCGGGCTACTGCACGTACTTCGCGACGACGATGATCGCGATGTTGCGCTCACAGGACGTGCCGGCGCGGCTCGCGACCGGCTACACGAGCGGCCAGTCGGTCGGTGACAACGAGTACGTCGTCCGTGGACAGGACGCCCACGCGTGGGTGATGGTGTACTTCCCCGAGCACGGCTGGGTCGAGTTCGACCCGACGCCGAGCGCCGACCGCGACCAGGCCCGCGACATTCGCCTGGCAGAAGCGCGCTCGAACAACGCCGAGGATATCGACACACAACGGTCCGCAGGCGGCGGAATCTCGGAGGACGCGGAGGCGGAGCCGACCAGCATCCGCGAGGCCGTTCGCCAGTCGCGCAACGGCACGAACGAGACGGGCGGCACGAACGAGTCCGCGCTGACGAACGGGAGCAGCGGCATCGACGCCGAGCTAATCGGCGACGAACAACGGCAGCCCAACGAGGGCTCGCTCGGGACGTCCACGTCCACCGACGGGGAGGAGGCGGCGGAAGGCCCGCTTCCGTCGCGCGAGACCATCGGCTACTGGATGTTCGTCGTCGTCGTCGCGGTCGCCGGCGCGCGCCACGTCGGCGCGACCGACCGAGCGTACCACGGCATCCGGCTCCGGCTGCCGGGGCGGTCGCGCACGCCACGGGCGGACGCGGAGCGCGCGTTCGCGGACCTCGAACGGATCCTCGCCAGGCGGTACCGAGACCGACGCGCCGGCGAGACGCCGCGCGCGTACCTCGAGGCGCTCCGGTCGCGCGGGGTCGACGACCGGGTCCACGCCGTCGGAGAGGTGTACGAGCGGGCGGCGTACGCCGACGCCGTGACCCGCGAGGAGGCGAACGAGGCCAGACGCACCGTGAGACGAATCGCGCTGGAATCGACCCCGCTGATCGGCGGCCTGTTCGGCGAGTGAGCGGACGCTCGGGACCGACGGCGACGCGCCGCCGCCCGGATCCGGCGTCTCGGCGGGGCTCCCGACACTATTTAATATGGGCGTACTGTAGTCTCAGGCTGTAATGTCGGAAGTCTGCTCGACGTGCGGGCTGCCCCAGGAACTCTGCGTCTGCGAGGACGTCGCGAAAGAGTCCCAGCAGATCAGCATCCGCATCGACGAGCGCAGGTACGGCAAGGAGGTAACGGTCATCGAAGGGTTCGACCCGAAGGACGTGGACATGAGTTCGTTGTCCTCGGACCTGAAATCGAAGTTCGCCTGCGGCGGCACCGTCGAGGACGGCGCCATCGAACTGCAGGGGAACCACTCGGGTCGCGTGGAGGACTTCCTCCGCGATAAGGGATTCAACGTCGCGTGACCGTCACCTGAACAGCCGCCGTCGAGCGCGCCTTCTCCGAGGAGTGGCCCGATGGCCGCGTGTCTTTCACCTCACACCAACAACACCGCCCGTCCGATCACGAACGCCACGGCCGCGAGAAACGTTCCGTACTTGAAGTGTGCCTGCGCGGCGGTCGGGTCGGCGAACGCCTCGTAACAGGCGTACGCCATCACCGCGTCCGCGACCGCGACGACGGCGAGATAGACGGCTCCGAACGTGCCGAGCAGGTACGGGAGCGGACTGACGGCGACCGCGACCGCGAGCGTCCCCGTCCCGATCCACAACGAGCGCCGCGCCCCGATCGCGACCGGCAGCGTCCGGAGCCCCTTCTCGCGGTCGCCGGCGAGGTCCTCGACGTCTTTTATCACCTCGCGGGTGAACGTCGAGAGCGCCGCCAGCACGGCCAACACGACCGGCGCGTCGAGGCTTCCGACGGCGGCTCCGCCGAAGAGAAACGTCGACCCGACGAGATACGAGACCAGCCCGTTTCCGAGTCCGGGCGTCCCCTTGAACACCGTGGTGTACGTGACGAGCGCCACGAGGTTGACAACGGCGATGGCGATCGCCGTCGGCGGGAGCCGGACCGCGAGCGCGACCGCGAGGCCGAACAACGCCGCCGCGAACGCCAGCGCGCCGCGAGGAGAGACGGCTCCGCGCGGGATCGGGCGGTCGGGCTGGTTGATCGCGTCGATCTCGCGGTCGAAGTAGTCGTTGACCGCGTTGCCGGCGGCGACGGCGACCGCGGTGGTCGCGACGGCGACCGCGGTGGCGACGGCCGCGTCGCCGATTCCGGCCACGAACGCGCCCGTGGCGGTCAACACCCCGGCTGCGACGCAGTTCGCCGGCCGCGTCAGCTCCATTCCTCCCCGTAGCGTGTCGGACAAGTCGTTTCGGTCCTCCGTCGCGTGGAACATAAACGACGCGGGATCGGCGCCGGCTCGCCACAGGTCACGAACGTTTATGACGGGAGCCACGGAACGTGCGCGTATGGCCAAAGGCCTGGACGTTGGAACGATGAACATCCTCTCGGGGCGACAGGAGGGCTCCGAGACCGTGTTCGTACAGCAGCGTAACTCGTTCGTCGAAATTGAGTACAGCGATATGGCCGAGCAGATGCTCTCCAGAAGCGACGTCCTCCACATCCGCAAGGACGACAAGGTGTACGTCGTCGGCGACGACGCGCTCAACTTCGCGAACATCTTCAACAAGGAGACCCGCCGGCCGATGCAACACGGGATCCTCTCCAGCGACGAGGCGTCCGCGATCCCGATGATCAAACTCATCACCGAACAGGTGGTCGGGGAGCCGTCGCGGCCGAACGAGCGGCTGTTCTACTCCAGCCCGGCCGACCCCATCGACTCGCCGCTCACGACGTTGTACCACGAGAAGACGCTGGAGTCGATGCTCGGCGACATGGGGTACGACCCCGAGCCGATCAACGAGGGGATGGCCGTCATCTACTCCGAACTCGCGCACAACAACTTCACCGGGCTCGGGATCAGCTTCGGCGCCGGGATGACGAACGTCTGTCTCGCGTACTACGCCGTGCCGGTGATGAAGTTCTCCATCGCCCGCGGCGGCGACTGGGTCGACGAGCAGACCGCTCAGGCGACGGGGACGCCCGTCGACAAGGTGACGAGCATCAAAGAAGACGACTTCGAGCTCGACTTCCGCACGGACGTGGGCGGCGTCGAGGGGGCGCTCGCCATCTACTACGAGAACCTGCTGGATTACGTGATCGAGAACATCAGCCAGGAGGTCGACGAGGAGGACGTCGAGGAGGGGCTGGACGTGCCCGTCGTCGTCACCGGCGGCACCTCGCGGCCGAGTGGCTTCGAGGAGCTGTTCGCCGACCACCTCGCGGA
>CAZKXC010000038.1:0-19659 GCA_964556645.1 uncultured Halobellus sp.
TCTGAGGATTTCAACAAAGCCGTTGTCGGCGGATCGACGACGATCACCCGCAACGCCCCAGTCGGGAGGGCGGCGCACACTCGCTGCGCGCCTCACTCGGTCGCTATCGCTCCCTCGTTGCGGGTGTCGCCGGCGGCTATGCCGCCGGCCGCTCGTGGCGAGTCGCGCCACGCTGTGTGTCGTCTGCGCCGCCCTCCCGACTGCCCCTTTGAGTCCCGCCCGACCGCGACCGCCCCGCACCTCACGCCTCCCCAGCCTCGTCGCTCGGTCGGGGCTCCCGCCGGTCGCCCCCTCCCTCGCGACTCCCTCGCGCGTGCTGGCTCACGGCCGCCGAGGGCGGCCGCTCGCAGGCACGCGCCGCCGCAGCGGTTCCGTAGCGAATCGCGTCGCGGTGCTTGCCCTCGTCGCTTCCCCTCCGAGAGCGTTGCTAAACCCTTATGAGCGCGCGGGTGGGAAGAACGGCCGTATGAGCGACCTCCCGGACGATTTCGACTGCACCGTCACCAACTGGGAGTACATCTACGGGCTGTGTCGAAACGTCTCGAACGCGGTGAAACGCGCCGACTTCGAGCCGGACGTGGTCGTCGCGCTCGCGCGCGGCGGCTGGTTCGCGGGCCGGTGTATCTGTGATTTTCTCGGCCTCGACGACCTCACCAGTCTCAAGATGGAACACTACGTGGGGGCGGCGGACAAAGCCGACGAGGCACAGATACGGTATCCGATGCCCGAGGGCTCGGTGAAGGGCAAAGACGTGCTGGTCATCGACGACATCGCCGACACCGGCGGGTCGATCCGCCGCGCCGACGAGTACGTCACCGACCGCGACGCCGCGACGATTCGCACCGCCACGCTCCAGCTTCTCAACACGTCGTCGTTCGAGCCCGACTTCGTCGGCGAACGCCTCGAGACGTGGACGTGGGTCGTCTACCCGTGGAACTTCATCGAGGACATGATCGACATCATCGCCGGCGCGATGGAACGGGCCGACGCGACGGCGTTCGACCGCGAGGCGATCCGCCACCACCTGGAGGCCGACCACGGCGTCGGTCGCATCGAGATGGAGGTCGCCCAGCCCGGGCGGCTCGACGAGGTGTTACGCGAGATGGAGCGCCGCGAGGTGGTCGAGTCGGTCGGCGCCGAGACCTGGGCGCTGGCGGAGTGAGCGCTCGATGGTCGCGACCGAGCCCGGAGACCGCGACCCGGCCGTCGACGCGGTTCTCGACGCGTACGCGCTGAAAGACGAGCGGCGCACCGGCTGGCAGCTTCGCGGGGTCGACGACCCCGAGTCCGTCGCCGCCCACACCTGGGGAGTCGCGTACCTGGTGTTGACGCTCGGCGACCGTCTCGCGGCCGACCTCCCGGACGTCGACCTCGACCGCGCGCTCCGGCTCGCGGTCGTCCACGACGCCGCCGAGGCCGAGACCGGCGACGTGCCGACCCGCGCCGACGACGCGGCCGGGTCGGTCGACCGCGACCGGAAGGTCGCGGCGGAGCGCGCCGCCATGGCCGACCTCGCGGGACCGCTTCCCGACCGGGTCCGCGAGGCGTGGGAGGAGTACGAGGCCCGTGAGACGCCGGCGGCGGTCCTGGCCAAGGAGTGTGACCTGCTCGACACCTGTTTTCAGGCGGTCGCCTACGAGCGAGCCGGCCGGTACGACCCGGCCGACGGCCGCCCGGCCGCCTTCGCGGAGTACGACGCGCTCGACGAGTTCTTCGCCACGACGGAGTCGCGGCTGCGAACCGACGCCGGCCGAGCCCTCTTCGACCGGCTCCGCTCCCGGTATCGGCGCCACCGCGACGGCGACGCCGACGCCGACGACTGACGGGCGACGTCCCGCAAACGACACTCGTAAGCCACCGCCGCGTCGACACTCGACGCATGAGTGACGAGGGCGGACCCGACGCGAGCCAACGGGCCTCGACCGGCGGCGGAGACGGCTCCGTCGACAGCGACGCGGAGCCGAGCGCCGCGCGCTCGCCGCTGGCTCGTCGTTGGCTGCGGCTCGACCGCGGATGGCAGGCACTGTGTCTCGGACTGGTAATCGTCGCCGTCCACGCGGTGGTCTTTCCCGTCTGATGTCGGTGCTCGCCGACGTTCGCCCGTACCTCCCCGGGTTGGCGCTGCTCGCCGGCGGCGCGGCGTTCTCGGCGCTCGTCGCCGGGCGGATTCCGGGGCTCCAGCCGCTCGTCGTCGCCGTCGCCGTCGGCGCCACGGTCGCCAACGTCGTCGGCACGCCGGCCACCGCCGAGCCGGGCGTCGAGACCCACAAGCTCGCCTTAGAGACGGGAATCGTCCTCCTCGGCGCGGCCGTCGCGGTCGACGAGCTGCTCGCCGCCGGGCCGACCGTCATCGGACTGGTCGTCGTCACGGTCGCGGGCGGGCTTCTGTTGTCGGAAGCGGTCGCGCGCGCGGTCTTCGGACTCGAGGGACCGACGCCGTCGCTTCTGGCGGCGGGCGCGAGCGTCTGTGGCGTCTCCGCCGTTGTCGCCGTGGGCCGGGTGGTCGACGCGCGGGGGGCGACGCTCACCTTCGCGGCGGCGACGGTTCTGTTGTTCGACGCCGCTACGCTCGTCGCCTTTCCGCTCGCCGGCGAGTGGCTCGACCTCACGGGGCGACAGTTCGGCATCTGGGCCGGGCTGAGCATGTTCTCGACCGGCCCGGTCGCGGCCGCGGGCTTCGCCTACTCGCCGGAGGCGGGCCAGTGGGCGACCGTGACGAAGCTCGCGCGCAACTCGCTTCTGGGCGGCGTCGCCGTCGCCTACTCGGCCGCGTACGCGGCGCGCTCGGCGACCGAGCCCGAGGCGCGTCGGCTGTGGGCGGAGTTTCCCAAGTTCCTGCTCGGCTTTCTTCTGGTGGCCGCCGTCGCCAACAGCGGGCTGCTCTCGCCCGCCGCGCTCGCGTCGATCACGGCCGTGTCGGACGCGCTCTTTCTCGTCGCGTTCGTCGGACTCGGGCTGTCGATCCGCGTCCGCGACCTGCGGGCGGTCGGAGCCGCTCCCGTCGGCGCCGTTCTGGTTCACCTGCTCGTCGTGAGCGCGCTGACGCTGACGGCGGTGCGGCTGCTCCTGTGAGCCGCGGGTCACAATATAAGCGTCGAGCGCACACAACGCCACTATGAGCACCATCGGGTTCATCGGCGGCAGCGGGATCTACGACGCGCTTCCGTTGACCGACGTCCGCGAGGTCGCCTACGACACCCCCTACGGCGCGCCGAGCGACGCGGTCACGATCGGAACGTTCGCCGACACGGATCGGGAGGTCGCGTTCCTCCCGCGGCACGGCTCGAACCACGGCGCCTCTCCGACCGACCTCCCGTACCGGGCCAACATGTACGCGTTGAAACGGGCGGGCGTGACCCACGTCTTCGCGTCGAACGCGGTCGGCAGCCTGCGTGACGAACTGGAGCCGGGAACGCTCGTCGTCCCCGACCAGATCTACGACCGGACCAAACGCCGCGACCTCTCGTTTTACGGCGACGGCGTCGTGGTCCACCAGCCGTTCGCGGAGCCGTACAGCCCCGCGCTGGTCGACCACCTGACCGCGGCCGCGGAGTCGGCCGTCGGCGGCGAGGGCGACGACGCCACGCGGGTCGTGAAGGGCGGCACCTACGTCTGCATCGAGGGACCGCAGTACTCCACCCGCGCGGAGTCGGAGTTCTACCGGAGCCAGGGGTGGGACCTCGTCGGAATGACGGCGATCCCGGAGGCGAAACTCGCGCGCGAGGCGGAGATCGCCTACGCGACGATCGCGGGCGTCACCGACTACGACGTCTGGAAGGCGGACAACGAGGTGACCCTCGAGGCGGTGCTCGAGAACGCCGAGCGGAACCGGGCGGCGATCACGGCGGCCGTCGAGGAGGCGGTCCGAACCCTCCCCGCGGACCACGAGTGTGCCGCCCACACGGCGCTCGCGGGGACGGTCAACACCCCGACGGAGGCGATTCCGGAGACGACACGCGAGCGGGTGGAGCCGCTGCTCGGCGAGTACCTCTGAGGCGGCCGGGGCGGTCGCCGCGCTCAGTCCGCGACCGCCTCCGACTCGCCGGTCGTCGCCGCTGGATCGCGGATCCACAGGTCGCCGAACAGGTCGTCCTGCCGGAGCCGAACGCTCCCGCGGTGTGCCATGAACAACAACGCCAGAAACGTCATGAACGGGCGGCCGCCGGCCGCCTCGACCTCCGCGAAGAGCACCTCCGCGCGTCCGGCCTCGAACTGCGGGCGCACCGCCGCCTCGACCTCGTCGATGATCTCCTCGATGTCCTCGTCGTGGGTGCGGTCCGTCGCGTCTCCGGCCGTCGGCTCGCCGTCGCGGCGACCCGCGTCGCCGGCGTGGTAATCCAGCGTCTGTGTGCCGCGGCCGTAGCCGCTCGGCGAGTCGCTGGTGTCGTACTCGCGGGAGTCTTTCCACCAGGAGTCGCGCTCGGCCTCGCGCAGCTCGCGAACCAGTTCGTCGAGCGTCTCCGGCGACCCCCGCGTGTGTTTTCTCTCGAGCCGGCGGTCCATCTCCGCCTCGAGCTTCGCGACCGGGTCGAATCCCGGCTCGGCGGGGTCCGTGCCGCCGCCCTCCATCGCCGCCTCCCACGGCTCCGTCTCGGACGCCTCGTCGTCGCCGTCGTCCGCGAGCATCTCGTCGCTTTTCATCCGAAGCAACACGCTGGCGTAAAACAGCGCGCGCCCGGAGGTGCGAAGGTCCGTCTCGTCGAGCTTCGCCAAGAAGGCGTCCGTCACCTGGACGATGTCGATGTCCCACGGCTCGATCTCGCCCTCTCGGGCGAGCTGTACTAGGAGTTCGACCGGCTCCACCTCGTCGTCGGCGTCTCCGTTCGCCCGCCCGCCGCCGACCTGTTCGCTGCCGTCGGTCGGAGTCGTCTCGTCACCGTCGTCGCGACCGATTCGGTCGTCTGCGTCTCCGCCGTCGCGTGCGCCCGTCAGGTCGAGCTCCGGCACGCCGCCCCCGTCGGCGCCGGCCGACCCGTCGTCAGTCATCGGCCGTCGCCTCCTCGTCGCCGAACCGCATGCCGGTCACCGCCGAGCGGTTGTCGCCCTGCATCGTGACGCCGATCGCGCGGTCCGACCGTTCCAACAGCGCGGACCGGTGGCCCACCACGACGAACTGTGCCTCCGCGGCCAGTTCCTCTATCATCTCGCCGACCCGCTCGGCGTTGACCGCGTCGAGGAAGGCGTCGATCTCGTCGAGCGCGTAAAACGGCGCGGGGTTGTGCCGCTGGACGGCGAAGATGAACGAGAGGGCGGTCAACGACTTCTCGCCGCCGCTCATCGCCTCCAGCCGCTGGACCGGCTTGTCGGCCGGCCGCGTCCGCATCGTCATCCCCTCCTCGAAGGGGTCGTCGGGGTTCTCCAACAGGAGCTCGCCGCTGCCCGCCGACAGCCGCGAGAAGATGTCCTGGAAGTGGTCGTTTATCGACTCGAACGTCCGCATGAACGTCGCCTTCTTTTCGGCCTCGTATCCCTCGATGCGGTCCGTGATCGCGTCGCGTTCCTCGACGAGCACGTCCCGGCGCTCCTCGAGCTGGTCGAGCTCGGCTTCGACCTCCTCGTACTCGTCGATCGCGAGCATGTTGACGGGTTCTAACGCCTCCATCTCGGCTTCCAGCTCCGCGATCGTCGACTCGACCTCGTCGATGCTCGGAATCGCCTCGGGGTCGTACTCGCCCACCTGCGATTCGAGCTCGTCGATCTCCCACTCGAGGCGGTCGCGCCGGTCCGTGAGGTCCGCGAGCGCCGACTCCGCCTCCGCGACCGCCGACTGCTGCTCGTCGCGCCGCCGGGTCGCGTCTCGAATCTCCTCGCGGAGGTCCTCGCGGTCCGATTTGAGCTCGGCGATCGCCGCCTCCAGCTCCGCTATCGACTCGCGTTTCGCCTCCAGCGCTTCTCGCTTGTCGGCGATCGTCGCCTCGTGTTCTTCGATCGCGGTCTCGGCCTCGCTCTTTTTGTTCTGTGCCCGCTCGACGGTGTCGTGGAGCTCGTCGACGGCGTCCTCGGCGTACCCCTTCTCGAGTTCCAGCTCGTTCTGTTTCGCGTCGAGGTCGTCCATCCGGTCTTCTAACTCGGCGATCTCCGCCCGGATATCGTCGGCCTGTGCGGTGAGCTCCGGAATCCGCGAGTCCGCGAGCTCGGCTTCGATCTCCTCGATCTCGGCCTCCAGCGCCGCGATGTCGGCCTCTAACGCGCCGATCGTCTCGTCGATCCCGCTCATCTCCTCGTCGACCGACTCGCGTTTCTCACGGAGCGTGTCGAGCTCGGCGGTCAGCTCCTCGATCCGGGATTCGGTCTCGGCGCGCTCCGTCTCGGCGCGCTCGATGTCGGCCTCCAGCGACCGAACCCGGTCGGCGGCGTCCGCCTTCCGCTCGCGGGCGTCGTCGATGTCCGCCTCCAGCTCGTCGATCGCGGACTCGAGTTCTCGCCGCTCGTCTTCTAAGTCGGCTATCTCCTCGGCGAGCCGCTCGAGTTTGCCGCCGCCGGACTTCGTGAACGCGTATCGGGAGCCGCCGCCGGAGCCGCCGGTCATCGCGCCCGACGTCTCGACGAGGTCGCCCTCGAGGGTGACCATCCGGTAGTCGCCCATCAGCTCGCGGGCGGTCGCCATCTCCTCGACGACGAGCGTCGAGCCGAGCACGTACGAGAACACCGGCTCGTAGCGGGCGTCGTACGCGACGAGGTTCCGCGCGAAGTCGACGACGCCGGGAAGCGAGGGCTTTCGCGGGAGCCCCCGGTCGTCCAGTTTCGTGATCGGGAGGAACGTCGCCCGGCCGGCGTTGCGCCGCTTGAGGTAGTCGATACACGTCGACCCGACCTCGTCGTCGTCGACGACGACGTTCGCCAGCCGCCCCCCGGCGGCCGTCTCACACGCCTCGGCGTACGCCGGCTCGACGGAGCCGAGTTCGCCGACCGCGCCGTGGACCCCGTCGATGCCGCCGTTTTTCACCTCCGTCACGGCGCGTGGCCAGGAGGTGTCGCCCCGCTCGCTCGCCGCCGCCTCCAGCTTGGCGTACTCGTTTTGTTTCTCGCGGAGGTCGTCTTCGATCGCCTCGAGCCGTTCTTTCTGCTCGGCCTTCTCGGCGACGAGGTCGGCGACGACGTCTTCGATCGTCGACTCGTTCGTGCGGGCCTTCTCGAGCTCGCTGTGAAGCTCCGAGATCCGCGCTTTTTGTTCCGGAAGGGACTCGCGGGCCGCTTCGAGGTCGTCGCGGGTTTCCTCGACCGCGTTCGAGCGGCGACGCGCCTCGTCGAGCAGGCGGTCCTTCTCGCGTTGTCGCTCGTGTTTCGCCTCACGGAGCGATTCCGCGCGTTCTTTCGCGTCGGTCAGGTCGGCTTTCAGCTCGTCGAACTCGGTGTCGACCCCGTCGATCTCGGCCTCGACGTCCGCCAGCTCGGAGCGTTTGGTCGCGAGCTCGGATTTGATCGACGCCTTCTCGACTTTGACCTCCCGGATCTCCGCCTCGAGGTCGTCTATCGTCTCCTGTTTGCGGTCGATCTGGACGAACGCGTTCCGGCGCTCCGTCTCGGCTTCCTCGGCGCGCTCCTCGGCGGTCTCGATCCGTCCCTCGAGCCGGGAGATGTCGCCTTTGATTTCTTCGATCTCCGAGCGGACGGCGATCTGTTCGTCCTCGCCTTTGGTTTCGATCTCGTGGTTGAGGTCCGCGAGGTCTTCTTCGAGTCGGGTGAGCCGCTCCTGTCTGGTGTCGAGTTCGGCGCGACGCTCCGAGAGCTCCGCGTTCGCCTCGTCGATCTCGGCGGTGACGCCCGCGAGCGACTCGCGTTTGTCCTCCAGCTCGGACGCCTTGCGGTACCCTCGGTACTCCTCGGCCGACTCGCGCAGCGACCGGTACTCGATGGCGGTCTCGCGCTCCTCAGAGAGCCGGTCGAGCCGGTCTCGCTTCTCGCCGATCCGGAGGTCGGCCTCGCCGATCCGGTCTTTCACCGTGTCGAGCTCCTCGAAGGCGGCCTCCTTCTTCTCGTCGAACTCCGCGACGCCCGCGATCTCGTCGACGATCCCCCGGCGCTGGTACGGCGTCATGTTGATGATCTCGGTGACGTCACCCTGCATGACGACGTTGTATCCCTCCGGCGTGACGCCGGCGGCCGCGAGCAGGTCGCGGACGTCAGACAGGTTCACCGAACGCCCGTTGAGGTAGTAGTAGGAGTAGTAGTTCTCCTCGGTTTCTTTCACCCGGCGTTTGACCGTGATCTCGGAGACGTCGCCGACGTCCTCGGAGCCCGCCGCCGAGACGACCTGCGAGCGGTCGAGCGTCCCGTCCGCGTTGGACAACACGACCGTCACGGACGCCTCGTTCGGCCCGCCGTCGCCGTCGCCGTCGTCGTGGCCGGGGTTGTAGATCAGGTCGGTGAGCTTCGTGGCTCTGATCCCGCGGGTGCGTGCCAGCCCGAGCGCGAACAGGATCCCGTCGATGATGTTCGATTTGCCGGAGCCGTTCGGCCCCGTGATGACGGTGAAATCCTCGTAGAACGGGATCCTCGTCGTCCGCCCGAAGCTCTTGAACCCGTCCAAAACGACTTCAGTGATGTGCATTACGCGGTGGAGGTCGCGGCCCTTACGCCACGATGATGTCGCTGTCGTCGGACTCGTTGTCGTCCGTCGTCTCGTCGTCTGCCGCCTCGGCGTCCGGCGTCGTCGCCTCCTGTTCGGGAACGATGACGTCGTCCGCGTCGGCACCCGAACCGGCTTGTTCGACGACTTCGACGTGGTCGTCCGAGTGGGTGCGGCGCTTGCCGCTCGTCGCGTCGTCGGCTTCCGCGGTGTCGGACGCGTCGTCGGACACGTCATCGGACGCCTCGTCCGTCGACGCGTCGTTGGTCGTGCGTCTCGCGCCCGTCTCGACTTCCACCTCTCGTTCCGACTCGACCTGTCGGACGCGTTCTTTCATCTCCACGAGCTCCTCGGTGAGCCCGTTGACCGCCGCCTGTAGCTCCGCGACCTGTCGTTCGAGGTCCTCGACGCGGTTGCTCATGTACTCACGTATGCCCGCGCGGGGCGTATAAACCTGCGTCAGACACACGTGTGACCACACCGCACGTCTGCTCGACGCGCCGGCGGCACGGCGCGTGTCTGTCGTCTGTCAGACAGGGAGGAAGATACTTGTATCCGGACTCGGTACGGGTGCGCAATGAGCAAGATCACGTTTCGGGCCGACGACGATCTCGTCGAGCGGCTGGAGGCGTGTGAGGCCTCGAAAAGCGAGGTGATGCGCGAGGCGCTTCGAACGCACCTCGACGCGACGAGCGACGCCGACGACTCCGTCGACGACGCGCTTTCGGACCGGATCGACGACCTGATCCGCGAGCGGTTCTCCGACCTGGTAGACGACCGGATCGAGGCCGCACTGGCCGACCGCTCCCGGCGGGCGGCGCCCGACCCGGCGTCTCCGGAGTCGACGCCCGGCGAGATCACGGTGAACGTCAGCCTGGATGCGCCCGGAGCCGACGAGTCCGACCCGCGCGTCGCCCGGGAGACGTCGGCGAACGCGGACCCGCGTAAGACACCCCCGGATCCGAGCGTGCAAACGCACGAAAACGTCTGCGGCGGCTGCGGCGAGGCCGTTCCGGACGAGCACGTCTACTGTCCCAACTGTGGAGAAAAACAGTCACACCGCGCCTTCTGTGAGTGTGGCGACGAGGTTCGGACCGACTGGGCGTTCTGTCCCGGCTGTGGCCGCCGAACCCCGGCGGCCGACGTGTTGAACGACCGGCAAGACACGTGACCGACCGGATCAGGCGCGTATGCGCCCGATCCGGCTGTGTCTTACAACCGTCGTTAGTTTTATATACGTGGGCTTGGTGGCTACAACTGCGTAAGACGACCGTCTTACAGGCGGCGTCCGGCGAGGGGATGTCCCCGCTGTCGGGCGATTCGACGCCGTGAGGCGCACGGCACACGTCGCGGCGCGTCGTCTTACCGGGGGAATACAACAATGGAGCGTGTGACACTACGGATCCCGAAACAGCAGATCGACGAGGTCGAACAGATGGTCGAGACGGGGGAGTTCCCGAACCGGAGCGAGGCGATCCGGTCGGCCGTCCGCGAGATGTTGAACGAACAGGACGGCGAGGCCGACGAACACGGCCGCAACCGCAGCTGGGCCAAGGTGTAGATCGATGCAGGATCTCGTTCAGGACGCCTTGGATAACGCGGAGGCCGAAAAGCGCGATATGGACACCGACATGGACGACGACGAGTTCGGGGATCCCCGGATCGTCATCGTCGGCGCCGGCGGCGCCGGCAACAACACCGTCAACCGGCTGTACAACATCGGCGTCAACGGCGCCGACACCGTCGCGATCAACACGGATAAACAACACCTCAAAATGGTGGAGGCCGACACCAAGATCCTCGTGGGCAAGTCGCTCACGCAGGGGTTGGGTGCCGGCGGCGACCCCAAGATGGGCGAGCGAGCGACCGAGATGGCTCAGGGGACGATCAAGGAGGTCCTCGGCGACGCCGACCTCGTCTTCGTCACCGCCGGAATGGGCGGCGGCACCGGCACCGGCGCGGCCCCGGTGGTCTCGAAGATCGCCAAAGAACAGGGCGCGATCGTCGTCGGGATGGTCTCGACGCCGTTCAACGTCGAGCGCGCCCGCACGGTGAAAGCCGAAGAAGGCCTCGAGACGCTCCGCAACGAGGCGGACTCGATCATCGTTCTCGACAACAACCGGCTGCTCGATTACGTCCCGAACCTGCCGATCGGGAAGGCGTTCTCCGTGATGGACCAGATCATCGCGGAGACGGTCAAGGGAATCTCGGAGACGATCACCCAGCCGAGCCTGATCAACCTCGACTACGCCGACATGTCCACGATCATGAACCAGGGCGGGGTGGCGGTGATGCTCGTCGGCGAGACCCAGGACAAAAACAAGACCCAGGAGGTGGTCAACGACGCGATGAACCACCCGCTTCTCGACGTCGACTACCGCGGCGCCTCCGGCGGACTCGTCCACATCACGGGCGGTCCCGACCTCACGCTGAAAGAGGCCGAAGGGATCGCGAACAACATCACCGAACGGCTCGAGGCGAGCGCGAACGTCATCTGGGGCGCGCGCATCCAAGACGAGTACAAGGGGAAGGTCCGCGTCATGGCGATCATGACGGGCGTCCAGAGCGCGCAGGTGCTCGGCCCCTCGACGCAGAAACAGGCCGACCGGTCCCGCGCCAGCATCGACGGCGACGACCTCGGCGATTCCCGGTCGCGGGCCGCCGACGCGAGAAACGGCGCCGGGGGATCCGGCGGCTCCGACCGCGCAGCCTGGGAGTCCGACGGCGGCACCGAGCCCGTCGAAAAGAACAACGGTCTCGACGTCATCCGCTGACGCGGTCAGACCGCGCCGCGCGACGACCGAACGCTTTTATTTCGGCTCGGACGAACCGGACGACCACGCCGAGGTCCGACCCCGAGGCGAGTCACGCCGCCTCGATGGCGTCGAGCAGCCGGCACTTCCGACACACGGTCTGGCTGGTCGTCGCCCCGCAACGCTCGCACTCGCGCAGCGCCGGCCGGCCGTCGTCCGCCTCCTCGTCGGGGTCGCGGTACCGGTCTGCGGCCAGCGCCGACAGCTCCTCGTAGCCGGCCATGATCGAGTGGCGCGTGCCGGGGTGGTTCTCCTCGAGGTCGTGGAGCAGCGACCGGATCTCGCCGCGGTACGCCTCGGCGGCGTGTGGACACTCGGCCACGTGCGCCGGGAGGTCTCTGACGTGACAGTAGAGCGCGACCTCCTTTTCGGGAACGTCGCGGAGCGGCTTCGCCCGCGGCACGAAGTCGTCGGTGGCTCCTCGCTCGTCGAACGGGCCAAGCGACGCGTCGAAGTGTTTCGCCACCTGTCCGACGTCGCCCTCGAGAAGGTTCATCAGGGCGGTCTGGGCCTCGTCGTCGAGGTTGTGTCCGGTGAGCAGCTTGTCGGCGTCGAACGCCTCGGCGTACCGCTCGAGGACGTCCCGGCGGAACACGCCACAGTACGCACACGGAGCCATCCCCTCGGGGTCGGTCTCGGCAACGTCGTCCATTCGGACGCCGAACTCGTCGTCGTACGCGACGACCTCGTGACGGAGCGACCGGTCGGCGGCGAGTTCGACGCAGGCGTCGAGGCTCTCGTCGCGGTAGCCGTCGATCCCCTCGTGGATCGTGAGCGCGAGCATCTCGACGCGGGGATCCGCGCCGAACACGTCCTCGAGGACGTGGGTGAGGACGACGCTGTCTTTTCCGCCCGAGAGCCCGATCACCCAGCGGTCGGGGTCGTCGGGCGTCGCCTCCGGGTCGAGCAGTCCGTCTTCGCGCACGCGGCGTTTCACGCGCTTTTCGACCGACCGACAGAGGTGGTCTCCACAGAGGTGGACCCCGGAGTAGGCGGCGTGGTAGATGGCGTCGGATCCACACCTGTCACACTCCATCGGTCCCGGGTTGCGGACGCGTGGACATACCGGTTTCGGGGGCGACCTCGGAGCCGACGGCTACGGCGTCGCTGCCGCGCCCGCGACGAGGCTCTCGCGGACGGTCTCGAGGAATCGGTTGGGGTGTTCGACGTGGGGGAGCAGGCGCGCCCGGTCGAAGACGACCAGCCGCGCGCCCGAGGCGTCGGCGAGTTCGCGCCCGTCGGCGAGCGGGCTCACCTCGGCTTCCCGTCCCCAGACGATCGTCGGCGGCACCTCGAGGTCGGCGAGCGCGGCCGCTAAGTCGAGGTCGCTGTTGAGGTAGCCGGAGATGAACGACGCGGGCGCGAACCGCGCGTTCTCCGTGTGGGTGGTGTGCCACTCGTACTCGATCCACTCCTCGGCGGGGTTTTCGGGGTTGTAGTAGCCGTGGTCGGCGTTGAAGTACCGAATCGACGGCTTCGCGGTGATCAGATTGAACACCGTCGGGCCGAGAAGCGGCGCCCGGAGCAGTTCGCGGAGCCAGGACTTCGGCGGGCTCGGGCCGGCGACGGCCGTCGGACAGACGCCGACGAACCCGCCGAGCGCGACGCCGTCGTCGGTCGACCCGGTGGTGTCGGCGGCGGCAGCGGCGTACGCCGCCGACAACGACGACGCCACCACGGCCGGCCGGTCGAACTCGGCGAGAAAGTCGTGGACGAAGTCCTCGTACAACGCCGCGGAGTACCGCAACGGCGGGCGGTCCGACCGGCCGTACCCCGGCAGGTCCGGCGCGACGACGTGGTAGTCGGCGGTGAGGTCGCCGAACACCTCCCGCCACTCGCCGGCGGAGCCGGCGGCGTTGATCCCGTGGAGGAGCACGAGGTCGGGGTCCGCCGGGTCGCCGCCCTCGGTGAACGCGACGTCCATCCCGCGCCAGCGGAACGTCCCCTCCTCGCCGGCCAGCGGCGGCTCCAACTCGCCCTCGTAGCGAAGCCCGGTGTTCACGGCCGCGAGCGCGCCGACGCCGAGGAGCGCCGACCCGACGAGATTCCTGATCTTCATGTGAACCCGTTTGTCCGCGGGCGATTTATACTCTTCCCGGCGGCGTCGCCGTCCCGTCGCGAACCGCTGCCCGCGCCGTCCGTGTTCGCGGTCGGTCGCCGTCGATCCGCTACCCGTCGAACTCCGGCAGTCGCCCGCCGTCGACGCCGACGTTCTCGCCGCTGACGTACTCCGCCGCGTCGCTCAGGAAAAACCGGAGCGGAGCGGCGACGTCCTCGAACCGGGCCGGACGCCCCCGGGGAAACGCCTCGACGCCCGCCTCCGTGTTCTCGACGGCGAACGGCGAGACGGCGTTGACGGTGATCCCGTCGTCGCTCGTGTCTGCCGCCAGCATCCGCGTAAACATGAGCACGCCCGTCTTCGCGACGAAGTACGGGAAGTTCACCGGATTCGCGTGCATCCGGTCGCTGTCGGCGAAGCCGATGTTGACGATCCGCCCCCAGCCCTGCTCGCTCATCGCGGGAACCGCCCGCCGAGAACAGAGCACGGTGCCGTAAAACGTGGTCTCGACGACGTTTCGCCACGACTCCCAGTCGATGTCGCTCCAGTGGCGGGCGTCGAAGTCCCCCACGTTGTTCACGAGAATATCCACCGGTCCCAGCGCCGCCTCGACCTGATCGAAGAAGTTCTCGACCGCCTCGGGGTCGGTGATGTCGGCCTGAGCGGTGATCGCCTCGCCGCCGCGCTCGCGCGCCTCCTCGGCGGTGGCGGCCGCCGCCGCCTCGCTCTCGTTGTAGTGAACGACGACGTCCGCGCCACAGTCGGCGAGCGACAACAACAGCTCGCGGCCGACGCGCTTCGCGCTGCCGGTCACGAGCGCCGTCCGTCCGCGCAGGTCCGGGGCTGGCTCCATGAAACCGATCGCGGCGGACGACACCTAAGCCTTCCCAAGCCGTCGACGCGTCGTCTCCGGCGCGGGTCCGTCGCCGTGCGCGGCGAGCGCGGCGGCTACTCGCCGGCCGTCTCGTTGACCGCGTCGTCGACACACGACTCGATCGGGCCGACCAGCTCGGCAGCGACGGCATACGGGTCGGTCTCCTTGCGCCGGACGCGGTCTGCGAGCGTCTCGATCCCGCCCCGGCGCTCGATCGCCGCGCTCGCGAGCGCGCCGACGTCGGCCCGCACCAGCGTCCGGATCTCCTGTTCGTACCGCCGGCGCTGGGTTCGAACCAGCTCGCCGGACTCGCGAAGGTGCGTCGCGTGGGCGTCGAACGCGGCGATCAGTTCGGGTATCCCCTCGCCCGCGTTCGCGACCGTCCCCACCACGTCGGGGGTCCACTCGCCGGCGTCCGCGTCGTCCCCGGCGTTCTCGGTTCTCGCCCCGCCGCCGGCGACCGCGCCGTGGTGGCCCGCGTCGAACCCGGCCGTCTCCCCCTCGCGTCGGTGGACCATCTCCTCTATCTCGACGAGCGTGCGTTCCGCGCCGTCCATGTCGGTCTTGTTGACGACGAACACGTCGCCGATCTCCAGGATTCCCGCCTTCAACGTCTGGACGTCGTCGCCCGCGCCCGGCTGGACGAGCACGGCCACCGTGTCGGCGGTGCGGACGACGTCGACCTCGTTTTGGCCCGCGCCGACCGTCTCGATCATCACCGTGTCCTTGCCGAAGGCGTCGAGCGCCTTCACCGCGTCCGCGGTCGCCATCGAGAGCCCGCCGAGCTGGCCGCGCGCGCTCATCGACCGGAAGAAGACGTCCATGTCGCCGACGTTCGACCCCATTCGGATCCGGTCGCCCAACACCGCGCCGCCGGTGTACGGCGAGGCGGGATCGACGGCGACGACGCCGACGGTGTCGCCGCGGTCGCGGTAGGCGGCCGCCAGCTTGTCGACGAGCGTCGACTTGCCCGCGCCGGGAGCGCCCGTCACGCCGATCACGTCCGCGGAGCCGGTGTGTGGATGTAACGCCGAGACGACGTCGCGATACCCCGGCGACTGGTCTTCGATCAGCGTGATGACGCGGGCGAGCGCGCGGTGGCTCCCGGCGAGCAGGTCGGCGACGAGCTGGTCGTGGCCGTCGTCTGCGGCTCCCTCCTCGTCCGCTCCGTTATCGGCGCCGTTTCCGTCCATCTACGCGCGCTCCGGCAGGTTCGCCCTGACGAACTCGACCGTTTCTGCCATCGACGTTCCCGGACCGAACACCTCGGCGACGCCGAGCGATTTCAGCTCCGTCTCGTCGTCGTCGGGAACGATTCCCCCCACCAGAACCAGGGTGTCCTCGAACGCGCCGTACTCTTTGAGCCCGGCTATCACCTTCGGGATGAGGGTGTTGTGTGCTCCCGACAGAATCGAGATGCCGAGCACGTCGACGTCTTCTTGCACCGCCGCCTGGACGATCTCTTCGGGCGCACGGTGGAGCCCGGAGTAGACCACCTCGAAGCCGGCGTCGCGAAACGCCCGCGCGATCACGTGTGCGCCCCGGTCGTGGCCGTCGAGCCCGACCTTCGCGACCAGACAGCGAACGGTTCGTTCCTCGCTGTCGACGCTCATGGCCGCTTCTGGGACGGGCGGCGGTTTGATTCTATCGGCCGCTCGGCGTCGACCGGCCAGCGACCCACATCCCGGACGCGCCGAGCGACGCGGCTAAACGGCCGGCCGGCGTACGACGGGCACATGAGCGGGAAAGACGAGTACTACAATCGAGCAAAACAACAGGGCTACCGGAGCCGCTCGGCGTACAAGCTGAAACAGATCGACGAGACCGCCGACCTCTTCGACCACGGCGACACCGTCGTCGACCTCGGAGCCGCTCCCGGCGGCTGGCTCCAGGTGGCCGCCGAGGCGGTCGGCGAGACCGGAACCGTCGTCGGCGTCGACCTCCAACGCATCGACGACCTCGCGGACCACGACGTCGAGACGATTCGCGGCGACATGACCGCGGACCGAACCCGCCACTACCTCCGCGAGGCGGTCGGCGAGGGCGGCGCCGACGTCGTGGTCTCGGACATGGCTCCGAACATGACCGGCGAGTACTCGTTGGACCACGCCCGCTCGGTCCACCTCGCCCGCCAGGCGTTCGCCGTCGCCGAGGAGCTGCTCGCGCCCGGCGGCGATCTCGTGGTGAAGGTGTTCCAGGGCGACGACCTCGACGACCTCCGCGAGACGGTGCGCGAGGCGTTCGCGTACGTCAAAACGACCTCGCCGCCGGCCTCGCGAGACGCCTCTTCTGAGGTGTACCTCGTCGCGAAGGGCCGCATGACCGCGACGGTCGAGGCGGGCGACCGGCTGGAGGTGACCGTCGAGGAACGCGGCGAGGAGGGCGACGGCATCGCGTACGTCGACGGCTACACGTTGTTCGTTCCGGGCGCCGAGCCCGGCGACACCGTCACCGTCGTCGTCGAGGACGTCAAACCGCGATTCGGCTTCGCCGAGCGCGTCGACGGCTAGGTCCCCCCTGCGGATCCGTGCCGGCAACGCCCGACCGCAACGGCTACTTGTTCGTGGCCTCGCGACCACGGGTATGGACACGGCTGCCGCGGCCGCCGCCGGCCACCCTCTCGACCGGCCGCCGCGCACCGCTCGCGGACGGCCGCCGCGGCGAGACCGCCGTCGCAACGACCCGCGCGGCGAGGACCCGCGATGAGCCGCGACGGGGTGTTCGGGTCGTTGTCGGTCGTCGCCGCGATCAGCCTCTGTTGTCTGGGGCTCGGCGGACTCGCGGGGACGGCGACGCTCGCCGGCGGCGGCGCGTCCGTCACCGTCCTCACGACCGGCGCGAGCGGCGTTCGCGGGGCCCTCGTCTCGGGCGCCGTCACCGTCGCGACGGTGGTCGTCGCCGGCGTTCTCCTGCGACGACGGCTGGCGACGGCCGACGGATGAGACGACGGCAGTTCGCGTCGACCGGCCGCCGGCCGCGTCGGCGAGCGACGCCTACCGGGACCGTTTGACGCCGGCACCCGACTCGAGAGGTTCGTCCGTCGTCTCGGCGGCAGAGCGGATCTGCGCGCCGCGCACGCGATACGCCATCCCCTCCGTGTACGTCTCGTTCGGCGACACCGACCACCCCTCGATCCGGGCGAGCGCGCGGACGTTCGGGAGCGACATCCCGGCGTCCGCGGCGGGCTCCGCGCTCTCGTACTCGAAGAGGCGGTCGCCGCTCTCGGCGGCGCAGTGGCGGCCGTCGTCTCTCACGTCGAAGCCGTTCTCGCGGAGGGTAAACGTCACCGTCGTCGCGCGGTTGTACGCCGCAAAGCGGAGCGCGTTCTTCACCGTCTGTTTGAACCTGGTCGGCGCCACGCGAATCGCGCCGTCGCCCTCGACGACCACGGAGTGGGACGCCGCTGCCGTGGCGGCCGCGTCCCGGACGGCGGCCTCGAAGTCGACGAACTGCGGCTCGCCCGCGTCGTGAGTGTACCGAACCAGCGCGTGGAGGTCCTCGACGATCCGCTCCATCCGTCGAACCCGGTCGCGGGCGGTCTCGACGGACTCGCGCGCCGCCGTCGGGTCGTCGGCGTCCAACTGCCCGGCGGCGGCCTCGAGATAGCCGTTCGTGACCGTCACCGAGTTGCGAAGCTCGTGTGCGATCGCGCCGGCCATGTCGCTCAGCTGACGCTCGTGCCGTTTGAGCCGCTTGCGCTGTCGTTCCAAGGTGGTGACGTCGCGCGCGAGCAGCGTGTAGCCGAACGTCTCCTCGCCGATCCGCAGCGGGTCGCCGGTGACGAGGTACGTCTGCTCGTCGTCGCCGTCGCCCACCTCCACGAGCGTCGACCGCCCCTTCCGGTAGTTGGTCGCGACCGACTCGGAGACCGCCTCGATCGGCACCGGCTCGGCTCCCGCGTCGTCGAGGACCGGAAACAGCTCCGCGGCCCGCTCGTTGTGCTCGCGAACCCGCCCCTCCTCGTCGAGCACGAGGACTCCCCCGGCGGTCTGCTCGACGAACGACCGCCTGGTCGCGCGTTCTTCGGCCAGAAACTGTTCTTCGACGAAGTACGACGTGCCGACCGCGAACACCGCGACGCCGAGCGGCTCGTAGCTCAACGCGGGGACGAGCGACGGCGCGAGCAGGTTCAGGAACTTCGGCACGGAGGCGGCTCCCATCGTCACGAACAACCCGAAGAGTCCCCACGGGCGGCGGTCGGACGTCCGCGAGAGCCGGTACAAGAACAGAAAGCCGATCCCCGTGAGCGCGTACGACAGCCCGAACGAGAGCCAGTAGAGCACGCCCTGGTCGATCAGCAACAACGTCGTCGGCTCCGTTCGCACCGTCGTCGAAAAGTACAGTCCGTGGATCGGGTTGGTCACCTTCACCGCGACGACGACGAGGTACGTTCCGACCGCGACGGCACGGTACGCCGGCCGGCGGTGGTACTCGTTGCCGGTGTACGCCGAACAAAAGTACAGCCACGCGCCGACGGTGGCGAAGCCGACGACGAGCGAGAGGGTGTAGACGGCCGTGGCGACCGACTCGTCGGTCACGAGCAGCCCGCCGGTCTGAAGCGCGGCCCACGCGCCGACGACGAGCAACAGCCACCGGAGCCCGCGCCGCGAATCGGGGTTCGAGAGCCGTGACCCCTTGTACGCGACCGCGAAGCACGCGACTGCCGCCGCGGCGAAGGCGGCCACGAGCGGCCAGTCAATCGGCATGATTCACCATGGTACTTGATCACAGCGGCACTTAGACGCACCGACACGGTCGCGTCCGCCGTCAGTCGGCCTCGGCCCGTCTGTGCCACGTTCTGAGCGTGAACCCGTCGTACTCGGTCTCGGCGGTCAGCGTCCACTCCTCGCGGTCCCACGCCGGAAACCGGGTGTCGCCGTCGTAACGCCCGTCGACCCGACTGAGCACCATGGCGTCGACGTGCGGCTGGAACAACGCGTAGATCGCGCCGCCGCCGAGAACGTAGACCGTCCCGTCGGGAGCGAGCCCGCGGGCGCGGTCGAGCGCCTCGTCGACGCCGCCGACGACGGTCGCCGTCGGCTCGTCGACGCGCTCGACGCTGCGGCTCACCACGATCTGTCGCGAGCCGGGGAGGTCGCCCCGCATCGAGTCGAACGTGCGCCGTCCGAGGATCACCGGCGACCCGGCGACGCGCTCGCGGTACTGTTCGACGTCCTCGGCGAGGTGCGGCCAGGGAACCTCGCCGTCGTCCCCGATCACCCCGTTTTCGGCCACGGCCGCGACGCTGACGAGTCGCATACCGACCGCTGGGGCCGGAGAATATAAAACGAGACGGTCACGAGCGCGGTGCCGCGGCGAAGAGGAGAGCTCCGAGGGGGCTACC
>CAZKXC010000039.1:0-18898 GCA_964556645.1 uncultured Halobellus sp.
CACGTCGTCGGCGTCGACTTCCCGCCGGAGTACAGCGACTGGCGCGACGTCGAGCCCGTCGAGCTGATCGACGCGCCGGTTCGGAAGACCCCGACACAGGAGGGGATCGTGAACGCGTTGCGGCGGCTCGCGCGGAACGCCTCGCGGGTCACCATCGCCACCGACTACGACCGCGAGGGCGAGCTCATCGGCAAGGAGGCGTACGAGCTGGTCCGCGAGGTGAACGAGGAGGTGCCGGTCGACCGCGTGCGGTTCTCGTCGATCACCGAAACCGAGGTGACGAACGCCTTCGCCGACCCCGACGACCTCGATTTCGACCTGGCGGCCGCCGGCGAGGCCCGGCAGGTGATCGACCTGACGTGGGGGGCGGCGCTCACGCGGTTCCTCTCGCTTTCGGCCCGCCAGCTCGGCAACGACTTCATCTCGGTCGGCCGGGTGCAGGGGCCGACGCTCAAGCTGATCGTCGACCGCGAGCGCGAGATTCGCGCGTTCGAGCCGGAGGCGTACTGGGAGCTGTTCGGCGAGCTGTCGAAGGCGGACGGCGACCCGTTCGAGGCGCAGTACTTCTTCACGAACGACGCCGGCAACGAGGCCGAGCGGGTCTGGGACGGGTCGGTCGCCGAGACGCTCACGGCGGCGCTCGCGGCCACCGACGAGGCGGTCGTCGACGACGTCCGCCGCCGCACCCGAACCGACGAGCCGCCGACGCCGTTCAACACGACCGCGTACATCCGCGCGGCGGGGTCGCTCGGCTACTCCGCCCAGCGGGCGATGTCGATCGCCGAGGAGCTGTACACCGCCGGCTACGTCACCTATCCCCGAACCGACAACACGGTGTACCCCGACGACCTGGAGCCGCGCGCGCTGCTCGAATCGCTGGCGGCGTCCGGTCGCTTCGGCGAGGACGCGGCCTCGCTGCTCGAGCGCGAGACGATCGAGCCGACGGAAGGCGACGAGGAGACGACCGACCACCCGCCGATCCACCCGACCGGCGACCTTCCCGGCGCGTCGGACCTCTCCGCGGACGAGTGGGAGGTGTACGAGCTGATCGTGCGGCGGTTTCTGGCCACCTGTGCGCCGCCGGCGACGTGGGAGCGGCTGCGCGTGGTGGCGCTGGCGAACGGCGACGCGACACAGATCGCCCGCGAGGCCGACCCGTTTGCCGCCCTCCGCGACCCGGCGGACGCCGCGGGGACTCCCGAACTCGCCGCCGACGGCGGGCTCCGGCTGAAGGCCAACGGCAAGCGCCTGCTCGAGGCCGGCTACCACGAGGTGTACCCGTACCGCTCCAGCGACGAGCGGATCGTCCCGGACGTCGAGCCCGGCGAGGCGTTGACCGTGTCGGGCCGCCACACCGACGCCAAGGAAACCCAGCCGCCCCGTCGATACGGCCAGTCGCGGCTGATCGAGGAGATGGAAGCCCGCGGGGTGGGAACGAAAGCGACCAGACACCGCACCATCGAGAAGCTGTACGACCGCGGCTACGTCGAGAACGACCCGCCGCGGCCGACCCGGCTGGCGGAGTCGGTCGTCGAGGCCGCGGAGGGGTTCGCCGACCACGTCGTTTCCGAGGAGATGACCGCCCAGCTCGAACGCGACATGCAGGCGATCGCGGCCGGCGAGAAGGGGTACGACGAGGTGACGGCCGCCTCCCGCGAGCTGCTCGAACGCGTGTTCGAAGACCTCACCGAGTCCCGCGAGGCGATCGGCGACCAGCTACAGGAGTCGCTGAAAGCGGACAAGACGCTCGGGCCGTGTCCGGAGTGTGGCTCGGACCTGCTCGTCCGGCAGTCGGGGGCCGGCTCGTACTTCGTGGGGTGTGACGGCTACCCCGACTGCGAGTACACGCTCCCGTTGCCGTCGACGGGAAAGCCGCTCATCCTCGAGGAGACGTGTGCGGACCACGAGCTCCGCCACGTGAAGATGCTCGCGGGGCGCAAGACGTTCGTCCACGGCTGCCCGCAGTGTAAGGCAGACGAGGCCGACGAGACCGCCGACGAGGTGATCGGCGCGTGTCCGGCGTGTACCGAGGCGGACGCCGACTCCGGCGGCGAGCTCGCGATCAAGCGGCTCCGGTCCGGCTCGCGGCTCGTCGGGTGTACGCGGTACCCCGACTGTGAGTACTCCCTGCCGCTTCCCCGCCGCGGCGAGATCGAGGTGACCGACGAGCGCTGTGAGGAACACGACCTCCCGCACCTCCGCGTTCACTCCGGCGACGAGCCGTGGGAGCTCGGCTGTCCGATCTGTAACTACCGGGAGTTTCAGGCCCGCGAGGCGGGATCCGAACTCGAGACCGTCGACGGAATCGGCGAAAAGACGGCCGAGAAGCTCCAGGGCGTGGGTATCGAGGGCGTCGAGGAGCTCAAATCTGCCGACCCCGACGAGTTGGCGGGCGACGTCGACGGCGTGGGACCCGACACGGTGCGCGACTGGCAGGCGAACGCCGACTGACACGCCGAGACCGTCGGAGGCGTCTCACATCGAGACGGGACCCGTTCAGTCCGGGTCCGCTGGCGAGTACGTCCGCCGAACTCACCGCATCCGTGCTACTGACCGGTAGGCTGGGCTACGCTGCGCGTTTCAGTATCTGTGGCGTCACAACGACTCCAATGACGGCGAGAGCGAGTGCGAACAGGCGCGCTACTCCGCTGAACACGGTGACCCCGATCACCGCGACGATCACTGCCTGGATAGCTGGAACTCCGTAGTGAAACACTGGTCGTTCAAGTATGGAGGGCATCGTTTCGGGATACGACTGCTCACATATAACGGTTCATGTCGCTTCTGAGGAGGGCAAATCGGCTCAACTGCCACGGAAACCACACACAACTCGCACCCATCTCCCCACGCCTACTTCAACGCTGCGAACGTGAGCTATACCTCTCACCGACACCTCCGTGACGGCCTCGAACACATACGATTATACGTCCGGATGCGCATCGGTTCGACACGAATGGCTCGCGAGGACGACGGCTCGGCCGCCGGCGACGCGGCGAGCGGCGACGCCGTCGAGGGGGCGACACCGCTCGCCCGGTCGCTCGTCGAGGCGATTCCGGCCCCGGCGCTCGCGTGCGATCCCCAGAGCCTCGCGATACGCGCCGCCAACGACCCCGCGGTGACGTTGCTCGGCCGCGACCGCTCGGCGCTGACCCTGATGGGAATCACGGACCTGTGTGAGTCGTCGGTGACCGTCGAGGGCGATCCGGTCGACGAGACGCTCCGGGAGGCGGCCGACGCCGACACCGCCGTCACGGCCGAGTGGACCGTCGCCGTCGACGGCGACCGGCGACGGCTGGCGGTCCGCGCACACGAGACGACCCTCGCCGACCGCGACTGGCTCGTCGCGGCCGTCACCGACGTGACGGCGCGGGTTCGCGCCGAGCGGAGCGCCAGACTGCGGTCGCGGACGCTCGACGCCGTCGCCGAGACGATGCCGCTGGCGTTGTTCCGGTGTGACGCCGGCGGGACGCTCCTTCGATGGAACGACCGCGCCGTCGACGACACGGGGTACGACGCCGCCGAACTGTCGGGTCGTTCGCTTCCGGACCTGTTCGACGACGACAGCCGGCCGGCGATCTCGGACGGCTTCGCGCGCGTCTGTCGGGAGCGGACGTCCGTCGAACGGGACGCGACGCTGCTGACGCGTTCGGGAGAACAGGTCACGTATCGGCTGACGCTGGGGCCGGTGACCGACGGCGACGAGCTCGCGGGCGTCGTGGGAATCGGCGAAGACCGGACCGAGGCGTCGGTCCGCGAGGAGCGGCTCGCGGTGTTGACGCGGGTGCTCAGACACAACTTTCGCAACGAGCTCAACGTCGTGTTGGGCTTTTCACAGCAAGCCAGACAAACGGTCGACGACCCCGCGACGGCCGCCCAGCTGGACCGGGTCGTCGACACCGCCGGCCGCCTGTTGCACCTCGGCGAGACCTCTCGAAAGGTCGAACAGCTGCTCGCGACCAGTCCGACGCCCGGGCCGATCTCGCTCTCGACGGCGGTCGAGACGGCGCTCGACTCGCTTCCCGACCAGCTGTGTGCGGCCGCCGACATCGACGTCGACGTGCCGGCCGGTCTCACGGTCTCCGCGGTCGACCGGTTCCCCGACGCGCTGGCCGAGCTCGTCGACAACGCGATCCGACACAGCGACGCCGAGCGGCCGCGCGTGCGGATCGCCGCGACCGAGCTCCCCAGCGAGTCGTGGGCCTCGCTCGTCGTCGCCGACAACGGCCCCGGAATCCCGCCCGCCGAGCGGGCCGTCCTCACCGGCACGGAGACCCAGCTGGACCACACGAGCGGGCTCGGGCTCTGGTACGTCCACTGGGTCGTCACCGCGGGCGGCGGCTCCCTCGACATCGCCGAGAGCAGCGAGGCGGGCAGCCGGATCGAGCTCACCCTCAAACGACCCGACGGGCGCTGAGTCGACGAGGGGTCGCGTCGACCCCGGGGCTCAGGCCTCGCCGCCGGAGACGACGACCTCGTCGCCGACGGCGACCGCGTCGGCCGCGCCCGCGGGAAGCTCCACGACGGTGTCCGCGTCTCCCCGCGCGAGCCCGACGAACGGCGAGAGCCGCGCCGTCGCCGTGACCTCGTCGTCGACGAGCCACACCGCGTCGATCGCGAACGGAACGAAAAGCATGTGAAGCGTCCGAGCTTCGACGCCGTCGAACGGGAACACGAGCGCGTACTCCTCGGGAATCGACCGGCGGAACATCAGCCCGCGGGCCTGTGCGAGCCGCGATTGCGCGACGTCGACGTCGCTCGCGAGGAGTCGTTCGGTCCGGTCGTCCGGCGGTCCGCGGCGGTGAACGAGACGCACACTCGGCTCGTCGGCGTCGATACACAAATACGTCCGTGAGTGGAGCCACCGACCGGCCCGGGGGGACCGCGTCTAACTCGCGCTCCCGTACGTTTCTTCGAGGTACTCGACGATGTCGTCGCTTTCCGGCATCCCGTCGACCCCGTGTTCCTCGTCGACGAGGACGGGAACGCCGGTCTGGCCGCTTACCTCTTCGACTTCGGTCCGCTCGCTGTGTGAGCGCGGCACCATGATCGACTCGTACTCGAGGCCGATGTCGTCGAGCTTCTCCGTGACCTTCGCACAGTACGGACACCCGTCCAGCTCGTAGAGTTTCAGGTTCGCCATCGAGAGGTCGTACGCGACACAGAAGTAAAGAAGCCCGTGATCGTTGTACGCGACGCGCACGGCCGACCAGATCGCTCGGCGGCCGGCGGCGGAGCGACCCCTACAGGATCACGCCGCGCGTCTGGAGGACGTAGTAGGCGGCCAGAAGCGCCGCGATGGCGTACTGACCGAGCCGGACGTCGCCGCCCTCGCCGACGGCGAGTTTGATCACCGGATAGGCGACGATGCCGGCCGCCAATCCGTCGGCGATCGAGTAGGCGAACGGCATCACGGTGACGGTGAGGCCGGCCGAGACCGCCCACGCCGGGTTCGTCCAGTCGACCTCGGTGAGCCCCTGAAGCATCATCACGCCCACGACGATGAGCGCGATGAAGGAGGCGTACTCCGGAATCGCGGCGACGAGCGGGATCAACACCAGCGAGGCGAGAAAGCCGAGCGCGACGACGAGCGCCGTCAGCCCGGTCCGACCGCCCTCCTCGACGCCGGTCGACGACTCGATGTACGTCGTCACGGTGGAGGTTCCGATCATCGCGCCGACGGTGGTGCCGACCGCGTCCGCCATCAGCGGCTTGTCCATCTCGGGGAGGTCACCGTCCTCGTCGAGAAAGTCGCCGAACTGCGAGACGCCGATCAGCGTCCCCGCGGTGTCGAAGAAGTCGACGAAAAAGAAGGTGAACACGACGAGAACGAACGTGAGCGGCTCGACGTTCGTCAGCCCCTCTACGAACGCGCCCGCGAGCGGCGAGATGTCGTACTGGGCGGCCGGCAGCGTCTCGGGCGTGATCGTGCCGCGGTCGAAGAAGCCGGCGAGGGTGAGCCCCCAGCCGGCGACCGCGGTCGTCAGGATGCCGATGATCACGGCGCCGGTGACGTTGCGGGCCCACAGAACGAACGTCAACACCAGCCCGGAGAGCCCGAGGATCGCCCACGGGTTGCCGAAGATCGACCCGAGCGTGACGAGCGTGGTGTCGTCGTTGACGACGAGTTGGAGCTCCTGGAAGCCGATAAACAACAAGAACAGCCCGATGCCGGCCCCGACAGACCGCTTGACCGGCTCGGGGAACAGCTGAATGACGTACTTCCGCGCGCCGACCGCCGTGAGCAGCATGAAGAGGACTCCCTCGACGAACACCGCCGCCAGCGCGGTCTGCCAGGGGACGCCGAGCGTCAACACGACGGTGAACGCGAAGAAGGCGTTGAGCCCGAGCCCGGGAGCGAGCCCGAACGGCCGGTTGGCGTAGAACGCCATCACCAGCGTCGCGGCCGCCGAGGAGACGATCGTGGCGATGGCGATCATCTGGACCACCTCGAAGAACTCGTACCCCGGAATCTGGATCGCCTCCGCCAGAATGAACGGGTTCACCACGATGATGTACGACATCGCGAGGAACGTCGTGAGCCCCGCGACCAGCTCCGTCCGCACGTCGGAGCCGCGCTCCGCCACGTCGAACCGCGCAGCCAGCGTGTCTGAAAGCCCCATCTGTGTGGCTACATATAGCGTCGATCGGGATGATAAACGTTCCCTCTCGCAGTCGGAAATGTATCCACGAACATGGATATAACCCCGGTATCGGAGGGGGAAGTTCGGTATAAATAACCGTGAACGTGGATATCGGCCCGGCTACTCGAACGTCGTCAACGCGCCGACAGGAGCGTCGGTGATCTCGCGGGCCCGCCGCATCCCCTCGTCGCCGACCGCGATGAGCGTGAACACGCCGCCGACGTTCGCGTCGGCCTGAAGCGCGATGTCCAAGAGGAGTTCCTGGGTCTCGCCCGACCGGATCAGGTCGTCGACGACGAGGACGGTGTCGCCGGGCTCGATCGCGCGTCGTGGAAGGTAGTAGGTGAGCTCGATCCCGGACGCGAGCCGCTGGCGCGACTCGATGAACTCCTCGACGGCGGTTTCTTTCGACTTCTTGGCGTACGCCAGCCGGGCGTCGAAGAAGGACGCCATCGCCGCACCCAGCGTGATTCCGTCGGTCGCGGCGGTGAGCACGACGTCGGGCGTCGCGAAGCCGAACGTCTCCGCGGCGACGGGCGCGACCAGGTCCAGAAACGACTGGTCGAAGACGACCTTCGAGTTGTCGACGTATCCCTCGTCGTCGAACGAGACCCGGGCGACGAGCTCGTCCGCGAGCGCCTCTCGGCCGATATCGCCGACGACCGAGCGTGCGCGCTCCGCGCCGGGGAGGACGTGGCCGTTCACGTAGCGGTTCAGGTCGCCCGCCGGCAGCCCGGTGAGCGACGACAGCTCCTCGTACGTTCGCGTCTGTTTGAGGGTTCGCAACACGGCAACCGCCTGTAGCTGGAGGGCCGCCTTCTCTGCGCGGTTCATGCCCGTGATCGTGATCACACAAACATGAATACATCGATGTGGTTTGACGCGAAATGGATCCACATCGATGGACCTCACACGGGCAGCGGGGCGGCCGCGATGCGACCGGACCGCTCCGCCCGCCTCACCGCTCGCGAACGACGACGAACTCCGCGAGGTCGCGCAGGTACTCGATCGCCTCGGTCTCGGGCGGATCCGCGTCCTCGAGCGCGGCGAGCGCGAGGTCCGATTGTTCGCGCGCCCGCTCGTTCACCTCGTCTGGCGTCAACGAGGTCACCTGAACGACGCTCGGCCGGTCCAGCTCCGCGTCCTGGCCCGTGGGCTTTCCGAGGTCGCCCGCGTCGGCGGTGGTGTCTAACACGTCGTCGCGCATCTGGAAGGCGACGCCGACCCGCTCGGCGTACTCCCCGAACGACTCGATCGCCGCCGGCTCCGCGCCGCCGGCGACCGCGCCGAGCTCCGCGGCGGCCCGGAACAGCGCGCCGGTTTTTCGCCGCGCCAGCTCCATGTACTCGGCCTCCGTCGTGGGTTGGGCGGCGAGCTCCGTCGCCTCGCCCTCGCCGAGCTCGACCATCGCCTCGGCGACCGTTCGCATCGCCCGTTCGTCCGCCGAAAACAACGCGAACGCCTCGCCAAGCAGCCCGTCGCTGGTGACGATCGCCGGCCCGTGGCCGAACTCGGCCCACGCCGAGGCGGTGCCTCGGCGGACCTCGGACCGGTCGATGATGTCGTCGACCACGAGCGAGGCGTTGTGGACGAACTCGATGCCGGCCGCGAAGTCGACGGCGTCTTCGGTGTCGCCGCCGAGCGCCTCACAGGCGAGGATCGTCACCGCGGGGCGAACCCGCTTGCCGCCGGCGAGCACGACGTGTGCGAGCTCGTCGGACAGCTCGTCGGGGTCGACGCCCTCGATGACCGCCTCGAGCCTGTCTTCGACCAGCGCGACCCGGCGCTCCAGGTACTCCATCTACTACGGAGATGAACCCGTCGCGCAAAGGCCTGACGGAACGGCGGCCGGTCACCTGAACCGAACTCCCAGGTCGCCGAGCCCGTCGTTGTTGCTGCCGACGTTGATCAGAAGCGGCGTGAGCGCCTCGATCTCGGCGGCGTTCGCGAGCCCGCCGGCGTCGAGCGCCCGTAGCCCTTCGATCTCCTCCGCGAGGTCGGCCACGGTCGCCTTCGCGTCCTCGTCGTCGCCGATCACGAGGGTGTCGATCCCGAGGTCCACGTCGAGATCCGAGAGCCGACCGGCCGCGAGGTTGTGGAACGCCCCGACGACCGCCACCTCCTCCGGGGCGGCTCCCGCCGCGATTCGCGTGACCGAGCCCGCGCCGGGCCTGTGGTAGTGGAAGCCGTCCTCGTCGCGTTTCATCCCGGTCGCCGGCGAGACGAGGATGTCCCCGTCGCCGAGCGACTCGGCAACCGCCTCGACCGTGTCGCCGACGTGATACGGCGGGACCGCGAGCACGACCACGTCGCCCCGCTCGGCGGCCGCGGCGTTTTCGAACCCCGTCACCTCGCCGTCGAGCCCGCGGCCGTCGAGCTCGGAGGCGTACGCTCCGGCCGCCGTCTCCGCCTTCTCGGCGTCTCGCGATCCGATCAGAACCTCGTGAGACGTGTCGGCGGCGAACCGCAGCGCCAACCCCTCACCGACGTCGCCGGTACCGCCGAGTATTGCGATCTCCATACACGTCCTCGGCGCGTTACGGTCTTATGGGTTCCGTGACCGGCCGTCCTCGCCGTCGGCGATACCCGCCGTCGCCGACGGACTCCCCTCCGGGCCGGCGACGATCGCCCTTCGATGGGTCTATACGCTCTCCGACCGGCCCGCTCGCCATGGACGCGCAGAACCGCGTTTCGGCGTTCGTCGACGAGCACGGACTGGAGGCCGACCCCGCGTACCGCGTGCTCGACCTCGAGAGCGAGGTCGGCGAGGTCGCGAAGGAGGTGACCACCTCGACCGACTACGGGTCGAGCCCCGACGACGCCACGGTCGCCCCCGACGAGGTCGGCGATTGTTTGTTCTCGCTGCTCGCGCTCGCCGAGGCCGCCGACATCGACGCCGAGGAGGCTCTCGAGGTCGCACTCGAAAAGTACGAGAACCGGATCGAGACGACCGGCGAGGCCGGCTCGGGAGAGTAAGGATTCTTCGAGGAGCCGCTCCGTCGGTCGGTCACGCGCGGATCTCGACGCGCAGATCCGCCTCCGGCGACTCGCCCGCGACCGACCGCACCCGGTCCCACGAGAGGTCGGCGCGGGCGGTGACGGTCCCCGCCGCGATCGCGCCACAGGCGTTGGCGACGAGCAACGGCACGCCGTACTCGCGCGGGTCGGTCGCGAAGCCGTCCGCGGCGATCTCGGGCGTCCTGAGCGCCGCCGCGAGAAAGCCGGCCGCGAACGCGTCGCCCGCGCCGGCCGTGTCGACCGCGTCGACGTCGAAGCCCGGGTGTGAGACGTCGCCGCGCGGGGTGTGAACCGTCGCGCCGTCGCCGCCGTGTTTGACCGCCACGACGCGTTCTGCGGGCGCACGCGGGTCGATATCCGTCGCGTCCGCCAGCGCGCTCGCCTCGCGGTCGTTGACGAAGATCAGGTCCGCGGCGCGAAGCGCCGCGTCGTACTCGCGGTCGGCGACCCGCCGACCGGGATCGAAACTCCGCGTGGGACCGACCTCGGCGGCGGTCGTCGCCAGCGCGGCCGCGGTGTCGGGCCGTTGGCCGGTCAGGTGGAGGTGGTCGGCGTCGGCGAGAACGCCGCGGTCGAGCCCGTCCGCCGAGAACGACTCGTTCGCGCCGTCGTTGGCGAGCAACAACAGCTCCCCGTCCCCGTCGACGATGACGTACGTGACCGAGGTCGCCGCGTCGGCGTCGACGAGGACGTGGCCCGGGTCGACGCCCGCGCTCGCGAGCTCGCGCAGCGCCAGCGCGCCGGACTCGTCGCCGCCGACGCTGCCGAAGACGACCGACCGGCCGCCGAGCCCGCCGAGCCCGACCGCGACGTTCGCGGCGCTGCCGCCGCCGGATTGTTCGAGCCGCTCGATCCGCGTCTCGCCGTCGCGCTCGGGCAGCTCGTCGACGTGGATCGTCACGTCCCAGTTGATGTGGCCCGCGGAGACGACGGTCGGCGCCTCCGCCGGCGGTTCGAGCGTCGGGTCGGCCGTGCGCGCGTCCTCGCCGCCGTCGCTCATGGCTCTGCCCAGGGGTCGGCCGCCCCCTCGCCGAACGCGGGGTTCTCGACGGCGACGTCGCCCACCGCCGCGCGCGTCTCCCCGCCTATCACCGCCGTTTTGGCCCGCGTTTTCATCTCCACCGTGTGGCTCGTCAGCGTCTCCGGATGGAGTTCGATGCTCCGGGCGGCCGTCATGATCGGCACGCCGCGCTCCCGCGCGTTGACCGCGAGCCCGGAGGTTCCGATCCCGTCGGCGGTCGCCCGAACCCCGGCGTCAATCGGCTCCGTATCGCTCATACCGGTATCATAGCCGTCTCGGTCGTGATAAACCCGCTCCTCGGCGATCACGTAGCATTCGCGGGCGAGTCGTCGCGAGACGTTGTCGACCGTCGGCGGGTCGCTCAGAAAACGACCGGCGTGCCGTCGACGACCCGGACGGACACCCGATCCCCGGTGTCGACGCCGCCCTCTCGGCCCTGGATCACGACCTGGACCTCGTCAATCTCGGCGTCGGGGTCGATGACGAAGTTCGTCTGGTCGCCCTGAAAGTACCGCTCCGTGACGTCGCCGGCGAAGTCGCCCCCCTCGCCGACCAGGTTGAAGTCCTCGGGGCGAATCGAGACCGCCACGTCGCCTTGTGCGCCGTCGGCCGGAACGGAGAACCCGTCCGATCCGCCGATCAGCACGACGTTCTCACCGTTTTGATCGACGACCGTCCCGTCGAAGAGGTTGGTGTCTCCGATGAAGTCGGCGACGAACTCGCTGGCCGGGTCGCGATAGATTTCTTCTGGCGGGCCGATCTGCTCGATCCGACCCTCGTTCATCACCGCGATCCGGTCTGAAAGCGTCATCGCGACCTCCTGATCGTGTGTGACGTAGAAGAACGACCCTTGCGTCTTCTCGTGGATCTGTCGAAGTTCGACCTGCATTCGCTTCCGGAGTTTGCGGTCGAGACTCGACAACGGCTCGTCCAACAGCAGGACGGCCGGCTCGTTGACGAGTGCGCGTGCGAGCGCCACCCGTTGTTGCTGTCCGCCGGAGAGGTCGGAGGGATTCCGGTCGGTGAACCCTTCCAAGTCGACGAGTTCGAGGTATTCTTGAATCCGCTCGTCCCGTTCGGCGGCCTCGACGCCCTTCTTTTTCAATCCGTAGCCGACGTTCTCGCCGACGGTCATGTGCGGAAACAACGAGAGGTGTTGGAACACGAGGTTCGTGTCGCGTCCCTCCGGCGGGATCGCCGTCATCTCCTGTCCGCCGATCCGGACCTCTCCCTCGGTCGGCTGCTCGAAGCCGCTTATCATCCGGAGGGTCGTGGTCTTCCCACATCCCGACGGGCCGACCAGGGTAAAGAACTCGCCCTGTCTGACGTCGAAGTCGATACCCTTGACGGCGACCACGTCTCCGAACTCCTTCCGAACGTCGCCGAGTTCGACCAACGTTCGGTCGTGTACTGCCATTGCCGGGTTATACGTGACTCCCGTTATCAACCTATCGCCGGTCAAGGCAGAAATTTCACCAAACGTTTATTAAATTCCGTTTGTCAGATCAAGACATGTCACGCCGTAGCGAGATAACGGGCGATACCGAGGCGTCGACGGACAGTCAGCAGACTGGAACCAAAGGAGTCAGTCGCCGGGCATACCTCGCGGGCGCTGGCGCCGCGACGATGTTCGCGACCGCTGGCTGTGCGGGAGCCGGCGGTGGTACCCCGACGATCAACATCATCACGTGGAACGACTTCGCACAGGATCCGGTTGTCGAAAGCGTCGAGGAGAACGTCGACGCCACGGTCGAGATAACCTCGTCGACGTCCTCGACGGAGATGTTCCAGCAGATGAACCAGGGCGCGGACTTCGACATCGCGGTCCCGAACAACAACCTCGTTCCGCGGTTCCTCAACGCGGAGCTGATCGAACCGGTGAACACGGACGCCGTCGGCAACTACGGCGACATCTACCAGAAGTTCAGAGACTTCGTCGGCCAACAGTTCACCCAGGACGGCGACGCGTACGGCGTTCCGATCCGGTGGGGCTGGTACGGGTACGCCTACGACACCCGCGAGGTTCCCGACCACGAGCCCAGCTACAACATCATGTTCGAGGACGACTACGTCGACACCGACCTCGATGGGGAGATTATCATGTACGACGAGGCCGCCAAGACGATGCCGGTGGCGGCGTTGTACCTCGCCGAAGAAGAGAACGACCCGTCATACAGGGAGGCGCTCACCGAGAACGACCGCATGACGTTCACCGAAGATCAGATCCAAACCATGCGGGACCTGCTTATCGACCAGAAGCCCAGCCTTCAGGGATACATCTCCTCGGACACGACGTTCATCCAGCAGTTCCAGCAGGGGAACTTCCTCGTCGGCCACTCCGGTCGGAACGAGGTCATCCGGCTCCGAGAAAACCAGGGCGCCGACTGGGTCGAGTTCGTCGTTCCACAGGAGGGCGCGATGGCGTGGTACGAGACGGCCGTCGTCTCACAGGAATCGGATAACCCCGAGACGGCCTGGGAGGTCGTCAACGAGTACATCGCACCGGGGACCGGCGCCGAACTGGCCCGTCAGGGGAAGTCGCCGAGCTGTAATCCGAACGTCGCGGACGAGCTGGACGAGTCGGAAGCGGAGCTGTACGGCCGCATCGACCCCGAACGGTTCGAACAGTTCATCCCGTTCAAAGACGTCGACCCGGACGTTCGGGAGCCGTACAACGCCGCCTGGGAGGAGGTCAAAGCGTAGATGGCCGCCCCGGACAGGGACGAATCGCTCCGAGCGGCTCTGGTCAGGGGCCTGAGCCGCCGTCGCACCGGCCTCGGGGTGACGGCCGGCCCCGGTGCGATCTGGATCGTCCTCCTGTTGATCGCGCCGCTGGCGTTCATGACGGCCGTCAGCTTCGCGTCGATCGACAGCGTCACGTTCAATATTATCTGGGAGCCGACGGTGAACAACTACCGCGACTTGGTCGTCGGCGGCACCACGGAGTACTCGCTCGGACCGCTCGTGTACAATGCGACCGCCTTCGAGAAGGCGGTGTTGTTGTCGTACGCCATCGCGACGGTGGCGACTGTCTTTTGTCTCGTGTTCGCGTTCCCGCTCGCGTACGTCATGGCCCGGCTCGACGACCGCGCGTTCAAAATCGTGATCTATCTCGTGCTCCTCCCGTTTTTCACGATGTACCTGGTTCGGGCGTACTCGTGGCGGCTGATGTTCGGAGAGTCGGGCGTGCTCAACCAGATTCTCGGTGCCGTCGGCATCGGCCCCATCGGTGCGTTCGAGTTCGGTGTCCCGGCGATTATCGTGGGACTGACACACGCGTACTTCCCGTACATGTTGATCACGTTGTACGCCAGTTTGGACGGGTTGGACTTCTCGTTGATCGAGGCGGCTCGTGATCTCGGCGCGTCGCGGGTCGACGTGATCAGAGACCACATCATCCCGCTCACGCTGCCCGGTATCGTCGGCGGCAGCCTGTTCGTCTTCGTCCCGAGCGTCGGAGCGTTCATCACCCCGCAGATCCTTGGACAGGGAAAGATCCTGATGATCGGCATTCTCATCGAGCAACGGGCCATCGGCGCGGCAACCAACGCCGCGACCGCGAGCGCGGCGTCGATGGCGGTCGTCGTCTCGATCGTCGTCGCGATGTTCCTCGTGTTCAGGTACGTCGACCTCGACGAACTCGGAGGTGTCTGAGATGGCGACTGAAACCGGCGAGCCGGCCGAACCGGCCGAACAAACGGGCCAAGAGTACGCGGACCGGTTCCGCAACCACCAGCGAATCGAGCAGTTGTTGGGGAACGGGCTGTACGCCTTCGCGGCGCTGATGTTGGTGTTCTTGTGGCTGCCGCTTCTCATCATTATCTTCCTCTCGTTCGCTCAGTCGCCCAACCTCATCCCGTTCGATGGGCTCACCCTCCGCAACTATCAGGGGATCGCGGGAGAACCGGGGCTGCGCTCGTCGGTCGTTTCCAGTTTCAGCATCGCCACGCTCTCCGCGATCATCGCGACGACCCTCGGCGTGCTGGCGAGTTTTGCGCTCACGCGTTATCAGTTCCCGTTCAGAGAGGTGTACCGCACGTTCGGAATCATTCCGATGATCGTTCCAGGAGTGATCCTCGGCGTCGGGCTCCGCTTCTACTTCCTGACCGTGGGGATCAATCCGTCGTTCCTCGCGACCGTGCTCACCCACTCGTTGTACGGGCTTCCGTTCGTCCTGCTCATCGTGAGCGCACGTCTGTACACGTTCGACGAGTCCTTAGAGGAAGCGGCTCGCGACCTTGGCGCGGATCCCCTGACGACGTTTCGTGACGTCACCTTCCCGGTGATCGCGCCGGCGATAGGCGCCGGCTTCCTGTTCGCGTGGGTCCGGTCCTTCGAGGACTACATCCGGGCGTTGTTCGTCAGCGGCATCAACACCGATCCGCTGACACAGTGGATGTTCGGCAAGATCACGAAGGCGTCGGCAGAGAACCTGAACGTCTTGAACGCCGTCTCGACGCTCGTCGTCCTCGCTATCGCCGTCGCCCTCGCCATCGCGATGAACTACGGCAACGTCACCGGCTACGTCGCCGGGACCCACGACGACACTGACGAGGAGTAGCCGGCTCAGGTGTCTCCGTTCTGGCCGTAGCTTTCGAACCGTTCTTCGACGGCCGCGAGCTGGTCGTCGGTGAGCACGGTCGGCTCGCCGACCGCGGACGACCGGACGTACAGCCGGCAGCGGTCCTCGACGTGACGGGCGTTTTCGACCGCCGTCTCGAGATCTGGCCCCGTCAGCGCCGAAAGCGCCGGGGGCGCGCGCCGCGATCGCCTCGCGTTCTCGCCGAAGGGTCACGCGAGCGCCGGAACACCGTCGACCCGGTGGTCGGGTCGTCGCCGGCCGGTCAGTTCCGTCGGTGCTGGCGTCTCGCCCGTGCCGCCGCCGAACAGGACCGCCTCGTGGCTCATGGCCCGCTTTCACCGAGGATCGACTTACTCCTGGGTCGACGCCGGAGCCCGCGAGGCGAACGGTTATGTACGAATCCGGGGCCAGTCGTCGCGTGCGCTGAGCCTTCGACCCGGTCCGGGCAGTGCGGGTGTCCGGCGACCCGGCCGGGATCTGTCGCCGCCGGCTGTTCGCCCCCGTGGTGGCCCTCTCACTGCTCGTTCATCGCCTCGCTGGCGATGTTGCGCCCGCGAGAATTGAGCGCCACCTCGCGCCGCACGCGCACTTCCTCGACGACCTCGAGTTCGATCAGCCGCTCGAACGTCTCCTCGACAGCGTCGACATCGCTCCCGAGAAACGCGGGAATCTCGAACGGTGAGACGCCGGAGTACAGCGCCATCAACACCTCTCGGTCGCGGCTGGAGAGGTCGACGTTCGCCGTGCTCCGTTGTTCGCCTTTCCGGAGCCACGCCTCGACGAACCGCATCAGCCGCGAGCCGCCGGCGAGATGCGTCTCGATGCTGGTTCCGTCGTCCGTGTGAGACACCTCGATCACCGGCTGTTTTTCGCCGTCGACGGTGCGTTTCGCGCTGTCCACGCCGCTGATGTCGTCGAGGTCGAACTCGACGAACGCGCCGCCTTCGAGCGCCGCGCCGAGGCCGTTCTCGTCTATCTTCACCCGGGCCTGCTCCCACCCGGTCTCCTGGACGACACCGCCCTCGACGGCCGGGTGTTTCGCCATTAGCGTCCGCTGGTCGAGCAGCGCGCGGTACACGTCGCGCTCGAACGCCTCGTGGTCGGCGGCGGCGACGAGAAGCACCTGCTCGCCGAGGTCGAAACTGACGTAGTTCGAGACGCGGGCGATCGACTGGTTGGAGTCGTGGCGTCCCCCGAGTCCTTCGAGTTGCGACAACGGAATCGTCCGCTTTCCGTCGTTGCCAGCCAGGATCAGCCGCCGGTTCGACAACAGGACTCGCCCCGGTGTCCACGAGACGTCGTTCATCGCGCGTCCCTCACGAACCGCAACGGCGAACCGCGCCTGGATGTCCGTGATCTTGTACTCGGTGTCGCCGTTAGACATCTACCTACGCACCTCCCGCCCGGAGCTTCGAGACCGCGGAGAAGACGCGTTTTCGCACCGCGGCGCTCTCGTCGTCAGTCAATCCCTCCAATCGGTTCAGGGTTTCTTGGCCGCCGACCTGTCCCAGCACGAACACCGCCTTTGCGCGGGTTTCTTCGGGATGTTCCGTCCCGATCCGCTCGAGTAGCCGGTCCTCGACGGTCGGGCCGCCGAGACTCGCGAGGCTCGTGGCCGCGAACTGGGCGGTCTGTTGGTCGTCGTCCCCGAGCGCCGCCGCGAGCGCCTCGATCGCCGGTTCGGAGTCCGGGTCCGCGACGCGGCCGAGGATCCACGCCGCGTTGCGCCGTTGTCGGCGTTGTTTCCCCTCGGTGAGAATCTCGACGAGCGGGTCGACGACGGTCCCGTCGTCGGCCGCTTTCAACTCCGAGACCACCCGGTCACGGACCGCGTGGCTGTGCTCCGTCGGCACGTTCGAGAGCAGTTCGATGATCGAGTACACCGCCGCGTTCCTGACGATTGCGCTCTCGTCGCCGAGCGCGCGCGCCAACGGCTCTACCGGCGTCGGATTGTTCGCGTTTCCGAGCGCGCCGGCCGCGATCCGTCGGAGCGACTCGTCCGGATCGTCGAGGAGGTCGAGCAGCGGTTCGAGCGCACGGTCGGTCCCGATCGCCCCGAGCGCGTTCGCAGCCGCCCGCCGGACGCGCGGGTCGTCGTCGAGCCGTTCGGTCAGCCCCGGGACCGCCCGCGGGTCGGCGATCGTCCCACAGGCGTAACACGCCCGGAGCCTGACGCGCGGATCCGGGTCGGCGAGCGCGTCGACGATCGCTGGCAGCGCGCTCGGCTCGTCCAACCTGGCGAGCGCGTTCGCCGCCGCGATGCGGAGCTCCGGACGCTCCGCATCCAGCGCGCGCGCGAACTTCCGTGCGGTGACCCACTCGGCTTCTGTCCCGTCGTCTCCGCCGGTGAGCTCCGTGAGGAGTTGTTCGAGCGCCGCCTGTCCGATCTCGTCGAGCGCGTCGACGGCGGCTCCGCGAACGCCGGGGTCGTCGTCGCCCGTGGCCGCCCGCAGCAGACCGTCGATCGTCGCCTGATCGTCCGGTTCGGCGAGCTCGCCGAGAAGCTCGACGGCGCGTTTTCGAACTGCGGTGGCGTCGCTGTTCAGGGCGTCTCTGAGTCGTTCGACGTTCCCCTCGCGCGCGTGCTGGTACAACGACATCAGCGCCTCCGGAACACGCGCCGCCGCTTGTCGACCGGCTCGTAGCCGGCGGTCCGGTCCGGCGGCACGCTCTCTGTCATCCCCACTACCAACACGCCGCCCTCCGTCAGCGACGCCTCCAGGGTGTCGAAGAGCGACCCCTTGTGATCCGTGTCGATGTAGATGAGGAGATTTCGGCACAACACGACGTCGAACGGGCCACGAGAGCCGTCGCTTATGAGGTCGTGTGTTCCGAACTCGACGAGCCGCCGCGGCGCGTCACGGACGCGGAACGCGTCGTCGTCGCGTTCGACGTGTCGGTCCGGCTCGGCCAACGGAGCGAGCTCCTCGGCGATGTCGGTCGTCCGCGTGGTGTGATACACGCCCGTCCGGGCGTTTTCGAGCGCCTCCTCGCTGATGTCCGAGCCGAGCACCTCCACCCGGCTCTCGTCGATATCGGGGTCGTCACACGCCAGCATCGCCAGCGAGTACGCCTCTCGGCCGTCGGCACAGGGCGCCGACCAGACGCGAACCCGACGCTGCTCGTCGGTGAGATCGGTCAGCACCGTCCGCAACACCTCCCACATTTCGGGGTTTCTGAAGAACTCCGTCACGTTGATCGTGAGCGCGTCCATCAGCGCCTCCCGCTCGTCGCCCTCCTCGCGGAGCAGCCGCTCGTACTCGCGGTGTGAGTCGGTGCCGCGTCGGCGCATCCGGGCGGTGATCCGCCTGTCGAGATACGACTCGTTGTAGTAGCCCGGCTCGAACGGCACCGAGTCGTCGATCTGCCGCAACACGCCCTCGAAGGCCGACTCGCCGCTCATAGGCTCACCACGTCCAGAACGGCTACGACGTCCCCGTCGCCGAGCACCGCGGTGCCGCTGAGCCCCGGCGTCCCCGACAACGGACCGTCGAGCGGTTTCACCACCACCTCTTCTTGATCCAACACGCCGTCGCAGTGGAGCGCGACCCGGCGGGTTCCCTCCCGGATCCGAACGAGCATCCCCGCGTTCGTCGCCGACCCGCCGTCGGTCGTCGCGGTCGCCGATCGGTCGGC
>CAZKXC010000040.1:0-18715 GCA_964556645.1 uncultured Halobellus sp.
CACACTCCCGCGGGACACGGTGAGCCGACGGCGGCTCGGCCGTAGCGGGGCCCTCACCGACACGCGGTTGGACGCCGGGGCTGACGGCTCCTTTGCGGGGTATCAGTGATGAACGCCGGACGACGGCGCTCGACCCACCCACACCATGGAAATCGAAATTGCGACAATTGGCGGCTACGAAGAAGTCGGTCGGCAGATGACGGCGGTCCGTACGGGCGAGGACATCGTCATCTTCGATATGGGCCTGAACCTGAGTAAGGTCCTCATCCACGACAACGTGGAGACCGAAAAGATGCACAGCCTCGACCTGATCGACATGGGCGCGATCCCCGACGACCGGATCATGAGCGATCTGGAAGGCGACGTCCAGGCGATCGTTCCGACTCACGGCCACCTCGACCACATCGCCGCAATCCCGAAACTCGCCCACCGGTACAACGCGCCGGTCGTCGGCTCGCCGTACACGATCGAGTTGGTGAAACAACAGATCTCCGACGAGGGGAAGTTCCAGGTCGACAACGACCTCGTCAAGATGGAGGCCGGCGGCACGATGGCCATCGGCGACTCCGAGCAGGTGGAGATGGAGTTCGTCAACGTCACCCACTCGATCATCGACGCGATCAACCCGGTGTTGCACACGCCGGAGGGCGCGATCGTCTACGGGCTCGACAAGCGAATGGACCACACGCCGGTCATCGGCGACCCGATCGACATGGCGCGGTTCCGCGAGATCGGCCGCCAGGACGAGGGCGTCCTCTGTTACGTCGAGGACTGTACGAACGCCGGGAGGAAGGGCCGGACACCGTCGGAGTCGGTCGCGCGCGAACACCTCCGTGACACCCTCAGATCGGTCGAGGACTACTCGGGCGGCATCGTCGCCACGACGTTCTCCTCGCACATCGCCCGCGTGAAGTCGCTCGTCGAGTTCGCCCGCGAGATCGGCCGGCAGCCGATCCTCCTCGGTCGCTCGATGGAAAAGTACTCGGGAACCGCAGAACGGCTCGACTTCGTCGACTTCCAGGGCGACGTCGGCATGTACGGCCACCGGAAGTCGGTCGACCGCGCGTTCAAGCGGATCATGAAAGAAGGGAAGGGGAACTTCCTCCCCATCGTGACGGGCCACCAGGGCGAGCCGCGCGCGATGCTCACCCGAATGGGCCGCGGCGAGACCCCGTACGAGCTGGAAAACGGCGACAAGGTGATGTTCAGCGCGGGGATCATCCCGGAGCCGACCAACGAGGGACAACGGTACCAGTCCGAGCAGCTGCTCCGGATGCAGGGAGCCCGGATCTTCGACGACATCCACGTCTCGGGGCACCTCCGCGAGGAGGGCCACTTCGAGATGTTGGACACCCTCCAGCCGCAACACGTCATCCCGGCACACCAGGATCTCAAGGGACGGTCGCCGTACGTCGACCTCGCGCAGTCACAGGGGTACAAGCTCGGTCGTGACCTCCACGTCACGCAGAACGGAAACACGATTCAGCTCGTCGAATGACCACGGAGACGACGGAGGCGCGGGTGCTCGAGGCCATCCGCGAGCGGCGCGACCTGGTCAACGCCGCTATCGACGAGGAGCTCCCCGTCCAGCCACCCGAGCGCCTGTACGAGGCGTCTCGATACATCCTCGAGGCGGGCGGCAAGCGGCTCCGCCCGACGGTGACGACGCTGGCGGCGGAGGCGGTCGCCGGCATCGACCCGATGACCGCCGACTTCAGGGAGTTCACCGGGCTCGACGGAGAACCGGTCGACGTGCTGCGCGCGGCCGTCGCCATCGAGGTGATCCAGTCGTTCACGCTGATCCACGACGACATCATGGACGAGGACGACCTCCGGCGGGGGGTCCCGGCCGTCCACGAGCAGTACGACACCTCGACGGCCATTCTCGCCGGCGACACGCTCTACTCGAAGGCGTTCGAGATCCTCTCGGAGACCGGCGCCGACCCCACGGACGGGCTGGAGGCGATACGGCTGCTCGCGTCGACCTGCACGGAGATCTGTGAGGGCCAGTCGCTCGACGTCTCCTTCGAATCCCGCAGCGACATCGACCCGGAGGAGTACCTCGAGATGGTGGAGCTGAAAACCGCCGTGTTGTACGGCGCCGCGGCCGCGATGTCGGCGGTCCTCCTCGGCGCCGACGACGAGGTCGTCGACGCGCTCTACCAGTACGGGATCGACTCGGGGCGGGCGTTCCAGATCCAAGACGACGTGTTGGACCTGACGGTGCCCTCCGACGAGCTCGGCAAACAGCGCGGCTCCGACCTCGTCGAGGGGAAAGAAACGCTGATCACGCTCCACGCCCGGCAGGCGGGCGTCGACGTCAACGGTCTCGTCGACGCAGACACCCCCGCGGAGGTGACGGAAGCAGAGGTCGACGACGCGGTGGCCGCCCTCGAGGAGGCCGGGTCGATCGCGTACGCCCGCGAGACGGCAGAAGAGCTCACCGCCCGGTCGAAAGAACACCTTCAGGTGTTGCCCGAGGGAGGCTCGCGGAGCCTGCTCGAGGACCTCGCGGATTACCTGATCACGCGCGGCTACTGAGCCGGGAACACACGAACGACCGGCCTCACGGGCGAGACCGCGCCCGCAGAACACAAGAGGGTTCAACGCTCCCCGGCGAGACCGAGTATGACCGAGTACTTCGAGGTTCACGAGCGGGACGGCGCGGCTCGAATCGGCGAGGTGCGGCTGGCCGACCCGGTGACGACGCCCGCGCTCGCGGACCCGTTTCTCGCGGACGCCGGAAGCCTCTGGACGGCCGACCGCGAGGTGCCCCAGGGTGACGAGAACCGACTCACCGTGTTGCCTCACCGGTCGTTTCCGGCCGGAACCCGCGCGGAGGTCCGAGACTCGTTCGCGGTTGATCACCCGACGGTCGACGCGCCGACCGCCGCGGTCGTCGACAGCCAGACGCCGCGGGTCGTCGGCGCGGACGCCTACGTGCTCGCGGACGCCACCGGCTTCGTCGGCCACGGCGAGGCGTTTCGCGACGCGATGGTGTCGGCGAGGGAGACGCTCCCGCCCGACGCCGCGGTGGTGGTGTCCGGGGTCGCCACGCCCGCGAACGTCGCGACCCTCGTCGCCGCCGGCGTCGACCTCGTCGACGGGTCGCTCGCGCGGACGAAAGGAACCGAGGGCCGGTACCTCACCGCCGACGCCGAACACTTTCTCGAAGACCTCACGGAGCTGCCCTGTGCGTGTCCGGCCTGTTCGATCCCGCGTGAGGAGTTCTCCCGCGCGGACTGTGCCGAGCACAACGTCGCCGTTCTCGAGGCCGAACTCCGGCGCGTCCGCGAGCGGGTGCGTTCGGGTCGGCTTCGGGATTACCTCGAGGGACAGGCGCGCCACGACGGGTGGCTCACCGCGACGCTCAGGGAGTTCGACGACCAGTGGGCGTACCTCGAGGAACGGACGCCGGTGCTCCGGAGCGCCGAGATCACCGCGGCGTCGGCAGAGACGCTCGACCGCGTCGAGATCCGGCGGTTCGCCGACCGGGTGACGAGCCGCTACCGGAACCGATTCGTCGACCAGCCGCTCGCGCTGGTCCCCTGCTCGGCGACGAAGCCGTACAGCGACTCACAGAGCCACGGCCAGTTCCACGACGCGATCCAGTGGCGGGCCCACACCGTCTCGATGACCTCGCCGATCGGAGTGGTTCCACAGGAGTTAGAAACGACGTACCCGGCACAACACTACGACGCGGTGGTGACCGGCGACTGGTCGGAAGACGAGATCGCGTTCGTCGCCGAGGTGCTCCGGCGGTACCTGACCAGAACCGAGTACTCGCGGGTGATCGCACACGTTCCCGCGGACGGCTACCGCGAAATTTGCGAGCGCGTCGAGGCCGACCCGACGATCGACGTGCCGTTCGAGTACACCTGCGTCGACCACCCGACGACCGACGAGTCGCTCGGCGAGTTGAACGCGGCGCTGGCGGGCGAGCCCGCCTACAGCAAACGCGAGCGCGAGCACAACACGGTGCGTGCGATCGCCGACTACCTGATCGGCGACGGCGCGGGCGACGAGCTGTTCGAGTCGATCTCGACGACCGGGCGGTACCCCAAACTCCAGGTGTGGACCGCCGACGGCGACGACCGCGACCAGCTGGCGACGATGGTGCCGCAGTACGGCACCCTCTCGTTCACCCTCGCGGGCGCGCGGCGGTGGGTCGACAGCGACGCCCCGACCAGACGCGTCACGATCGACGGGTTCGTGCCGCACGGCTCCGTGCTCGCGCCGGGCGTCGTCGACGCCGACGACGGGATCCGCGTCGGCGACGAGGTCGTGATCGAGGGGCCGAAGGCGTTCGCGGTCGGCCGCGCGGAGATGTCCGGCCCGGAGATGGTCGGGTCGACGCGCGGGGTCGCGAGCGAGGTCCGTCACGTCGACGCGAAGTAGGCGTCGCCGGCTCAGTCGGCGTCGTCCGTGCGGACGTACGTCGTCGCGCCGCGGAGACGCTCCGCTCCGACCGCGAAGACGTCGACGAACTCGAACATCGCCTCGCCGTCCGCGTCGAGAAGCCGCCCCTGTGCGGCGACGCCGACGGGGTCTGCCGGGGAGCCGCTCGCGCCGGGGTCGGTCTCGTACACCGCGTCGACGACGTGTGTGGTGTCGGTCGCCGGGCGCTCGTCGCGCATGAACGCCACGAACCGGTCGCGGCCGTCGAGCGTGCGGTCCGGCCGCTCGTGGGTGAACTCCGGGGCGAGAATCGCGGCGAGTTCCTCGTACTCGTCGTCGTCGATCGTCCGGTAGTACGCTCGCGCGAGGGTCGTCGGCTCAGACATCGGTCGTGACCGGCGGGGTGGTGGCTCGGCTCACGCCGCGAGCGCCTCGAACTCCGCGGCGGAGGTTCTGGTCCCCTTCGAGATGATCACGTCGCCGGCGCGGATCGTGGTGTCGAGGTCGGGACCCACGAGCCATCCCTCGTCGGGACGACGGATCGCGAGCACGCTCGTGGCGATCTCGGTCGCGGGGACGCCGTCCGCCACGCGCGTGCCCGCCAACTCGCTCGCCGTGTCGACCCGGGTGCGGGTGATGATCTCGTCGGATTCTTTCACCGCCATCTCGACGACTGGGTGGACGCCGATGTCGCGCAACACGCCCTCCGTGATCTCGACGGCGGCGTCGGAGATCTCCTCGGTCGCGACGCCGAGGTGGATCAGTCCGCGGAGCGCGACCGGGTCCGCCGCCTCCGCGGCCGCCCGCAGCGTCCACGCCTCGAACCGCGACTGGAGGGCGTCGACCTCGATCTCCAGGTTGCTCACCTCCTCGGCGAGCTCCTCGTTGTCGAACAAGACGGAGCCGTACGCCAGGTCGACGGCGAGCTCCGAGAGGTTCTTCATCAACACGACGGAGTCGACCGCCCGCTCGAGGTCGTCTATCGCGGGCTCGACCGGCTCGGCCGGCGCGAATGGCTCGCCCGTTAACTCGGGGTACGCCTCGGCGACGCCGTTTTCGGGGCCGCGAAGGAGCGCCACGTCGCCGCTTTGTAGCCGCGTCGTCGGGCCGGGATTGAGGATCCAGTCGTCGTCGCGTCTGATGGCGATGACCCGCACGCCGGTTACCGATTCCAGGTCGATGTCGTTCAGCGTCCGGCCGTCGTAGGGCGACTCCGCGGCGACGGTGCCGCGGACGAGCGTCTCGACGCCGTCCGTGAGCGCGCCTCGCATCGCGTCCGGGAGACCGATCTCGTCCGTGATGATCTTCGCGATGTCGCCGGCGGCGTCGGACACCTTGTCCGCGGCGGCGACGACGCCGAGCACGGGCGCGAGCGTCTCCGCCTCGTCCGGGCTGCGCGCGGCGAGCATGAGGCTCATGCGGGCGCGCATCTGGAGGACGTCCATCCGGTGTTCGAGCGCGACGACCTCGTGTGCCACGGAGGGGCTCGCGTGGAGCACCGCGGAGTACGAGAGGTCGATCAGAAGCTCCGCCGTGTCTTTCATCTCCACGAGGAGGTCCTTCACGCTCGCGGGCTCGTACGACACCGTCTCCGCCGGGTGTCGCCCGTCGAATCGTCCCATGTGTCACCCTCTCCGGCTCCCGGCAAAAGGCTTGCCACGGGGGTGACCGCCCGGCGCCGGGATCGACGGCTCACGCCTCGTCGAGGGCGTTTCCGGCGACGTATCTCGGGGCGTCGGCGCCGGCGCAGGCGCCGCCACCTCCGGGTCTCGTCTCGCCCGAAGGCCCGTCCTCGACCGGAGCGGCCAGGTCGACGAGCGCGAACCACCCGAGGAGCCGGCCCGCGCGGTCGCGCCACGCCCGCTCCCACTCCGGGTTGCGCGCGCGGTCGTGTCTCGGCACCGACTCGCGCGTCGCCGCGAACACCGCCGCCGGCGTCACCGGGTCGGCCGGCGAGGCCGCCCGCAGCTGAGCGAGCGCCGCGGGCGCGAGAAGAACCCCCTCGCGAAGCCCCTCGCGCACGCGCTCGGGAGTCGGGTCCGCGTCGGTTCGGACGAACCCGCGCGGCGTTTCACGCACGAGCCCGAGGGTCCGCAGAAGGGCGAGCCAGTCGCTCGCCGTCGCCCGATCCGAGAGGCCACACCGGTCGCGAAGCCGGGCACAGCAGTCGTCCTCGCTGCCGGGAACGAGCGGGACCGCCCGCTGGATGGCCGCGACCTCCGCGAGGGCGTCCGGCGGGGTCGGAACCGGCTTGATCCGCATCAGCGGTAGCCGAACGACTCCGCGAGCAGCGTCTCGTCCGTCTCCCCGACGGTGTACACCGGGCCGTCGACGACGTCGACGGTGACCTGTGCCGGCGCGAACACGCTTTCTGGCACCGCGTAGAAGTCCCAGTCGGCGTCCTCGAACACCTCGACGAACGGGGTGCCGTAGTCGTCACGCACCGTGGAGACGATCTGCTCGAACCGGTCGTCGTCGCGCGCGACCTGGAGGTGGACCCGTCCGCCGTAGGCGACGGCGTCGTTCGTTCGCCCCATCGCGAGGGTCTCGTCGTGGGTGACGGGCGCGATCGGGGCGCTCCCCGACGCGTAGAGCACGTCCGTCGGCTCGTAGCCGACCTCGAGCAGCCGGAAGACGGCGAGTTCAGCGGCTCGGGCGGCCGTCGCGACGGAGCCCGCCGTCGACCCGGTGGCGTACGTCGGGAGAAAGACCCCCTCCGGGTCGACCTCGGCGAGGTCGGCGACGTGCTCGGCGACCCGCTCGTCGGGCAGCGTCGTCGACTCCACCGCCAGCGTGGCGAACTCCGAGGAGTCGTAGTAGCCGACGCGTTCGAACTCCGCCTCCTGGCCGACGAGCGCCCGCGCGGGGCCGGAGCCCAGCCCCTCGAACCCGTCGTCGAACGCCAGCTCCCAGCCGGCCTTCTGTGAGCACAACAACGCCACGGCGGGGTGGTCGGTCGTGAGCTCGACGTAGCCGCGGGGCGCGCCGGCGACCTCGCCCATGCGGGTGTTCACGCTCGCCAGGCCGGCGGTCTGTATCTCCGTCAACAGGAGCCCGGCCTCGACCCCGCCGCCGGCGTCGACGCCGAAGTCGATGACGGTCGCGCCGTTCTCCAGCTCGTAGCCTCTCGCGTCGAGCTCGCCGGCGAAGTCGAGCGCCTCGTCGACGAGTTCGATCGCGGTCCGATTGATGCTCTCCATACACCCCCTTTCGCCCCCCGGCCTAAGGGGTTTGCCGGTCGGCGGCGGCGGCGACCCCGCTGAGCGGCCGGGTGCCGAGCGGGCAGCCCCGCTCACCAGAAGCCGCCGGAGCCGTCCGGACCGTCCGGCGTTTTCGGTCCACGCGGGTCGGGGTCGATCGTGACGAACTCCGACTCGGCGCGAGGATCGATCTCCTGGCCGTTCTCGTAGCGGACGAACGAGAGGTAGAAGGGTTCGCCACAGCCGGGCCGTGAGCCGTCGGCTTCGTCCTCGTCGGGATTCCAGACGACGCCGTCGCTGTCTCCGCAGGCGAACCGGACGCCGTCGGCGGCGTCGTCCTCGAACGGCTCGGTCGGATCGGCGTAGCGCCAGCCCTCGAAGGGGTACGGCGTCACCGCCTTGTCCGCGAGGTAGCCGTCGCGTTCGAGCGCCACGATCGTCTCGCAGTGAGGACAGTGGTAGGTGACGGGGTAGCTCATACGCGTGATACGGCCGGAACGAATAAACACCCGTCGGCGGGCCGCGCGGGCGGCGACGGCTCAGTCGTCGGACGCCTCGATCGGCGACATCGCCTCGCGGGTCGCCCGCGCGAGCGCCGCGATCCCGTCTTCGATCTCGTCCGGGGCCGCGTAGCTGAACGAGAGCCGCGCCTGGTTGCGTCCCGCGTCGTCGTGGTAGAAGTAGGTGCCGGGCAGAAACGTCACGCCCTCCTCGGCGGCCGTCGGAAGCAGTTCCTCGGCGTCGATCCTGTCGGGGAACTCGAGCCAGACGAAGAATCCGCCCTCGGGCTCGCTCCAGGAGGCTCCCGGCGGCATCCGCTCGTCGAGGGCGTCGAGCATGCGGTCTCGGCGCTTTCGGTAGCCCGCACACAGCTCGTCGATGCCCGCCTCGAAGTCGACCGCCTCGCAGTATCGAGCGACCGCCCCGAGCGTGAGCACGTTCTCGCCGCCGGCGTTGATCCGCTCGAGCTCTCTGACGATCGCCTCGTCGGCGACGACCCAGCCCGTTCGGATGCCGGGCGCGATCGTCTTCGAGAAGGTGTCGATCCGGATCACCCGGCCGGTCTCGTCGAGCGACTTGATCGGCGGCGGGGTCGAGCCGTCGAACCGCAGCTGGCCGTACGGGTCGTCTTCGACGATCAGGAAGTCGTACGTCTCCGCCAGCTCGAGGAGCCGTTCGCGGCGGTCAGCCGACAACGTCACGCCGGTCGGATTCTGGAAGTCGGGAACCGTGTACAACAGCTTCGGGAGCGGCTCGTCGGCCGCCTCGCGGGCCGCGAGGTCGGCGGCGAACGCGTCCACGTCGAGGCCGTTCTCGTCCAGCTCGTATCCCTCGATGTCGACCCCGTAGTTGCGGAACAACCGCAGCGCGCCCATGAAGCTCGGCGCCTCGACGGCGATCACGTCGTCGGGGTCGAGAAAGGTCTGTGCGACGGTGTCGATCGCGTGTGTCGCGCCGTTCGTCAGGTGGACCTCCTCGGCGGTACACTCGATCCCGCGCGACCGGGACCGCTCGATGACGGTGTCGGTGATCGCGTCCGCGTAGTCGCCGCCGGCGTACTGGAGTGCGTCCTCGTGGTCGGCCTCCAAGACGACGTCGAACGCGTCGCCGATCGCCTCGTTCGGCAGCGCGTCGGGGTACGGGAACCCAAATACGAGCGACACCGCCTCCGGGGCCGTTATCGTGCGCCAGGCGCCGTAGGCGGCGCCGTCCATTGTTTCTCGAACGGTGTCGGCGAACAGGCGTTCGACCCCGTCCGATCTGTCGCTCTCGCTCATGACGTATCACACACGTTCGCTCGTCATCATAAGCCTATTGGGGGAATACTGCCGGAAGCGGGGTGGTCGAAGCGGAACGTACCGAGATGCCGACGTATCACGGGCGTGAGAGGCCGGCCGTCGGCGGACGGTCCGGGTCGACTCGGGTCCGCTCGGCTCGCCGGCGGCCGAGGTCGACGCTCCGACCCCACCCCGCAACCACTTTTAACTGGGGCGTCGACAGAGTACGTATGATCGACGAGACGGTCGCCGAGATCCGGGCGATGCGGACCCACAGCACCTCCGCGGTGGCCGTGAAGGCAACGCAGTCGCTCGCGGAGCTGCTCGACCGCGAGTACGTCACCGTCGACGAGTTCGAACGCGACCTCGAACACAACGCGGGCGTGTTGCGCCGGTCGAACCCCTCACACGCCGCCCTCCACAACGCGATGCGCGAGGTCGAACGCTCCATCGTCGGCGAACCGACCACCGTCGAGGGAGCCAAACAGCTGTTGGAGGACGTGATCGACCGCGTCGTCGATGACGTCGAGACGGCGAAGGCGGCCGCCGCCGCCAACGCCGCCGAACGGATCGCCGACGGCGACACGCTGCTCGTCCACGACTACTCGACGACGGTGCTCGAATCGATAGAAACCGCCGCGAGAAAGGGGGCTCACCTGACGGTGTACGTGACCGAGGCGCGGCCGCGGACGCTCGGTCGGAAGACGGCGCGCGCGCTCGCCGGCATGGACCGCGTCGACGCCCACATGGTCGTCGACGGCGCGATGGGGTACGCGTTGCGCGACTGCGACCGCGTCGTTCTCGGCATCACGTGCATCACCGGCGGCACCTACTACAACCGGGTCGGCTCGTTCCCGCTCGTCGTCACCGCCCGCGAGCTCGGCGTCCCCGTCACCACGGTCGGCTCCGGCGCCAAGATCATCGAGGAGTTCCGCTTCGAAAACGAGTTCCGCGACGCCGTCGAGGTGATGCGCGAACCGGTCGAGGGAGTCACGATCGAAAACCCCAGCTACGACGCGATTCCGGTCGAGATGATCGACACCGTGATCACCGACGAGGGCGTCGCGGAGTGATCTCGGCCGGGCGCTCCGGAGAGCCGCCGCCGCTCGCCGCGGTCGCGGCCTAGCGGACCACCGGAGCGTGTCGCTCGATCGTCTCGGACGGGACGCCGTCGACGGCGACGGCGTCGACCGCGTGCGTCGGCCACCGGCCGGTCTTGGTCAGGAGCTCGAGGCGGTCGGCGGCAACGGCGTAGGTGTCCTCGCTTTTCGCTCCCGCTACCGTCGGATTCCAGGCGTATCCCATCGGTTCGGTCACGGGGTCGTCGCCGCCAGGGGTGGCGATCCACTCTCGGCTAGCGTACCCCGCCGCCCCGCCCTGGTGGTGTCGTCTCCACTCGTCGTCGAAGCCGACCGCGGCGTACGCCTCGCGAATCGCCTCGAACACGTCGCCGGCGGTTCCCGGGGCGTCGCCGGCGGTCAGGTCGCCGGTCGCCGCCGCGCGGGTCGCCGCGAGCGCCGTGGCTTCGACACGCGCCGCCGCCCGGTGCCGGCGTCGTAACCACTCCGGCGGGTCGAACGCGACCGTCCGGGTGAGCGAGGCGCACAGCCCGGCGCGCTCGGCGGTCACCGAGACGAGCGCGTAGTCGCCGAGCGTCGCGTCGGTGGGGACGGCGTGGCGGTACGCCTCCGCGCGGTCGGCGCCGCCGACCAACACGACGGGCGTGTTCACGCCGCGGGAGGACAACGAGATCTCGATCCCGGCGGCCACCTCGTACTCCGAGTCGTCGGGGTCGAGGTTCCGACAGACGGTCTCCACGGCGGCGGCCGCCTCGCGGCCGAGGTCGCGGTAGCGGTCGAGGTCGTCGGGCGTGAGCGGCTGCCGGAGCCGGCTCGCGTCGATCCGGTCGAAGCCGGGAACGTCGAAGTCGGCGGCGGCGGGGGTCGGCGACCGGTCGGCGACGGCGTCCGCGAGCGAGCCGGCGTGCCAGGAGAACGACTCGACCGCGACCGAGTCGGGGAGCTGTTCGTCGGCGAGCCGCGTCGCCTCGGCGTCGCTCGTCACGACGCGGAAGGCGCCGTCGTAGCCGGCGGCGGCGACGCCGTGGGGCGCGTCCGCGTCGACGACGTTGTCGCCGCCGGTGAGCCACGCGAACCCGTTTGGCGCCGCGAACCACACGGCCTCGAGTCCGCGGGCGGCGAGGAACGCCTCCAACCGATCGGCGCGGGCGGAGAGGTCGACCATACGCCGTGGTGTGGACCGTCGGATAAAACAGGTCGGAACGAGCCGCGGCGGCGCAGCGCGACCACAGACGGCGCGGCGGTAGTGGCCGATCGCCGCGCCGACCCCCGATCCGAAAGGTTCAATTGTATCCCCCGGGAATCGACAGACGCGCCAGAAAGCCCTGCGGGTTGGTAGTCTAGTCCGGTTATGACACCTCCTTGACATGGAGGAGGCCGGCGGTTCAAATCCGCCCCAACCCACTCACGAGCGACGCTAAGCCACGTCGACGCGTTCTATCCTCACAGGTCGGGTTCGCCCGCGCGCCGAGTGGCCGACATCACGGGAGTGCCGCTCGTATCCCGTGTCTCCACGACGTCATCCGGCGATCGTAAACAACAACAGGTTGTGCGCGGCCGGCCCGAGCCCGACCGCGGCGACGAACCCCAAGAGCAGCGTCCCTTCGCGCGGCGTCTCGCGGACGTACGGAACGAAAAGCGACACCACGGCGCCTGCGACCGCCAACTTGACCAGCAGAAACGCCCACCCTTCGCCGAGCACCGGCACCGACGGGAGTCCGCCGAGTTCGAGGAGAAGCCGCGAGAGCGGGCTTCGCTCGCCGAAGCCGAGCTGTGTCACGCCGACCGCCGTCGACACGCCGTCGAGCGCGTGGGCGACCACGACAAGTCCGCCGACGCCGCCGGTGACGCCGACCTCCGGGTTGATCCGGACGAGCGCGCGCCACGTCCCGATCGCCACGGGTGCCGTCACGACGGCCGCGACGGCCGACCACCGCGCGCCCGGCTCGGAGACGCCGCCGGCGACCGCGACGGCGACGACGGGCACGAGAAGCGACGTTCCGGCGGCCGCGAGCAGACGTGGGGTCCGGTCGCCGCCGCCGACCGTCTCGGCGCCGAGCCAGACCGCTCCCGCGAGCGTTCCGGTCGCCAGGTAGACGGTGGGAGAGCCGCCGAGCGGGGCCAGCAGCCGAGGGAGCGCTCCGACGACGTACAGGACGTGAAACGCCGCTCCGAGCGCGATCCACGGCACGAGCCCGAGGACGTGCGTGGCGCTGACCGGGGGCGCCCGCCGGCGGAACGCGACCGCGACCGCCCCGCCCCCGAGGAGGACGGCGACCAGATACGGGACCGGGGGAAGCGTCGTTCCCTCGGGGAGAAACGGGAGGCCGCCCAGCGCGGCGACGAGCCCGGTCACACCGAGAGAACCGGCTGGCTCGCGTACAGGAGCACGTACTCGGCGGCCTTCTCGAGCACCTGTCCCGGGGTGCCGGTGACTGGTTCGCGGGGCACGACGATGAAGTCGGAGCCGAGCTCCTCGGCGTTGTCGAGGACGACGCTGCCCGGGTGAACCGTCTTCACCTCGGTCGAGAAGCCGTAGGCGATCGAGTTGCTGTGGTCGACCCCGGCCGCCTCCGCGCGCTCGGCGACGGATTCGGTGAACGACGCGGTGTCGGCCGCGACGTCAGCCTCGGCGACCGCGCCGGTTTCTAGCGCTCGAACCACCTCCTCGTCGAGGACGTACAGCGCGTGGACGGTCGCGTCGTACTCGTCCGCGATCTCGATGGCGTAATCGACCGCCTCGTGGGACGCCTCGCTGCCGTCGACGGGAACGAGAACGAGGTCGATGTCGAGCTTTGTCATACCGGAGGTGAGGAGAGGGACGGTCAAAAAGCCCGTCGGATGCCGGTGCGGCGCCGGCACGCGTGAACCCGGGCCGCACCGAGACCCCAGAACGGCGCCTCCCCCGCGGCTCACTCCTCCTCGAAGCTCGACAACGCCCGCTGGCCGGCGTTTCGACGCTCCGTCTCGGGGACGGTGGTCGCGATCACCTCGTCGACCTCGTCGCGGCCGTCGCCGTCGCTGTTGATCGCGCGGGTCGCACCCACGGTGTCGACGTGAAAGCCCGCCTCCGCGTACGGCTCGTGCATCACTCCGCTGTTCGAGAGGACGACGCTCACCCCGCGCTCGTCGAGTGTCGTCGCCGCGTCGAGCAGGCGTTGCTGGTCCGCGCGGTCGAATCCCGCCGCGCTGTAGGCGGTGAAGTCGGCCGTCGGGCTCATCGGCTCGTACGGCGGATCGAAGTACACCAGGTCGCCGGGAGCGGCGACGTCGAGGGCGTACTCGAAGTCGCGGTTGTGAATCGACACGTCACACAGCGCCTCGCTCGCCCGGCGGATCCGGTCGCGTTTGACCCAGTCGGGATTCGCATATCGCCCCATCGGCACGTTGAAGCCGCCGTCGGCGTTCTCGCGGTAGAGCCCGTTGTAACAGGTCCGATTCAGGTAGATCAACAACGCGGCCTCCTCGAGCGGGTCGTACTCGCCGGTGTACGGGCGGTCGTTGAACCGCGCGCGTTGTTGGTAGTAGTAGGCGTCCACCTCGCGTCCGCGGTGTGTCGTCTCGGCGTACGGACGGCTCGGATCGGGCTCCGATTCGGGGTCGTCGAACGACTCCAGCCGCTCGATGAGTCGTTCCGGCTCGTCGCGGACCCGCTCGTACAACGAGACCAGCCGCGGGTTCGTGTCGTTGATGCTGCCCGCATCCGGTTCGAGATCGAAAAACACCGCGCCCCCGCCGACGAAGGGCTCGTGGTACCGGTCGTACGATTCCGGAAACCGGTCGTACAACGCGTCGAGGAGCTGGCGTTTGCCGCCGGCCCACTTCAGGATCGGCTCGGCCATGCGATGTCAGCGGTCGGCCGTCGGCGGATATAAACGTCCCGGCCACGGGCAGTGCGAGACGCGTGGCGGCCCTCGCGGGAGTTCCGCGACGCTCGCGGGACGGTACGAAACACCACCGGACCTGCTCGACGACGAACACATAGCTTCATCAGCTCGCGGCGCGTTCCCCACGTAATGACACGAACGATCAAGCTAAACCGTGTTGGTAACGTCCTGTCGGCGCTCGAGTACCCCACCGATCCGGCGGCGGTCGAGACCGCGTGTGATGACGTGACCGTCCGGCTCGCGGACGGCGAGGTTTCTCTCGGGGCGGTCATCGGCCGCTCGACCGCGTCGGCGTTCGTTTCTCCGGAGGAGCTCACCGAGGAAGTGATGAGTCTGCTTCCGCGTCGGGCGGTTGGCGAGCCGTTCCAGTCCGACGGAGACGCCTGAGGCTGCCGAGACCGATGACCACCGGCGTCGGCTCGGTCCGACGGCGATGCCGGCTCAGTCGGACGGCGCCGGCGACGGATCGGCCGCGACGCCGGGGTGATCGTTCAGGACGGCGTCGGCCGTCCGCTCCCCGCTGATGAGACACATCGGCATGCCGACGCCGGGCGCGGTGTACGACCCGGTGTAGTAGAACCCGTCGAGGCCGGCGCGGTGGCTCGGTCTGAACGGCCCCGTCTGGAACAACGTGTGTGCCAGCCCCAGCGCCGTTCCCTGCGGATTCCCGTAGCGCTCGGCGAACTCGGAGACACACGCCGTCTCCTCGACGACGATTCGGTCCCGGAGGTCGACGTCGACGTGGTCGGCGAGGTCGTCGAGCACCTTCTCGCGGAACCGCGACCGGACCGCGGGGCCGTCGTCTAACCCCGGCGCGATCGGCACGAGCACGACGACGGCGTGGTGGCCTTCTGGAGCGACGGTGTCGTCCGTCTTCGAGGCGACCGAGAGATAGTACGCCGGGTCGGTCGGCCACGCCGGGTCGTCGAAGATCCGTTCGAAGTGGCCGTCCCAGTCCGTCGGCAGGACGAGCGAGTGATGCGCGAGGTCGCCGACGTCGCCCTCGACGCCCAGATACAGCATGAACGCCGAGGGGGCGTACGTTCTGTCCTCCCAGTAGCTCGGGTCGTGATCGCGGTGTTCTGCGGGCAACAGCTCCCGCTCGGCGTACGCGGGATTCGCGTTGCTCACGACCACGTCGGCCGGCGCGTCGCCGGCGGTCGTCCGAAGCGTGAACTCGCCGTACGCGCCGTCGATCCCCTCGACCTCGACGCCCGTCCGGAGGTCGACGCCCAGTTCGCGACACAACGCGGCGAGCCCGTCGACGACCGCCGCGATACCGCCCTCGGGATAGAACACGTTCTCGTTCAGATCGACGTGGCTCATGATGCTGTACAACGCCGGGGTGTTGTGCGGCGACCCGCCGAGAAACACCAGCGTGTACTCGAGCAGCTGTCTGAGCTTGGGGTGGTCGACGTACCGCGACACGTAGTCGTCCATGTTTCCGAACAGCCGCGCCCGCGGAAGCATGGGCAAGAGGTCGGTGTCGACGTACTCGCGGAGTCGGTCTCGGCCCTCGTACACCACGCGGTTCATCGCGAGCTCGTAGTTCTCCTCGGCGGCGTCGAGGTACGCCTCCAGCGCGTCGCCGGCGCCCGGCTCGTACGCGTCGAACACCTCGTGGACGTTCTCGCGGTTGGGCCGAATGCTCACGCGGTCGCCGTCCTTCCAGAACACGCGGTACTGTGGGTCCAAGCGTTCGAGCGCGTAGTACTCCTCGGGCGTCCGGTCGAAGTGGCCGAAGAAACGCTCGAAGACGTCCGGCATCAGATACCACGAGGGGCCGGTGTCGAACCGAAACCCGTCGCGTTCGAGCACGCCGGCGTGGCCGCCGAGCCGGTCGTGGCGTTCGAACAGGCGCACGTCGGCGCCGGCGTCGGCCAGATACGCCGCCGTCGCGAGCCCGCCGAACCCGCCGCCGATGATCGCCACTCGCTCGTTCGTGTCGCGCATGTGTGATCGGGTACGGGCGGGACCCATATTCGTCCGCCGGCGGTTTTCAGATCGCTGGATCGCGCGGGCTTTTTTATATGAATCCGCCTCCAACTTCCCATGCATGAGCGTGAGGAACTTCGAGGCGATCAGGCGACTGTACCGAGGCTCGGAGACGCACCCGTCGTTGCGCTTCTCGCGGGCCGCGTTGTTGGTACTCACGGTCGGGTTCGCGGCCGTCGCCGCCGCGGGGATTCAGCTGCCGCTCGAAGCCCAGATGGTGATCTATCTGGTCGGGATGATCGCGTTGAACCTGCCTCACGGCGGCTACGAACACTTCGAGAACCTCCGCCGCCGTCAGCCCACCTTCCGGTGGCGGTACGTGGCGGCGTACCTGTCGGGGATCGCGCTCTTCGTGGCGCTTCTTTTCGTCGCGCCGGTCGCGGGGCTGGCGCTCGCGGTGTCGGTCGCCGTCGCCAAGGGCGGGCTGGGCGGACTCTCGGTGCTCGACGCGACGACCGGGACCGACCACCTCCAGAGCCGGGTTCAGCGTCTGCTCGCCGCGGGCGTCCGCGGCGGCGCCGTGATGTTCGTCCCCATCGTGTTCTGGCCGGAGACGTTCCACACGTTCAGCGCGCTGATGGTGGGGCTGATCGAACCCGGCGGACTCGCGCCGTACGCCGCCTACTTCGACGTGACGCGCCCGCTCATCGCGGGCGGGTACGGTCTCGCGCTCGTCACCCACGTCGGCTTGGGATACGTCCGCGGCGGCGGTCGGTCGTGGCTGATCGACGCGGGCGAGAGCGTGCTGCTCGCCGCGTACTTCGCGTTCGTTCCCGTGCTCGTCGCCGTCGGGCTCTACTTCCCGTTCTGGTACTCGGCCAGACAAGTCGCCCGGACGCAGACGGTCACCGACGAGCCGACCGACGGCGCCGAGTGGGACCTCGTCGGCGGCTCCGACCCCGCGACCGTCGCGATCCGCGCGTGGGGGATCCTCGTCGCCGGCGCGCTCGCGACGTTCGCCGTTCTCGCAGCGGTGTACTGGGTCGTTCCGAACCCGCTCGCGGGCGCCGGCTTTCTCCCCGGCGCGGTCGCATTCTGGAGCATCTTTATCAGCATCGTCGCGCTGCCGCACGTCGTCGTGGGGTCGATACTGGACTCCGAACGAGGGATCTGGTACGTGCCGTGAGCTGAACCCGGCGCTCGCCGCGAGACTTCTCGGCCGGGTGATACACCCAAACGTCTTCTATCCGACGGGATCGACGATCCGTATGAGCGATCCACACGTCGTCGTGGGCGGCGGAATCGCCGGCAGCGCCGTCGCGTACCACCTCGCCAGAACCGGCGACGACGTCGTTCTGTACGACCGAGCGGACGACGGACAGGCGACCGCCGCCGGCGCGGGCGTCATCTCTCCGCCGACGAGCAGTCGAAACGCCGATCCGGCGTGGTACGACTTCGGCGCTGACGCCGCCGACTACTACCCGGAGCTCTCCGCGGCGCTCCGTGACCTGACCGACGGCCCGGTCGGGTACGACCCCACGGAGCTGATGGCGGTGGCAGTCTCCGAGGACGAGACGACGCCGCACCGGCGCCTGCTGGACCGAACGAAGCGACGACAACGCGAGCGGGGATACCCCGCCGCCGGCAGCCTCACCGAACTGTCGCCGTCGGCCGCGCGCGACCGCGTCGACGGTCTCGCACGGCCGACCGCCGCGTTCGCCTACGAGAACGCGGCACGGCTCGACGGCCGAGCGTTTCGCGACGCGTTACGGACGGCCGTCGAGGCGCTCGGCGGAACGGTTCGCACCGAGACGGTCGAGCGGCTCTCCGTCGTCGACGACGCGGTGCGGGCCGTCCACACCCCCGACAGCCGACAGGCGGCCGCGAGCGTCACGGTCGCCGGCGGCGCGTGGTCAAGCGAGTTCGAACGCTCGCTCGGCGTCGACCTCCCGGTGTCGCCGACGCGAGGCCAGATCGCCCACCTGCGCACGTCCGCGGAGACGGCGTCGTGGCCGATACTCACCGCCCACCGAGGCCACTACATGGTTCCGTGGGACGACGGACGCGTCGCCGTCGGAGCCACCCGCGAGGACGACGCCGGCTTCGACCCGACGATCACGGCCGGCGGCGCCCGCGAGGTGCTCGCCGAAGCGTTGCGGGTCGTGCCGGGGCTTCAGGACGCGACGCTGATCGAGATGCGGGTCGGTCTCAGACCGACGTCGGCGGACCGACGACCGATCCTCGGCCCACTGCCCGGACTGACAAACGCGCACGTCGCCACCGGGTTCGGCGCCACCGGCCTCACGCTCGCCCCATACGCCGGCGCAGTGGTCGCCGACGCGGTTACCGACGACACCGGCGCCATCCCCGACGCCTTTCGGCCCGGACGGGAGTACGAGCGCGACGCCGTCTCCTCACACTAACTCCACACGACGACC
>CAZKXC010000041.1:0-18080 GCA_964556645.1 uncultured Halobellus sp.
CGGTCGATCCGTCTACCGGGAGCTGCGGGCCGTACCGTTACCGTCCGCCTCTGCCGAGTTGCACACCGTATTTCGCTATACAAAATTCGGACCAAGCGGTCAACCCGGCAAAGAACGGCTCCAACCCCACGGGGCGCCTAATCGGTCGCCGGGGGGTTCGACGCCTCCGGGTCGACCGCTCGGCTCCAACTGGGCTCGTCGCCGTAGCGGAACGCGCGGTGGTCCTGTTCGGGGTCGACGACGGTCAGCGAGAGCCAGCCGTTGTCGAAGAGTTGGGCCAGCGTCTCGTGTTCTGAGAGGACGGCCGTCACCCGCTCGACCGGCGCGTGGACGACCGCCGAGAGGCGAAGCGGCTGGTGATACGGGTTGCCGTCGGCGCCCATCAGCGACTGTGCGGGGAGCCCGCTCATCAGATCGCCGCCGTTCCCCTGATAGACGCCGACGTTTCCGACCGGATTGTGTGTCACCTTCGAGCCGCTGCCGTAGACGGCGTTGTCGACCGTCGCGAAGTAGTACTGCGCGTTGATCCACTGGGTGACGACCAGCGGGCCGGTCAGGATCGTCTCGAGCGCGTCGCCGTCGGGGTCCGTCGTCCAGTCGTACGAGTGGAGAAACGCCCGGCCGTCGAGGTCCAGCCCGTCGGTCAGCGCGCTGGGGCCGATGACGAATCCGGCGTTGCCGGCGAGCCCCCACTCCGGCCGCGTCTCCGCCCAGTCGGCCGCACGCCGCCGAGTCTCGCGGACGCCAGAATCGACGGTGGCTCCCATGTCGCCGGCGCGCTCGCCGGCCGCGCCGGCCCGTGCCGTCGCGAGGTCGGCTCGGAGCCGTTCGATGTCCGGTTCGTGGCTCGCCGGGACGGTCGCCGTGTACAACTCGACCTCGTCGGTCGTCGTGTTGTGTTCGCCCGCGACGAAGTGGGTGTCGTCCGGGACGTCGATTCCCCGTTCTCGAAGCCGGGTTCTGACCGCGTCGTCGTTACAGATGGCCGCGAGCACGCGAGCGCTCGGCCCGCCGGGGTTGCCCGCGCAGGCGCCGCAATCGAGGCTGGCGTCGAAGGGATTGTTCGTGGTCTGGCTGGCGTGGCCGGCGAAGACGACGACCCGAGCGAACGACTCGATCCCCATCAGCTCGAAGGCGGTCGCCGCGTACGCCGTCTTCTCCTCGAGCGTGAGCCCCTCGGGGAGTTCGTGAGCCGAGTCCGGGTCGTGGTCGAGCGACGGCACACAGAACTCTCTGGCGTCCGGAACGCGGTCGGCAACGGCCGCGCGGAGGGCGGACAGGCCTGTCGGACGAAGGGTACGGGCGGCCAGCGCAGCGCCGTATCCCAGCCCGGTGCTCTCGACGAAGCTGAACGCGGTCGCGGCGTTGGAGGTGAGGTTCTCGACGGCCGTCGTCGCCGCTCCGAGGGCGGCGTGCCAGCGGGCGTGTTCGTCCCGCTCGTCGTCGGTGCCGCTCGCGGGACGGTCCGCGATGTGATGTTTGGCGTCGAGGATCGGCGGACAGGCGTCGACGGTCACGTCCGAATCGTAGCCGGCGTACCGCATCGGAACGCCGAAGAAGCCGGCGTAGCCGTGGGTCTCGTACCGCCCCGCGGCTTCGATGTGACGACGGATGATCTCAGAACGCGTGTCGATACAGAAAACCAACTGTGCGTCCGGGCGGTCCCGGTCGGGAGCATCGACGATCGAGGCGCTCGCTTCGGTCACCGACTCGACCAGCCCCGCCCGGTAGGTCGCCTCCCACGCGCCCAGCCAGACCGCCGGCAACGGACGAGCGTTGTCGCCTCCGGGACGGGGCGTCTCGTCGGCGGACGTCTCGGGCGGCACGAGGGGCGCGTCGAACGCGTCCGCGAGCGTCAGCCGAACCGCCAAATATCCCGGGAGCGTGATCGGGTGTGCGGACTGCCAGTCGCCGCCGTCGTCGGCGCGTCGCTTGATCAGTCCCGTCCAGCCGGGAAGCGCCGTCAGGTGAAACTCGAAGGCGTCCCGCCACCGGTCGGTCGGCTGGCCGGCGAGGCGGGTCCGGATCGCGTCGAGAGGATCGTCGGAAAGGCCGGCGAACGCGTCGCCGTTCGGAATCGCGTCGTCGTGGGGGGCGAGGCGGCGAAACGCCGCGTAAAACCCCTGCTCGCGGCCCGGCATCGACCACTCCGCCCGCCCCTGGTCGAGGAAGGCCGCCAGCCACTTCGTCAGGACCGCGTCGACCCGGTCGGTCGCGTCGCTCGACTCGCGCCCTTGGGCGGGCTCCGCGGCCGCCATCCGGTCGAGCGTCGCCTCCGGGTCGGGGTCGTAGCCGTTCGCGGACAGCCGGCTACGCAGCCTCTCGGAGGATATCCGGTCGGACTCCCACGCCCGACGGAACACGGCCGGACTCGGGTAGCCGTCGCCGCCGAGCGTCCGCGCCGCCTCGTCGACGGCCTCGTCGAACGGACGGTCCTCGAAGCCGGCCAGGGGGTTCGCCGTCACGAACGAGTGGAGCGGCCACACGGCTCCGACCGCGTCGGCCGCCGCGTGAATCTCCGCGCCGATCGCCGGGTCAGCACTCATCGTACTCCTCGCGGGCGGTCGTCAGGGTCGAAGACGGCGGGTGAGTGGCGTTCACCAGCGCCACGTACAGGCGTCGGCTTCGCCTGTACGCTCCGGTTTCGACGGCGAGATACGCCGCGACGAACGCGGCGGCGACGAGGGCGTGACCCGCCGTCAGCTCCGCCGGCTGTCCGACCGCCGGCAGTCCTGCTAGCGCCCCCTCGACCGCGCGGTAAACGCCGGCGTACACCGCGAGGACCGGCAGCGCGACGAGCGGAACGCCGCCGTATCGAACCGCCGCCGGCACCGAGGCGTGACTGACCACCTCGCGGGCGGCGTGTGTCACCGTGAGAACGACGAGCAGCACCAGCAGAAGGCCGGCGTCCAGCGTCGTCCCCTTGCCGGTGAGAACGGCAAACAGGCCGCCTCCGGCGACCGCGGTGAGACCGATAACGGCGGTGCCGGCGAGCCCGGTCGAGCCGGTCGGCTCCGCGCCCGTCGGGCTCCGGTGGTCGACCCGGCCGCCCGCGATCAGAAACTGGTACGCTTTGTAGAAGCCGTGCAAGATGAGATGCGCGATGGCAGCCCCGAAGAAGCCGAGGCCGACCTGCATGATCATGAATCCCATCTGGCCGACCGTCGAGCAGCCGAGCGCCCCCTTGACGTCCGTCTGGACGGTTTTGAGGAGCTTTCCGCCCAGCGCGCTCGCCGCTCCGACGAGCACGATCGCGAGCATGAACCGCGGGTCGACGGTGACGACCGGCGCGAAGCGCACGAGGAGCACCCCGCCCGCGTTGACGAAGCCGGCGTGCATCAGGGCCGAGGCCGGGGTCGGGGCCGTCATCGACGAGAGCAGCCACGTCTGAAACGGAAGCAGGGCGGACTGAACCATCGCCGCCAGAAGCAGCATGCCGCCGGCGAGCAGAAACGCCGTCGGGGCGGTGCCGGCGGCCGACGCGACGCCGGAGACGGTCGTCGCCCCGGTGGCCCACCACAGCGTCGCGAGCGCAGCCGCGAGCAGCGCGCTGCTCGCGAGAAAGTGTCGGCGGGCGAGCGAGGCCGCCGACCGTGCCTGCGGCCAGCCGCGAGCCTGTCCGATCAGGCCGGCCATCACGAGCCCCATCGCCAGCCAGGCCGCCCAGAAGAGGACGAACGCGTCGGCCGCGACGAGAACCATCACGATCAGGGTGAACCCGAACACGCGGGCGAAAAACCGGTCGATACCGCGGCTGCCGGCCATGTATCGCCGCGAGTAGCTGTGGACGATCCCGCTGAAGAACGTGACCGCCACCCACATCACGACCGTCAGCCCGTCCACGCGCACGAGTCCCGTGAGCTCCCAGGCTCGACCGCCTCGGACCGTGGCGGCGAGGGCGCCACAGCTCGCGATCCACAGGAGCCACGCGGCCTTTGTCAGCACGTTCGCCGTGCGGGTTCCCCCGTCGCTCGGCGTCGGAAGCGGTCCCACCGTCGTCGTCCGGTCGTGTTCTGGCATCGATTGGTCCGGTCGCGACCGACAGCCGTGTCGGCGGGCGTCGTCCGCCGTCGCGGAAGCCGGTCGTCGCTACCCCAGCTACGAACAGAATGCGTATTAAACTTGGCTATACGAACAAATCGTTCTTCGATAACCGTTTGAAAGAACAGTATAGTCTTCATCGGCCGGCTGAGACGCGGCCCCGATCGAATCGGTCGGCGGTATGTCGTCGTGAGAGGCGGAGTATCTCCGCTCGTCGCCGCCCGAACGCCCCGGTCGCTCGCGTCTCGACGGTAGTAACGCATATCGTCGTGCGATTCGGGAATGCGGTATGGAGGAGATAGCGGGAACCGTACTGCTCGGAGAATCGTTCGAGCCGGTCCGCGGCCGCGTCCTCGTCGAGAACGGACAGATCGAGACCGTCGAGGAGGCGGAGACGGAGTCGACGGATATCGTGTTGCCGGCGTTCGTCAACGCCCACACGCATCTGGGCGATTCCGTCGCGAAGGAGGCCGCGACCGGCCTGTCGCTCGACGAGGCGGTGGCGCCGCCGAACAGCCTGAAACACAGACGGCTGGCGGCGGCCGACCGGTCCACGCTCGTGACGGCGATGCGCCGAACCATTCGGTTCATGCGACGAACGGGGACCGCCTCCTGTCTGGACTTTCGCGAGTCGGGCGTGGCGGGAGCCCGTGCGCTTCGAGAGGCGGCGCGGCCGCTGGCGTTCGACCCGTTCGTGTTCGGGAGCGGGGACCGGTCGGTGCTCGACGTCGCCGACGGCTTCGGCGCGAGCGGCGCCAACGACGACGAGTTCGCCGACCAGCGCGCCGCGACGAGAGACCGCGGCGTCCCCTTCGCGATCCACGCCGGCGAGCCGGATGCCACCGACATCGACGCCGCGCTCGACCTCGATCCGGACCTGCTCGTACACATGGTTCACGCCGGCCGCGACCATCTCGAACGGGTCGCCGAGCAGTCGGTCCCCGTCGCCGTCTGCCCGCGCGCGAACGCCGTCCTCGACGTCGGCGTTCCCCCGGTGCGCGACCTCCTCGACCACACGGCCGTCGCGCTGGGAACGGACAACGTCATGTTGAACGCCCCGTCGATGCTCCGGGAGATGGCGTACACGGCGACCCGGTTCGACGTGACCGCCCGCGAAGTGTTGCGGATGGCGACCGCGGCCGGCGCCGAGGCCGTCGGCCGCGACGGCGGCGTCATCGAACCCGGGCGGCCGGCGGCGCTCACGGTGCTCGACGGCGACTCCGATAACCTGAGCGGGACGGCCGACCCCGTGGAGGCGGTCGTGCGGCGCGCGACGGGGTTGGACGTCAAACGCGTGGTCTCGTGAGCCGTCACCGGGACGTCGCCGGGTCGAACTCGCCGAAAGGCGTCGTCTCGTGGCTCCGGACGAGCACCTCGTCCGCGACCGTCAGTCCCTTGTCGAGAAGCGCCTGTGCGACGGGCGTGATGTCGTTGTCCGTTTCTCCGACGGCGGTCACGAGCAGATTCTGGTCGCCCGTGACGAGTTCCTGAACCGAGACGACGCCGTCGATCGCCAGGATCTCCGGAATGAGGTCGCCGCGCTCGGTGATCGACGCGGTACAGAACAACAACATCCGGAGCGGATACCCCGACCGCTGGTAGTCCACCTCGGCGCTGTAGCCTTTGATCACGCCGGCGGATTCGAGCCGCTGAATCCGCTTGCGCACCGTGCTGTCGGAGGTGCCGGTTCGTTCCGCGATGTCGCTCGACGACGCGTTTCGGGCGTCCTCCTGGAGGGCGTACAGGATGGCTCCGTCCACGTCGTCTATCTCCTCGTCGGTCATGTTCGCACGTCCACGAGCGAGGGTCCTGTAGCTTTGGGGGCCGACGCCGGCCGACCGCACCGGCGGGACACGGTCGCCGCGGACGCCGCTGTGGTTGGCCCGGGCGTGCGGGACCGCGATCACCGGTTCAGCGTGTGTATCGCCTGGCCCTGTGCGTTCTCGGCCGCCTCCATGACGGCTTCCGCGAGCGTGGGATGCGTGTGGACCGTCGCGGCGACGTCTTCGAGCGTCGCGCCGAGTTCGACCGCGAGACCGACCTCCGCGATGAGCTCCGAGGCCTCCGGCCCGACGATCTGTCCGCCGAGCACCGTGCCGTCCGCGGCGTCGGCGACGAGCCGAACGAAGCCGTCGGTGTGGCCGGTGGTCAGCGCGCGCCCGGAGGCGTGAAACGGCATCTCGCCGACCGCGACCTCGAAGCCGGCCGCCTCGGCGTCGGCCTCGGTCATGCCGACCGTCCCGATCTCCGGGTCGGTGAAGACGGCCGCGGGCACCGCCCGATGATCGAGGCTGGCCGACTCGCCGGCGATCACCTCGGCGGCGACGATCCCCTCCTTCGAGGCGGCGTGCGCGAGCAACGGGTCGCCGGCGACGTCGCCGACGGCGTGAACGTGCTCGACCGCGGTGCGCGTCCGGTCGTCCGTCTCGATGAACCCGCGGTCGTCCGTCTCGACGCCAGCGTTCTCGAGCGCGAGCCCGTCGGTGACGGGACGACGGCCGACGGCGACGAGCACCCTGTCGGCGGCGTAGCTCGGCGTCTCGCCCGCCTCCGTCTCGGTGTGAACGAGGTAGCCGCCGTCGCCCGCCGGCGACCAGCCGGTGGCGTCCTCGCCGAAGTGGAACTCGATCCCGAGCGACTCGGCGCGCCGCCGGACGACGCGTTTCACGTCGTCCTCGTAGGGGTCGAGAATGTCGTCGAGCAGCTCGACGACGGTCACGTCCGCGCCGAGCTTGGCGTAGACGGTCGCGAGCTCCATGCCGATGTACCCGCCGCCGACGACGACGAGACGCTCGGGAACCGAGTCGGCCGCGAGCGCCGCCGCCGAGCTCCAGACGTGGTCCTCGGCGAACGAAAAGCCGGGAATCTCGACCGGACGAGAACCGGTGGCGACGACCGCGTGCTCGAACTCGATGGAGGTCGGCTCCCGGTCGTCGCCGTCGCGGGCGACCCGAACGGTGTGGTCGTCGACGAAGCGCGCCGCCCCCGGAACCAGCGTCACGCCGTTGGCCTTACACAGCTTTTCGACGCCGCCGGTGAGCCGGTCGACGACGCCGTCCTTCCACTCGGTCATCCGCGCGAGGTCGACGGCGGGGTCGGCGTGTATCCCCATCGACTCGGCGGTGCCCGCCTCGTGAGCGAGCCCGCTCGCCGTGATGAGCGCCTTCGACGGGATACAGCCGCGGTTGAGACACGCCCCTCCGTAGGCGTCCTTCTCGACCAGCGTCGTGTCGACTCCCTTCTGTGCGGCGCGGATGGCGGCGACGTAGCCGCCCGGTCCCGCACCGATCACTACTGCCTCCGTCTCGGTTGTGGCGTCTCTGGCGACCATTACGCGTGTGTCCGCGACAACGGGTCTTCAACCTGGCCAATCGCGGCCGCGGAGGGGACCGTCAGCCGAGCCGGAAGGAGGGTTCGTCGGGCTCGCCGTCGAGGTCTTCGAGGTGGATCACGTCGTCGTCCTCGTCGAGCTGTTCGCGCAGGTAGTTGACGTAGCGTTTGTGTTCGTCGAGCTGTTCGCGGAGGTGGTCGGCCTCGAGCTCCAGGCGCTCGTGTTCTCGGACGAAGCTCTTCGGGACCTCGATCGTCGGGGGGAACGATTCGCGGCCGTCGTCCGCGTTCTCGAGGTCCGCCTCCGGGACGACGCGGACCTGTCCGTCGTGGGCGACCAGGCTGTCCACGTAGTCGCGGAAGACGGCCGACAACGAGATGTCTCGCTCCTCGGCGATGTCGCGGAGGGCCGCGAAGGCGTCCTCGTTGACCCGAAACGAGATCGTCTTGTTTTTCGTGCCCATCGTGCGTTCGTGGGCTCGCGGCCCACTTAACCGTTTGTCAGACGGGCGCACGCGGCGCTCGACGGCGCCGCGGCGCGCCGGTCGGCGGGGCTGTCAGGATGGGTCGGGCGTGCCGGCGTCCGGGTCGTCGCCGAGCTCGTCGGTCTCGTCGAGATCTTCGAGCGCCGACAACGCCGCGGTCTTGTACGTCTGCGGGTCGAGGTCGTACTCCTCGCGGGCCATCCGCGCGTACTCGTTGTGGCCGGACGTCGTCCGGCCGCCAGAGGTGCCTTGCGCCTCGCTGCCGTCGTCGTCGAAGGCGGCGACGCGCTCGACGGTTCGCTGGGCGGTTTCGGCGACCCAGCGGTCGCGGACGGCCGCGTCGACCGTCGTGATCGACTCGGGGCGAACCGAGACGCGAACGGTGCCGTCGTCGGTCTCGTACGTCCGGGGCTTGCCCACGACTGCGACGTAGGCGGGCGGTTCCAGCTCGCGGAGCTTCGAGGCGGCCTCGGGCTGGTACTGGCCGGCGTACACGAAGAACGTCCCCGTCGGGTCGACGATGCGACCCCGCCAGTACTCGCTGTCCTCGCCGACGTCCTCCTTCTCGGTGAGGGTGCCGACGAAGAAGACGCGGTTGGCGGACTCGCCCGTCGGCAACAACAGGTAGACTGGCGCGCGCTCGTCGTCGGATTCTTTGAACGTGTAGCCGGCGTCGTTGAACTCGCTCGCGAAGACGCGCCTGGCGACTTCTCGGGTGGGGGTTGATTGGCTCATTTCAGACCGACCTCGCTTCGATCAGCGCCGTCTCGGCGTCGACCGCGCCCGGTTCTTCCATCTCGTCGACCAGGACGTACCGGCCGAACGTCGGCCCGGTGACGCGGTAGTAGCGCCCGAGAACGTCTTCGGCCATCTCCTCGGCGACGACGGTCGTGTCGAGCGCGTCCATCGCCAGCTGTTTCGCCGCCTCGAGGCCCATCCCGGTGAGCTCCTCCGTGGCCTCGCGGTCGAAGATCACCTCGGTGACGCTCTCGCCGTCGTCGAGAACGCCCTTGATCCGGAGGTCGAACTCGCCGTCGACCTGGCCGTGTTCGGAACACCGCCCGTTCTGGAGAACGCGGGTGCACTCCTCGTCGGGACACCGCTTGATCAGCCCGGAGCCCGACTGGATGTCGACGAGGGCTCCCTCGACGGTGTCGGCGTCGTCGCCGACCTCGACCGTCTCGTCGAGCGCCGTGATCCCCGTCGTCCGGTTGAGCTTCACCGAGTAGTTCCCCTCGTACTCGTCGGTGACGACGTTCGAGAGCGCGTACGATTCGCCTTCTTCGAGGTCGGGGAGCTCGGAGGTCTCGAAGGCGACGAACTTGATCGTGCCCGACTCGTCGCCGACGAGCCCCACCTGCGAGACGGAGTCGCTGCGGGGCTCCCAGAGGTCGACGACCGTCACGCGGAGGTCGACCCACTGTTCGTCCTGGTCGATGTCGCCGACCTGGACGCGCTCTGTGCCGCCGCGGCCGAGCTCGTCGCGTTCCATCCCCGCGTCGTCGAGGTAGCTGTTGGTGACGCTTCGGCGCGCCTCGTCGAGGGGGACGCGGTACTCGTTGACGAGGTTCTCCAGCCGGTCTTCGACCTCGTCGGGGCCCACCTCGAGGTGGTCCGAGAACTGTTCCGCTATCGCTTCCGCTTCCTGTCGCAGTTCGCTCATGGGTATCTCGCCTCCGGTCGTGTTTCAATGGGAGGCGTACGGCGGTTGGGTCCTCATCGTATTAAAACGCATGTGACCGGGGTGAAAGTGGACCTCGGCGGCGCCGCGGACGACCGGAGTCGCGGCGTCCGACGCCGGTCAGACGCATGTCAGCCAGACGCGGGCGGCGTTTCGGGTGGAACTCGCGCCGCGCGAGGGTCGAGGCGGGGACCGGTCGCGCGCCGCGGGTTCCCGGCGCGGCCGCTCGGCGGCAACGAACCTATAGTTCGGGCGGCCGAACAACGGGTATGGACGACCGGCTCGAACGGGTGATTCGCCAGCAGCTCCGGAAGGCCGGCCGGCAGTTCGAGGAGGCGAAGCGGGCGTACGCGGAGGGCCGGTCGGACGCCGCCGACTCGAACCCGGGCGCGGAGCTGTACGACCTGCCGACCGACGACGACGGGCGTGCGCGGATCGTCTGCCGGCGACACGCCGAGCGGCGGTCCGTGACGGTCGACGCCGAGGGGCGTCCCGCGTGTTTCGAGTCGGGACACGCCGACTGTGAGGGGTGTGCCGAGGATATCCGCGACGGCTGCGTCGAGACCTGGTGAGGACGGCCGCGTAGATTTTATACGCCGGGCGCGTTCTGAGGCGGCATGCGGCGGAAGACAGTCGTCGTCGCGCTGCTCGTCGTCGTCGGGGCGGGGCTGGTCCTCTCGGGGCTCCTCGGCGGGACCGGCACGGAGTCGGCCCCCGAGACGGTGCCCGAAACGGCCCTGATCGAGGTCGACGGCGACCACGAGCTCTGGCCGTACACGAGCCGAAGCCGGTCCGCACAGGGTCGAACGCTCGCGATCAACGTCGTGTTCCGAAACGACGCCGAACGCGTCGAGCGGGCGCTCACCGGAGAGCCGGGAAGCGACTGGCAGGAGACCGACGCGAGCGAGCGGACCGACGAGTTCGGCGACGAGCACAACGAGACGGAGCTGGCCGAGGCGGTCGACGGCGAGCCGGACGCCGTTCGAGACGTCGTCAACGGCGACTGGGAGCGCGCCACCGGGTCGGATCGATACTCGTACTTCAGCGGCCCCGACGGCGGAGCCTGGAGGCCGGTCACGTTCGAGGTACACGACGGGGAGTACCTCGGAACGCGCGACCACATCCGGGCCTACGAGTCTCCCGACGGGGCGTACACCGCGATACAGGTCCACGAGGAGTACTACGACTGGTTCCGGCTCCGCCATACCGTCCCCGGGATCGACGAGCCCGCGACCCGGCTCGAGGCGGAGTTCATCGACGCTCCCGCGTCCGCGGAGGTTCGGCGGGAGTACCGCGGGATCGACGGCGGCCAGAGCGACGGCTGGCTCTCCGTGATCGAGCTCGCGGTGCTGCTCCCGGCCGTCGGCGCGCTTCTGCGCCGGCGGACCCGCGAGGCAGCCGCCGAGACGGCGAGACGGCTCCGGCAGGAGGCGAGCCGACACGCGGAGTCGGCGGTGCTCGCCGCGGCGCTGGCGGGAACCGTCGTCGGGGTCCGGATCGCGGGGGTCGCACTCGAGACCGCGTATCCCGGGGTCGCGCCGAAGGCGATCGCCGCGCCGTTGTACCTCGTCATCGCCGTCGGACTGCCGGGGCTCGTCGTGGTCGGCGCCGAACGCTCGGACCCGACCGCCGCGGCCCTCGCCGTCGCCGCGGGGCTCGGCGGCGGGTTCGTCCTCGATTTCGCCGCGCTCGGCGTGGCGGTTCCGCCCGGACTGATCGTCCACCGCATGGTCGTCGCCGCGGCGCTCGGTCTCGTCGCCGCGGGGCGCACGGCGGAGGACCGGCTCGTCCTCGTCGCGGGGATCCTCGCGTGGATAGTCGGGCTCGGGTCGCCGCTGGTGGGGATCATCTGAGGTATGACGGCACGAAACGGCGCGTTGAGCCGTGCCTGACCACGTTCCATAGAACTGATATACGTTCGGAGACGAGTGTTCGGGGTATGACCCGGCGGATCAGCCGGCGCGCCGCGCTCGCGGGGGTCGGCCTCGCTGCTGGAAGCGCCGGCTGTATCGGTCGCGCGCGAAACATCATGGGGCGTGAGGGCGCCTCACAGCTCGTGTTGGAGATCCGTGCCGCGCCCGCCGACGAGGACCCACACGGGATCCGGATCGCCAGAACGCTCGCGGAGAACCTGAACGCGGTCGGCGTCGATGCGCGCGTGACCGCGCTGAGCAGGGCCGACCTCCGTCGCACCGTCCTGCTCAACCACGACTTCGACGTGTACGTCGGCCAGTACACCGAGGTGCTCCCGTTCGACCCGGACGCGTTGTACGGCCTCACCCACTCGCAGTTTACCGCCGAGCCCGGCTGGCAGAACCCCTTCGGGTTCACCGACCTCACGGTCGACGACCTCCTCGAGGCCCAGCGGACGGCGAGCGAGTCCGAGCGTCCCGCCGTCGTCGCCGAGCTCCAGCGGGCGATGTGTGAACAACAGCCGTTCACCGTGGTCGGGTTTCCGGACGCGCTGGCGGCGGCCCGGACCGACCGGTTCGTCGGCTGGGAGGCGGGGCCGCCGGTCTCGGCCATCGGTCTGCTCGGCTTAACGCGCGCCGACGACCGGGCCGAAGACGGCGAGCCGACGACGCTTCGGCTCGCGACGACGGACGGCCGGATCGCCGAAAACTGGAACCCGATCGCGGCCGAGTACCGGCGCTACGGGACGTTCGTGTCGCTGGTGTACGACCGGCTCGCCACGACCGACGGGGAGCGCGTCATTCCGTGGCTCGCCCGCGAGTGGGAGTGGACCGACCCACAGACGCTCGAGGTCACGCTTCGCGACGGGACGTGGCACGACGGCGACCCGCTGACCGCCGCCGACGTCGCGTTCACCTACGCCTTCCTCCGTGATACGTCGATGGGGAGCACAGAGGCGCCGGTCCCCGCCCCGCGGCTCAGAGGCCGGAGCTCCGTCGTCGAGTCGGCCGTCGCGGTCGACGAGTCGACGGTTCGGCTGACGGTCGGTGAGGTCACGCCGCGCGTCGGCGAGCGGGCGTTACAGGTGCCGGTGCTGCCGGCGCACGTGTGGAAAGACCGGACCGAGACGGCGACGGTCGGCGGGCTCGACTTCGACATCGAGACCACGGAGGCGCTCGTCACGCCGAACGAGGCGCCGGTCGGGAGCGGTCCGATGCGGTTCGTCGAGGCAACGCCGGGCGAGCGGGTCGTCTTCGAGCGGAACCCGGACCACTTTCTCGCTCGACTCGGGTCGAACGACGCCGGAGAATCGAACGACGCCGAAGGGTCGGCCGAGTCCGTGGCGTCGGTTCCGGCCCGATACCGAGGGAAGCCGGCGTTCGACCGGCTCGAGGTCGACGTCGTCGGCTCGGACGTCGCCGCGGTACAGCGGGTCGCCGACGGCTACGTCGACGGAACCGCCTCGAACCTGGGGCCGGACGCCGTCCCTCGGATCGGCCGCGAGGACGACGCTCGCCTGGTGGGCACCCGGTCGGCCGCGTTCTACTACGTCGGCTACAACGCGCGGCGCGCGCCGTTGTCGAACCCCCGGTTTCGCGGCATCGTGGCGTCGCTCATCGATAAAACCACCCTGGTCGACCAGGCGTTCGCGGGATACGCCCGTCCGGCTGCCTCGCCGCTCGCCGCGTCGCCGGAGTGGGTGCCAGACGACCTCCGCTGGGGGGACGACCGAGACCGGGACCCGGTGTATCCGTTCCGCGGCGAGGACGGAGCGGTCGACGTCGAGGCGGTTCGCGAGGCACTCGAGGAGATGGGATATCGGTACGACGCGTCGGACGAACTGCTGGCCCGGGACCAATGACGCCCCTGATCCCGGTGGTGACGAACGTCCTGCTGTGGGTCACGACGATGTGTCTCGTCGCGGGGGTCGTCATCGTCGGTCCGCGGCGGCTGTACGCGCTGGGCGACACGCTGCTCCCGCACCTGCGTGAGTCGCGGCGAGAGGTCGCCGCGCTGCTCGTCATGCTCGCCGTGAGCGGCGTCGGTCGACCCGCGCTCCAATCCGTCTCGGAGGTGTTCGGGCTCCGGCTCACCGGGACGATATACGGGCTCGAGGGCGGCTTCGTCGCGTGGCTCCAAACCACGTTCCAGAGCCCCGAGCTGACGATGTACTTCTCGTCGGTGTACGTGTTCGGCTACGCGTTCCTGCTCGTGTTTCCGTTCGTCGCGTACGCGGCGCTTCCGCGGGCGACGACGCTGAAACGGCTCGTGGTCGCGTACACGCTCAACTACGCCATCGGGCTCGTGTTGTACACCGTGGTGTTGGCGTACGGCCCGCGAAACGTGATGCCCGACGCCGTGACCTCGCTTCTGTACACGTTCAACCCACACTTTCAGACGCTCACCGGAGAGGTGAACGTCGAGACGAACGTGTTTCCGTCGTTGCACACCTCGTTGTCGGTGACGGTGGCGGCCTTCGCGTTCCTCACCCGCGAGGAGTATCCGGGCTGGGTGCCGGTCGCCGGGTGGATCGCCTTCTCGGTGGTGGTTTCGACGATGTATCTCGGAATCCACTGGCTCACCGACGTGTTCGCGGGGACCGCGCTCGCGCTGGGCTGTGTCTACCTCTCGTACCGGTACGTCGATCCGACCGGTGACGGAGGCGAGTCGGCGGTCGAGGCGGGTGCTCCGGAGGCCACGGGCGGGTCCGACGCCGAGGCGCGCGAGGCCGGCAGCGGAGACGCGGGCGGGTTCGACGAGGAGACGACCGCCCGCCGGCCGAAGTGAAGCGGCCTACGCGCCCTCGATGAGCCGTCGGAGGTGCTCCGGCGGGACCGCGCCGCGGGCCGCGTGGCCGTCGTACGCGAAGGTGGGGACTCCCGTGATCCCTCGCTGCTTTGCCGCCTCGAACCGGTCTGTCACCGTCTCGCGCAGCGAATCGTCGGCCAGCGCGGACCGGACCGCCGCGGGGTCGATCCCGACGTCTTCGGCGAGGGAAGCGAGCACGTCGGGATCGCCGATGTCCGCTTCGTCCTGCCACAGCGCGGCGAAGACCGCCTCGTCGAACGCCAACCACGTCTCGTGTGGACGCGTTTGTTTCACGCCGTAAGAGACGACCTGCGCGTCGAGCGAGTCCACGTCGGTCGCGAGGTCGATCGCCATCTCGGCGTCGTACTTGTCTTGGAGCCGACGGACGTTCTCTCTCGCCTGCTCGTAGTAGTCGTCGTCCTTGCCGCCGGCAGCGGGGTCGATGCTCCCGTCGGGGCGGCGCGTTTGGCTGCGCAGGTCGAACGGGTGCCAGTCGACCGTCAGGTCCGGCGCGTCCTCGGGACGTTGGTCTCGGTAGCGGTCCAGCGAGCGCCGGCCCAGGTAACAGAACGGGCAGACGTAGTCGGAGTACACCGTGACGGTGACGGCGTCGTCCGTCGCGGCGGCGTCAGGGTCGGTCATGCCCCGCCTCGGAGCGCGACGCTCAAGACTCGTTCGACGGCGGCGATCGCCACCAACTAATACAACCGGCGGGTATCCGCACGCATGCGTGACACCTACGACCCCGTCTCGCCGCCGGTCGCGCTGACGATCGCGGGAAGCGACAGCGGCGGCGGCGCGGGGATCCAGGCGGATCTGAAGACGATGACCGCTCACGACGTGTTCGGCACCGCGGTCGTGACGGCGACGACCGCCCAGAACACCGGCGGCGTCCACGACGTGGTCCCGTCGTCGCCCGCACACGTGAGCGCCCAGTACGAGGCGGTCGTCGACGACTTCGAGCCCGCCGCGGCCAAGACCGGAATGTTGGCCACGCGCGAGATCGTCGAGACGGTGACGGGGGCGATCGACGAGTTCGACGGGCCGGTCGTCGTCGACCCCGTGATGGTGGCCGCCACCGGCGACCGGCTGTTGTCGCCGGAGGCGGAGGCGGCGTACGACGACCTGGTCGCGGCGGCGACGCTCGTCACGCCGAACGCCGACGAGGCCGAGGTGCTCGTCGACGACGCGGTCGAGACGCCCGAGGACGCCGCGGCCGCCGGGCGGACGCTCGTCGACCGCGGGGCCGACGCCGCGCTCGTGAAGGGCGGACATCTCGGCGGCGACGAGGAGCGCGTGGTCGACACGCTCGTCGTCGACACGACGGAGGGTGACCCCGACGTGCGCCGGATGGAGAACCCGCGGGTCGAAACGGCGGCGACCCACGGCTCCGGCTGCGTGTTGTCGAGTGCGATCGCCGCGCGGCTGGCCCGCGGCGAACCGCTCGTGGCGGCCGTCGGCGGCGCGGTCGACGCGATGAGCGAGGCGATCCGGCGCGGCTACGACGTGGGAGACGGGCCCGGTGCCGTGAACCCGACCGCGATGGCGACGGAACGACACCCTGACGGCGACCCGTAGGGTTTTATTCGCCCACCGCGGGAGTACGAGTATGCCAACGGGGATCGTCGGAGAGTTCCTCGATCTCAAGGACGAGACGGACGCGGACGTCCTCGCGATGCAGTGTGGCGACTTCTACGAGTTCTTCGCGGACGACGCCGAGCTCGTCGCCGACGAGCTCGACCTCAAGATCTCACAGAAGTCCTCACACGGCTCGTCGTATCCGATGGCGGGCGTGCCGCTCTCGGAGCTGACGCCGTACCTCAAGGCGCTCGTCGAGCGCGGGTATCGGGTCGCGGTCGCCGACCAGTACGAGACCGACGACGGCGGCCACGCGCGTGAGATCACCCGGGTCGTCACCCCCGGCACCCTGCTCGAAACGGCCGACGACGACGCGCGCTACCTCGCGGCCGTCGTCTGCGAGAACGGGGAGACGGGCGACGGAGACGCCGCCGGCGGCCCGTACGGCGTCGCGTTCGCGGACGTCACCACGGGCCGGTTTCTCGCGACCGAGCTCGACGACCGGAGCGACCTGCGCGCGGAGCTGTACCGGTTCGACCCCGCGGAGCTGCTGCCGGGGCCGACCCTCCGAAACGACGACGACCTGCTGGCGGCGGTCCGCGACGACCTCTCGGGCGCCGTCTCCGTCTTCGACGCGGAGGCGTTCGCGCCGGGGCGGGCGGCCCACGCGGTTCGCGAGCAGTTCGGCGAGGCGGCCACCGACAGCGTCGGGCTCGATTCCGCGCTCGCCGTCCGGGCGTCCGGGGCGGCGCTCGCGTACGTCTCGGAGACGGGCGCGGGCGTGCTCGCGTCGATGACGCGGCTGACGGCGTACGGCGCGGCCGACCACGTCGAACTCGACGCGACCACCCAGCGTAACCTCGAGCTGACCCGGACGATGCGGGGCGAGACGGACGGCTCGGTGTTCGACGCGGTCGACCACACGGTCACCGCCGCGGGCGGACGGCTGCTCCGCGAGTGGCTCACGCGGCCGAAGCGCGACCGGGCGGAGCTCGACCGCCGGCTCGACGCGGTGGACGCGCTGGCGTCCGCGGCGCTCGCGCGCGACCGGCTTCGAGACGTGCTCGGCGACGCGTACGACCTTGAGCGGCTGGCCGCCCGGACGACGAGCGGGAGCGCCGGCGCGCGCGAGTTGTCGTCGGTTCGCGACACGCTCGCGCTGGTGCCGGCGCTCGGAGACGCGGTCGCGGAGACGCCGCTCGCGTCGTCGCCGGTCGACGAGGTGCTCCGCCGGCCGGACCGCGACCGCGTCCGCGACCTCCACGACGAACTCGCCGAGGCGCTGGCGGAGGACCCGCCGAAGACCACGACCGACGGCGGGATGTTCCGAACGGGGTACGACGAGGCGCTCGACGACCTCATCGAGCGCCACGAGGCCGCCCTCGAGTGGATCGACACGCTCGCCGAGCGGGAGACGCGTCGCCACGGGCTCGCCCACGTCACCGTCGGTCGAAACAAGACGGACGGCTACTACATCCAGGTCGGCAAGTCGGCCGCCGACGACGTCCCCGACCACTACCGGGAGATCAAGACGTTGAAGAACTCGAAGCGGTTCGTCACCGACGAGCTGGCCGAGCGCGAACGCGAGGTGCTCCGGCTCGAGGAGGCGCGCGGCGAACTCGAACGCGAGCTGTTCGAGACGCTTCGCGAACGGGTCGCAGACGCCGCGGAGTTGTTACAAGACGTCGGTCGCGCGCTCGCCGAGGCGGACGCGCTCGCGTCGTTCGCGACCCACGCCGCGGGCAACGACTGGACGCGCCCGACGCTCACGGACGAGCGGTCCCTCTCGATCGAGGCGGGCCGTCACCCGGTGGTCGAGCGGACGACCGACTTCGTGCCGAACGACCTCCGGCTTGACGACGACCGCGGCTTCCTGATCGTCACGGGGCCGAACATGAGCGGGAAGTCGACGTACATGCGACAGGCGGCGCTGATCCAGCTGCTCGCGCAGGCGGGCTCGTTCGTCCCCGCGCGCTCGGCCGAGATCGGCCTCGTCGACGGGATCTACACCCGGGTCGGCGCGCTCGACGAGCTGGCACAGGGCCGGTCGACGTTCATGGTGGAGATGCAGGAGCTGTCGAACATCCTCCACTCGGCGACGGCGGACTCGCTCGTGATACTGGACGAGGTCGGCCGCGGCACCGCCACCTACGACGGGATCGCCATCGCGTGGGCGGCGACGGAGTATCTCCACAACGAGGTGCGCGCGAAGACGCTGTTTGCGACCCACTATCACGAACTCA
>CAZKXC010000042.1:0-13924 GCA_964556645.1 uncultured Halobellus sp.
GGCGTGGCTGCGAATCTCGGAGTGTCAGCTGTCGACGAGCCGCGCCGCGTGGCTCACCCGTCGAGCGGACGGGCGCCGGTTCCCGCGCGGTCGGCGTCACCGAGCCGGAGCGGGCCACCGGTCACGTCGACGCCCTCGTAGGGGTCTTCGGCGAGCAGCAGCGAGCCGTCGAGGTCGGCGTAATCCAGCAACGGCCCGAGGTGGGCTCCGGCCGCGATCGAGGCGTTCGACTCGATCATACAGCCCAACATCACCTCCAGTCCGTGTGACCGCGCGGTCGCGACCGCCCGCTTGGCCTCGAGCAGACCGCCCGTCTTCATCAGCTTCAGGTTCGCGATGTCACACCGGTCGGCGATCGCCGGGATGTCGGAGGCGGTGACACACGACTCGTCGGCCGCGATCGGGAGCGCGGACCGCTCGTAGGCGAACTTCAGTCCCGCGGGGTCGTCGGCGGGCACCGGTTGTTCGATGAACTCGACGCCCAGTTCGGCGAGCCACTCGCTTTTCGCGACGGCCTCGCGGGGGGTCCACGCCTCGTTGGCGTCGACCCGAATCGTCGCGTCGGGAGCCGCCTCTCGGACCGCCTCGACGATCTCGCGATCGCGGTCGCCGCCGAGTTTTATCTTCAAGATCGGGTAGCCGGCGGCGGCCGCGTCGGCCGCCTTCTCGCGGATCCGGTCCGTGGCGTCGATTCCGATCGTAAAGGAGGTGTTCGGGGTCGCCGACGGGTCGAGCCCCCACAGCCGGTACAACGGGACGCCGAGCCGTTTCGCGGCCAGGTCGTGGACCGCGATCGAGACCGCACACCGGGCGGCGGGGTTGTCGCGGACGACCGTCTTCATCCGCGCTTCGATCTCCGTGAGCGCGTGGGGGTCGCCGACCTCCTCGACGACCGAGAGCAGTTCGGGCAGGAGGTCGGCGACCGTGTCGGCGGTTTCGCCGTAGTGTCTCGCGGGCGCCGCGCCGCCGACGCCGGTCATCCCCGCCTCGTCTGTCACGCGGACGATCAGGTTCTCGGCGTCGGTCTGTGTGCCCCGCGAGATCGTGAACGGCTCGTCGAGCTCCATCGTGACGCGTTCGACTGATCCCTTGAGGCTCATTTCTCGATCACCCCGTCGACGATCCCGTCGACGATCCGGTCGGCGCCGTCGCGCACCGGGTCGGCCGCGGGGACGCCGAGCTCGTCCGCCACCGTCGCGACCGCGTCGGCGGCGGCCGCGTCGTCGTCGATCTCCTTCGTGTTGACCGCGCCGGCGACGACGCTCGTCTCGTGGACCGGAGCCGCCAGGTCCTCGTAGAGGTCGACGTAGTCGGCAAGCGGCGGAAGCGTGACCGACTCGTAGCCGTGAATGACCTCGCGGTCGGCGGCGTGACAGAGCACGAGCCCGTCGGCCATCGCGCCGTGGAGGATCCCGCAGGTGACCGCCGAGTAGGCGGGGTGGATGATCGTTCCCTGCCCCTCGACGACGAGCAGGTCGTGGTCGTCGCCCCGTTCGACGACCAGATCCTCGACCGCGCCCGCGGTGAAATCGGAGATCACCCGGTCGATCGGGCTCCCCCAGCCCTCGATCATGATTCCGGTCTGGCCGGTGGGGACCAACGCGGCGTCGATTCCGCGGTCGCGGGCCGCGGCGACGACCTCCGCGGAGGTGGTCATCTTCCCGACCGAACAATCCGTCCCTACCGTGAGCACCACGTCGGCGTCGACGTCGCCGGCGTTGCCGCTCGCGACCCCGATGTCGTCGGGCGGGTCGCGAACGTCGCGGAGCGTCACGTCGTGGTCGGCCGCCAGCTCGGCGAACTCCTCGTCTTCGTTCAGAAAGTAGTGAAGCCCGCTCACGACGTCACAGCCGGCCGTGATCGCGGCGCGGACGTCGTCGCGCCAGGACTCGTCGAAGCCGCCGCCGATCGGCGCGATGCCGATGTAGAGGGCGTCGACGGCTTCCTCGGCGGCCGCCAGCCCGTCCTCGAAGGAGCCGACGATCGGCGCGTCCGCGACGTCCGGGACGTGGTCGGCGACGCGGTCGCCGGGTCGGTCGCGGTCGAGGACGGCCTGCACCTGCTGGTCGCCGTATCGCATCACGCCGAGGGCGGTCTTCGCTCTGTCCGGAAACTTCTCGTGTGCGAGAACGATGATCCGCTCGTCACTCATGCTCATCTCCTCATCCCGGGGTGGCTTAAATGGGACGGGATGGGCCGGGATCGCCGGCTCTCAGGCCGATCCGTCGGCGAACTCCTCGGCGCCCTCGTAGAACCAGTAGCCGTTCTCACGCATCGCGCGGCCGAGCTCCTGATGGAACTCGACAAAATCGGCGAACGACTCGACGTCGACCCCTTCGAAGATCTCCTCGACGGAGACGACCGTCTCGTGGTCGATCCGGATCGGATGGTCGCCGTACTCGTCGACGTACTCGGCCGCCGTCAGCGGGAAGTCCTCCTCCTCGTCGATCTTCTTCGCGAGCACGGCGTGACCGTACTGCCGCATGCCCTCGCTCCCCTGTTCGCCGTCGGGGTCGTGTGGCCAGTCCATACGGAATCGATCGCCCGGTGCCGGCATAGTGGTTGCGTTCGTGATGGCGGGTCCCGTCGCTTTCCGTCCACAAGACACTTCGCCGCCGGGCGTCCCCGTTCACCCGTGCGACGCAGAGCCCTCCTCGTCGTCGCGACGACCGTCCCCCTGGCGGGGTGTCCGACGCCGCCGTGGAGAACGGATCCCGAGGCCGTCGACGGAGCCGAGGTGACCCTCCGCCGGGAGCACACCGGGGCGCTCGACACCGACGAGCCGAGACACCACGACGCCGCCGTCCTGCTCCGCGCGGTCGACGCCGATCCGCCGCGCGTCACCGTCAGGGGACGGCTGCTCGACGGCTCGCGCGACTGCTACCGCGTCGACCTGATCGAGGCGCGTCTCGATGCCGACCGCCTGTCGTTGCGCCTGACGACCGAAGACGACCCCGACTGGGACGAGAGTGGGTGTTCGGACATCGCCGAACCCCACCCGTACGAAGTCGCCGTCAGGTTCACCGAGGCGCCGGTCCCCGAGATCGTCGACGTGCGCCACGGCGACGAGACGATACTGGAAGAACGAGTACGCCCGGCCGAATAATCGAACACGGACTCGCAGAGACCACTGGCGGTGGCGCGCTCCGGTGAGCGTCCGACGGACGCGAACCCGAGCGCGAGGGAGTCGGTCGCCTCTGGCGACCGACGAGGCTGGGGAGGCGTGAGGCGCGGTGCCGTGCTGTCGGGCGGGACACAAAGGGGCAGCCGCGAGGACGACGCACGGCGACGCAAGGACCACAGGAACGAGCGAAGCGAGTGACGAGGACCGCAGCGAGCCGCGCGAGTCCTGGCGGCTGGGGCTTTGAGGGCGGTCTCAGCACCACTAACTGCGTTCAAGCGAGTGGCTGGGGCGTTGGGGGTGGTCTCAGCACCACTAACTGAGTTCGAGCGAGTGGCTGGGGTTTTGCGGACGGTCTCAGCGTCACTAACTGCGTTCAAACAAGCGGCTGGGGCGTTGGGGATGGTCTCAGCACCACTAACTGAATTCAAACAAGCGGCTGGGGCGTTGAGGATGGTCTCAGCACCACCGATTGATCTCAAGCGAGCGGCTGTGACCTACGCGGTGTCCACTGCGTCGGTAACCGTTTCTCCCCGGCCGCTCACCGGTCGATACCGCCCTGTGCTTTGATCCGCATGATGTGTCGAACGTTGAGGTAGATCTCCTCGGGCGACGTCGCTTCGTCGGGATCGTACAGGTCGGACACCCGGTAGAGTATCGCCGAGAGCTGTTTGCTCTCGGAGCTGTCGCCGCGCACGTCCGCCGCGATATCGCGGAGAAACGCCCGAACCTCCGCGTCGTCGGGGAACTCCTCGCCGGCCGCGGCCGACTCCGGGACGACCGGGTCGACGCCCGCCGCCTCCAGCGGGTCCGCCGGGTCGTCGCCGTCGGCGTCGTCCGGCCCGGTCATTCCTCCGCACTCGCCTCGCGCCGGCGCACGACGCCGGCGTTGTTCGCGACGTTCTCGACGAGCACCCGGAACGCGTCGGCGGTGTCCCCCTCGCCGAGCACGACCGGCGCGCCGTCGTCGCCGCCGGTTCGCACGGCGGGGTCGAGCGGGATCCCGCCCAGAAACGGCAGCTCGTGGTCGGTCGCCAGCGCCTTCCCGCCGCCGGAGCCGAATATCTCGTGAAAGCCGCCGCAGTCGGGACACCGAAAGCCGGCCATGTTCTCGGCGATGCCGAGCACGTTGGTGTCGTGTTTGCCGAACATCCGGAGTCCCTTCACCGCGTCGTCGAGCGCGACCTCCTGTGGCGTCGTGACGATCACCGCGCCCGTCAACGGGAGCGTCTGGAGGATCGTGAGCTGGGTGTCGCCGGTCCCCGGCGGGAGGTCCATCACAAGATAGTCCAACTCGCCCCACTCGACGTCCTCGACAAGCTGGGTGATGATCTTGTGTACCATCGGCCCGCGCCAGATCACGGGGTCGTCCTCACCGGTGAGAAAGTCCATGCTCATCAGCTTCACCCCGTAGCGCTCGGGCGGAACGATCGTCTCGCCGTCGGTCTGCGGGCGTTCCTCGGCGGCGACCATCCGGGGGACGTTCGGCCCGTACACGTCGGCGTCGAAGAGCCCGACGCGCGCGCCGAGCTCGGAGAGCCCGGCCGCGAGATTCACCGCCACCGTCGATTTGCCGACGCCGCCCTTCCCGGAGGCGACCGCGATCACGTTCTCGACGCCCGGCAACACCTGCTCGGCCGTCGAGAGGTCGTCGGGGATCGACGCCGACAACGACACGTCGAGAGCCGCGTCCGAGAGCGCCGCCCGCACGTCGTCGGCGATCGTCGACTCGTGCGGCGCAAACGGCGCACCGAGCGCCAGCGACACGCGGATCTCCTCGTCGTCGACCGTGACGTCGTTCACCAGCCCCAGCGACACGATGTCGTCGCCGAGGTCCGGGTCCCGAACCTCCCGCAACCGGTCCCGAACGTCCGCTTCCTTCATGATCGGTGCGAAGGGGGTGAGTCGAATAAGCGTTCCCCACCGAATGTGTCGACCGGGAGCCGAGCGGGCGACAGAAAGACCGACCGCTCGACGACGCGAACGCGGTCGGCTACTCGATCCGGGTCCCCGGCGTCTCCCCGCGGAGAAACGGCTCCAAGCCGTCGGGGCCGAAGACGGAAGCCGGCGCGTCGAGCGCGAGCAGCTCGCGGACCTTCGCCGCCATCCCGCCGGAGACGTCCGTCGCGTCGCTCGCGCCGAGCGCGTCGGCGACCGCGTCGAAGGAGTCGATACGGGAGATCACCGACCCGTCCGTGTCGAGGACGCCGGGAACGGTCGAACAGACGCCGATTCTGTCGGCGCCGAGCCGCGCCGCGAGCTCCGAGACGAGTTCGTCGCCGGAGACGACGGTCACGCCCGCCTCCGCGGTCGCGACCCCGTCGCCGTGGAGCACGGGAACGAACCCTTCGGCGAGCAGCGTCGCCGTCGACCCGACCGGGAGGTCGAGGGCGCCGTCGACGCCCGCCGGCCGCGCCGACACCGAGAACGGATGCACCGGCACCGCCGGCACGTCGCGGTCGCGAAGCGCCGAGAGCACGGCTCGGTTGAGCGTCGTCATCGCGCCGTGGATGTCCATCACTGCGTCGGCGTCGTGGGTGCCCGACCGCGTCGACACGCCGTGTGCGCTGGCGTGGTGGTGGCCGAAGCTGCCGCCGCCGTGAACGAGCACCAGCCGGCCGACCGTGCCGCTCGCGAGCGCGGCCGCGACCGCGTCGCAGGCGGCCGACAACGCCGCGTCGTCGATCGTCTCCGGCCGGCTCTTCTCCGTGATCAGGCTCCCGCCGAGTTTCACCACGACCGGCGCGTCGGCGGGCGTCTCTTCGGCTCCGTCGCCGGCCGCCCGCGCGGGGTCGGGGTCGTTCGTCACGGCGCCTCCACCCGGACGCCCTCCGTCGCCAACTCGGCACGAAACGCCGCCTCACACCCCTGGGTGAACGAGAGGGCGGTCGGCGTCTCCGTGCCGGGATCGAGCGCGACGATACAGCCGCCGCCGCCCGCGCCGGTGAGCTTCGCGCCGTGTGCCCCCGCGTCGCGGGCCGCCCACACCATGGCGTCGAGCGAGCGCGCCGAGACGCCCAGCGCGGCCAACAGCCCGTGGTTGAAATCCATGAGGTCGCCCAGCTCCGCGAGCAACTCCCGGGACGGGTCGGCTTCCGGAACCGCGTCCGCGAGCAGTTCCTCGCCGGCGCGGACGATGTCGCCGATCGAGCGAACGGTGTCGGCCGCGAAGCGATACCGCTCGCGGCGCTCCCGGACGCCCGCGACGAGCGCGCCGGTGTCGCCCGCCCCGCCGTCGAACCCGATCACGAACGGGAGGTTCGGCGCGTCGATCGGCTCGCAATCGTCGCCCTCGACCCGGACGGCGCCGCCCATCGTCGAACAGAACGTGTCCGCCCGAGACGCCTGGCCGTCTTGCACCTCGAACTCGGCGCGGTAGGCGCGGTCGGCGAGGTCTCGGCGGTCGAGCGGCTCGCCGAGCGCCCGGGTGGCGGCGTCGATCCCCGCGACGACGACCGCGGCCGACGAGCCCAGCCCGGCCCCGAGCGGGATGTCGCTCTCGACGGTGATGTCGAAGCCGGCGTCGGGCGCGTCCGCCGCCGACCGGGCCTGTCTGACCGCGGCGTCGACGTACCCCATCGCGGCCTCGACGAGCGGCGTCGGAACGTCGACGTTGGGGCGGTCCCCGGTGTTGCCGCCGTACTCCACGGTGAACCCGTCGAGCGAGAGGTCTTCGGCCGTGACGCGGACGCGGTCGTCCGCGCGCGGTTCGACGGTCACCCGCGCGCGACGCTCGATCGCCGCCGGAACCGCGGGCTCGCCGTAGACGACGGCGTGTTCGCCGAAGAGGTACACCTTCCCCGGCGCGCTGCAGACGGTCATACGAACACCCTCTCTCCACGGGTTTACAGGTATTGCGCTTGGGAATCCGCTGGCAACGCCGCCGCTGCGTCTCCGAGGTCGGTCGCTCCCGTACCTTTTCACCACCGGCGGCCGTCGTGCGCGGCATGACGTCGATACGGTCGCTTCTCGCCGGGGCGCTCACCGACTTTCTCGACGGCGTGTTCGCCGCGATCCCCCGAGCGTTGTCCGGGATCGTCTTTCTCGGGCTGGCGTACGTCACCGTCAGAATCGTCCTCACGCTGGTTCAGACCTCGATCGGACGGATCTACGTCGGCGACCGCGAACTCGTTGGTGATCTTATCCTCACGGTGATCGCCGTCTTCCTCTGGTTCGGCGTCGCGCTCACGTTTCTCAAGGTCGTCGGAATGGGCGACGTCGCGGCGAGTCTCGGCACCGCCGTCGGATTCGTCGCGCTGGGCGTCTCCTACGCGCTCTCGGAGATGATCGAAGACACCGTCGCCGGCATCTACCTGCTCCGTGACCCGGATTTTAATCCCGGCTACCGCGTGGAGGCGAAGGGAGTGACTGGCACCGTCGCCGCAATCGAACTCCGAAAGACCCGGATCGATACCGACGACGGCGACCGAGTCGTGCTCGCCAACCGCGAGATCGAGTCGCGGTGGACCCACGACGTGCCGGACGGGGAGTGAACGCGAGCGCGACGGCGGACGCGTCGCTCGGCAACGGAGCCTGCGTCGGCGCGAGAAACGTCGACTCGGGATCGAACGACCGGCTTACAGCTCGTCTTCGAAGTCCTCGAGCGCGAAGACGGTGTCCGCGCCGCGGCGGTCGAGCGTCTCGTTGGCCAGAAGCCAGTAGACGACCGACAACGCGCGTCGACCCTTGTTGTTCGTCGGGATGACGAGGTCGACGTTCGACAGCTGGTTGTTGGAGTCACACATCGCGATCACGGGAATGCCGACCGTGATCGCTTCTTTGACCGCCTGGGCGTCGCCGATGGGGTCGGTCACCACGACCACGTCCGGCTCGATGTAGCCGGCGTAGTCGGGATTCGTCAGCGTTCCGGGAATGAACCGGCCGGTGCGGGCGCGTGCCCCGACCGCGTCGGCGAACTTCTCGGCCGGGAAGCGGCCGTACTGCCGCGAGGAGGTGACCAGAATCTGCTCGGGGTCGTAGTTCACGAGGAAGTCTGCGGCCGTGCGGATCCGGCCGTCTGTCTCGCTCACGTCGAGCACGTAGAGGCCGTCGTCGCGGACGCGGTGGATGAACCGCTCCATGTCTTTCGTCTTCTGTTGGGTCCCGATGTGGACGCCCGCAGAGAGGTAATCCTCGACGGGGATCAACAGGTCGACGTCGTCGTCGGGCATGACGTCGTCGTCGAACGGCGAGGCGTCGTCCGCCTCGGTCTCCTCGTCGGCTGTGGCCTCCGCGTCGGCCTCGGCTGTGTCGGCCTCGGCGGCGGCCCCGGCGGCGGCCGCGTCGGCGGTCGGTTCCTCGGTCGTGTGGGCCTCCTCCTCGACGTCGGCGTCGACCGCCTCGGTCGCCGCGTCCTCGTCGAGTTCGACCGCGTCGTTGTCTTCCGTCATGCGTCGTGTGGGTTCGTCATACCGCGTCGTCCGCGATGCGGACCAGTTCGTTGAGCTTGGCGGTGCGCTCGCCGCCGACCGTTCCCGTCTTGATGTAGGCGGCGTCGGTCGCGACGGCGAGGTGTGCGATGGTCGTGTCTTCGGTCTCGCCCGAACGGTGCGAGATGACGCTCTCCATGCCGTTCCGCGCGGCGAGTTCGACCGCGTCGAACGCGTCCGAGAGCGTCCCGATCTGGTTCGGCTTGATCAGGATGCTGTTTGCCGCGCCCGCGTCGATCCCCTCGCGGAGCCGGTCGACGTTGGTGACGAACAGGTCGTCGCCACAGACCAGCGTTCGGTCGCCGACCCGGTCTGTGAGCGCCGCGAACGCCTCGTACTCGTTCTCGTCGAGCGGATCTTCGACGTACGCGAGGTCGTACTCCTCGACGAGGCCGGCCATGTACTCGATCTGTTCGTCCGTCGAGCGGGTCTCCTCGCCGTAGACGTACGCGTCGGCCTCGGCGTCGTACAGCTCCGAGGCCGCGACGTCGAGCCCGAAGCGGACCTCGAAGCCCACCTCCGACTCGACGCGGTCGACGGCCTCCTCGACGACCTCGAACGCCTCCGCGTCCGATATCGGCGGGGCCCACGCGCCCTCGTCGCCTTTGGCCGCCGGAACGCCGCGCTCGTCGAGCACGTCCGCGACCGCCGCGTGGACCGCGGCGTTCGTGAAGACGGCCTCCTGTATCGAGGGGGCGCCGATCGGCGCCGCGAGAAACTCCTGGATGTGTGTCGCTTCTTTGGCGTGTTCGCCGCCGCCGACGACGTTGCCGAGGGGGATCGGGAAGTTCTCGCCGCGGAAGGTGCCGCCCAGGTGTTGGTACAACGGCGCGCCCAACACGTCGGCGGCGGCCTTCGCGGCCGCCATCGAGATCGCGACCGCGCTGTTCGCGCCGATGGCGGAGAAGTCGTCCGTGCCGTCGGCCGCGCGCAACGCGGCGTCGACCGACCGCTGGTCGCCCGCGAACCGGCCTTCGAGCCGCGGCACCGCGTGTTCGCGGGCCGCCGCGATCGCCTCGCTCGCCGGACGCTCGACCGCCTCGAACTCGCCGGTCGACGCGCCGCTCGGGGCGGCCCCTCTGCCGAATCCGCCCGACTCCGTCAGCACGTCGGCCTCGACGGTCGGGTTGCCCCGTGAATCGAGGATGCGACGCAACGAGACGCTGGTGATCCGGGTCATCAGTTCGACTCCCTCCGGACCGTGAAGGGGAGCGCGCCGGCGTCGTACTCCTCGGCGGCGACGAGGATCGGCTCCGTCTGGTTCGTCTCGATCAGCACGGGAGCCCCGTACGACACCTGCAGCGCGCGTGCTCCGAGGATCCGGGCTTTCTCATACCGATTGTATCTCTGTAGTGACATGGTTCGTTACTGATACGGCGAGACGACGTCCACGAGGTCGCGGTGGCTGACCAGCATGCGCCGGCAACAGTGCCGTTCGACGCCGAGGTCGTCGAGCACCTCGCCGGGGTCCTCGTCGCCGTCGCGAGCCCGCGTTTTGAACTCCTCCCAGTGTTCGCCCACGACGTTGCCGCAGGTGAAACACCGGACGGGGATCATCATGATCGGATCACCTCAGCGGTAGGATTTCTGGTAGCGGGCGCGGGCGCCCGGTCCGCCCCACTTTTTGGGTTCGGACTGGCGCACGTCGTTGACCAGCAGGGTGCGGTCGAAGCTCATGTACGCGTCGCGCAGCTCGGCGTCGCCGAGGTGCTGGACGAGCCCGCGGGCGATGGCGGTCCGCGTCGCGTCCGCCTGGCCGCTGAACCCGCCGCCCGACACGTCGACGTCGATGTCGACGCCGTCGCGCAGCTCGTCGCCGGCGATGCGGAACGGCTCCAGCATCTTCATCCGCGCCTGTTGTGGTTCGACCAGCTCGACCGGCTGGGAGTTGATCCGAACGCGACCCTCGCCGTCGCGCACCGTTGCGCGGGCGACGGCCGTCTTCTTCTTGCCTGAGGTGTTAGTTACCATGTGACGTTGGCTCCCAAGGACTCGGAGATGGCTCCGAGCGTGGTGAACTTGATGTTGGAGAGTCGGTCCAGCGACGTGCCCTCGAGCACGACGGATTCGACCTCGTCGCGCTCGTACGGGTTGCCCACGTAGACGCGAACGTTCGCGAGCGCCTCGCGGCCCTCCTCTGTTTTGTACGGCAGCATACCGCGGATGGACCGCTTGAAGATGCGGTCCGGACGCTTCGGGTAGTACGGCCCGCTGTCGGAGCCGAGGTTCGCACGGGTGTGGTAGGTGTCCATCGTGGACTCCTCGTTGCCCGTGATCACCGCGTGCTCCGCGTTGACCACGGCGACCGTCTCGCCGTCGAGAACCCGCTGGGCGACCTTCGAGGAGACCCGCCCCAGAATACAGTCCTGGGCGTCGACGACGACGTCGGCGTCGACCTTCGCGAGGCTCATCGGATCACCCGGACGTTGCCGCCCTCGGGGTTTTGTTTGGCGAACTGTTCGAGCGACACCGCCTCACCCGCCTGGTCGATCTTCGTGCGGGCGGTGCCCGAGAAGTCGACGGCGGCGACGGTGACGTTCTTTTCGAGTACGCCGCTGCCCAGCACCTTGCCGGGGACGACGACCGTTTCGTCTTCGTTTGCGTACCGTTCGATGCGACCCAGATTGACCTCGGCGTGGGTACGCCGTGGCTTCTCCAGTCGGTCGGCGACGTCCTGCCACACGCTGGCACCGGAGTCGCGCGAGACCGACTTCAGATCGGCGATGAGGTTCTGTAAGTTCGGATTCGTCTTGCTACTCATAGCTGTCCCTCCCTGTTGGGGGGTCGTGAAAAGGCGGAGTGCAGGGAGCAGGATTTGAACCTGCGGACCTCTACAGGACAGCGCCCTGAACGCTGCGCCGTTGGCCTGACTTGGCTATCCCTGCGTGTACTCCTGGGTTCTCCGGCTCCCTTCAAACCACTTTCGGTCCCGTCGCTCGGGTCGGCGTCGCCGCTCGCAGGCGGGGCGAGCGCCGTGGGGGTGGTTCGAGGGGCCGACATTCCTTAGACCGCGACCTTCGTCTGTAGTTCGTCCGCGCGCTCCTCGAGGGAGTCGATCGCGCGAAGCAGCAGTTCCTCGACCGCGAACGAGCCGTCCGTCTCGATGTGGAAGACGAACGCGCCGGGAACGTCCTCGACGCGCACCTCCTTGCCGGGATACCGCTTCGAGAGGTCGTTGTCGAACTCGTCGGTGACGACGACGTCTCCGTCGGGCGTCTCGATGACCCCCCGGAGAATCCGCGGGTCGTCGTCGTCGAACTCGCCGCGGTCGCCCTGGATCGAAACGCGCTGGAGGTGGCGGTAGCCGACGGAGACCCCGCCCTGGTGTTTGGCGTGGTCCTTGCCCGTCTCGAGAACCGCGTCGGCCTCGAACTCCAGGCGTTGTCCCTCCTTCAACTCGATGATCGGGACGTTCTCGTCGGCGGGCTCGACGAGCGGCTCCGCGGACTCGATGTCCCCGGAGTACGCCGTCGCCGGCCCCTCGACGTCGAGAGCGACCGTGACCGTGTCTCCGATCTCGAACTCGTCGAGCGGCGTCGTCAGGGGAATGAGCCCCAGCCGCAGCCCGATCATCTCGTCGAACATCACGGAGGAGTTCTCGACGAACCGCACCGTGTCGATCGAGAACGTCGGGACGTCGGCGATCATCGCCCGGCGGATGCCGTTGGCGAACGCCGGCGTGAGCCCGCGGATCAACACCCGCGCGCTGTGTTCGTCCCGTTCGACGTACTCAACGTCGAAGTCGGCGTCCGTCATGTCAGACTCGCTTGTTCTTCGGCGCCTTCGTCCCGTCGTGCGGGATGGGTGTGACGTCCTCGATGCGGCCGATCTCGATGCCGGCCCGCGACAACGCGCGGATCGTCGCCTGCGCGCCGGGACCGGTCGACTTGTTGAGGTTGCCGCCCGGCCCGCGCACGCGGACGTGGACGCCCTCCAAGCCGGCCTCTTTGACCCGCTCGGCGACGACCTCGGCCATCTGCATGGCGGCGTACGGCGACGCCTCGTCTCGGTTCTGTTTCACCACGGTGCCGCCGGACGATTTGGCGATCGTCTCGGCGCCCGTCTCGTCGGTGACCGTGATGAGCGTGTTGTTGAACGACGCGTACACGTGGGCGATACCCCACTTTCCGTCCTCGGATTGGCTCATGTGGTTACTCCTGTGACTCCGCGCGCTCGGGATGGAGATCGTCCGCGAGCGGACTCGTCTCGTCGAAGGCGATAGCGCCCTCGTCGCTCACGTCGATCTTCACCGAGGGTCGCGTCACCCGCGCCCCGTCGACGGTGATGTGGCCGTGAACGATGAACTGGCGGGCCTGCTGGGTCGACGACGCGAATCCCTGTCGGTACGCCACCGTCTGTAGGCGGCGCTCGAGCAGGTCCGTCACGTCGAGCGACAGGACCGTCGAGATGTCGTCGGTGTCGCCGAGCACGCCGATGCGGCGGAGGCGTGCGACGAACTCCGCGCCGGCCTCGCCGGCGACGTCGACGTCACCCTGCGCCTCCCCGAGGAGACGCCGGGCCTCGCGGCGCATGCGGCGCAGTTCAGACTGCGCCCGCCAGAGCTCTTCTTTGTTCTTCAGGCCGTACCGCGAGAGGAGGTCGGACTCCTCGGCGATCCGCTCGCCCTGGTACGGGTGGTTCGGCGTCTCGTATCCTTTGGTGTTCTTGCCGGTGCTCATTCGTCGTCACCCGCCTCGTCGTCCGCCATCTCCTCGCGGATCTCCTCGACGTTGACGCCGATGGTGCCCTCGGTCCGGCCCGTGGACTTGGTTCGCTGACCGCGGACCTTCTGGCCGCGCTTGTGACGAACGCCTTTGTACGATTCGATCTGTTTCATGCGGTTGATGTCGTGACGCCGCTTCTCGTTGACGTCCGTGCCGACGAGGTGCGTCGTCTCACCGCTGAAGAAGTCGTTCTGTCGGTTGGTCATCCACGGCGGGACGTGGTCTTCGAGATTTTCTGCGACGTCGATCACCGCCTCGATCTCTTCTTCGTCGAGGAGGCCGAACGTGGCCGTTCGGTCCACGTCCGCCTCCTCGGCGACCAGCCGCGCCATGCGCGTGCCGATGCCGTTGAGTTCAGATAGGCTTCGCTCGACCGTCTTCGTTCCGTCGAGGTCTGCGCCCCCGATCCGAACGAAGTACTGGAGGTCCTCGTCCTCCTCCGGCGAGTCGTCCTGGTGTTCTTCCGTGCTCATGTGTTGATCGCAGTGAGTCCTACCGGCGCGATCCGGCGGTGCTCGGTCGTTCGAGCGTTGCGGCGGGGATTCGAACCCCGGAGGCAGTGACGCCACAGAGTTAGCAACCCTGCGCCTTGGGCCAGGCTTGGCTACCGCAACTCGCGTCGTATCGTCGCCCTCGCGGACTCGGGACCC
>CAZKXC010000042.1:14024-17780 GCA_964556645.1 uncultured Halobellus sp.
CAGGCTTGGCTACCGCAACTCGCGTCGTATCGTCGCCCTCGCGGACTCGGGACCCAGCGCCCCTACAGTTCGTGCGTCTGGATCAACCGCGCTTCGGTACTTAAACATCACGAAAGGCCCGGGAGCCGGCGCCGGCTCACGCGAGAACGGCTCGCACGGAGGCGGCAAACCGTCGGCCGATTCTGCGGGGCGATTCGACGCGTTCGCGCGTTCTCCGCGGCGACGCTCGCGGTCGTCGCCGCCGCGGCCGGGAACCGTGAGGGCTTTGCCGACGCAACGGCAACGCTCGACAGTGAGTTCAGAGCCCGACGCGGACGGCGGGTACGTCCACGCACCGGGCGGCGAGGCCGACGAGGCCAGCGAGGCCGACGAGGCTACCGGCGCCCAAGCCGACGCCGCTCCGGCAGACGGGGCGGCGAGCCCGTCCGTCGCCGACGAGCCGGCGGCAGAGCCCGCTTCGCCCCTGGAAGCCGAGGGATTCGGCCGCAAGGGCTGGGCGCTGACGGCCGTGTTGTTCTGGTGTGTGCTCGTGATTCCGGGCGTCATCTACGCGTACCCGTACGCCGCCGGAGCGTTCGGGGTCACCTTCTTCGCGACGTACCTCGCGCTTCCGCTCGTCCCCGCGGCCCTGCTCGGGCTCGTCGCCGTCTGGTCGATGACGGCGGCGGCCGGCGACGAGTAGACCGCGAACGGCAACCGTTTTGAACGACCCTGCCGGATGAGAGATATGTTGATCACCGTCTCCGGCCCGCCGGGAAGCGGGAAGAGCACGAACGCCGCGGGACTGGCCGAGGCGCTGGAACTGGAACACGTCTCCGGCGGCGACATCTTTCGCAGCATGGCGGCCGACCGCGGCATGACGCCGGTCGAGTTCAACGAACACGCCGAAGACGACGGCGACATCGACCGCGACCTCGACCGCCGGCTCCGGGAGATCGCGACGAGCCGGGACGGACTCGTGTTGGAATCGCGTCTCGCCGGGTGGCTCGCCGGCGACCACGCCGATCTGCGGTTCTGGTTCGACGCCCCCGTTGCCGTCCGCGCAGAACGGATCGCCGACCGCGAGGAGAAGCCCGTGGCGCGGGCCCGCAAGGAGACGCTGCGACGGGAGGCGTCCGAGCGCAAACGGTACCTGGCGTACTACGACATCGACATCGACGACCTCTCGATTTACGACGCCGCGTACAACACCGCGCGCTGGGGCCCCGAACGCTTCCTCGACGCGCTCGTCGCGACGGTCGAGGCGTACGACCCCGGCACCGACGAGGGGAAGACCCCGATCGACGGCGTCTCCTACGACTTCTGAGCGACCGATTGCCACGCACATGACCCACGAGACGGACGCCGACGACCCCTCACCGGCCGACGACCCGCTCCGTGACCCGCCGGGCGAGCGGTCGATACCGGAGCTGTTGCGGTTCGGCGTCGTGAACGTCGACAAACCGGCGGGGCCCTCCTCTCATCAGCTCTCCGCGTGGGTGCGCGACGCGATCAACGACGCCCTGGACGCGCTCGATCCCGACGGACCGCGGATCGACGGCGTCGCCCACGCGGGAACGCTCGACCCGAAGGTGACGGGCTGTCTGCCGACGCTCACCGGAACCGCCACCCGAGCGGCACAGGTCTTTCTCGAAGGGACGAAAGAGTACGTCTCCGTGCTCGAACTCCACGGGCCCGCCCCGACCGACTTCGAGGCGGTCGCGGCGGAGTTCGAGGCGGAGATCTACCAGAAGCCGCCCCGCAAGAGCGCGGTCACCCGCCGGCTTCGAACCCGGACGATCCACGGCCTCGAACTGCTCGAACTCGAGGAGCGCCGGGCGCTGCTCCGGATCGACTGTGAGTCGGGGACGTACGTCCGCAAGCTGTGTCACGACATCGGGCTCGCGGCGGGCGTCGGCGCGCACATGGGACACCTTCGGCGAACCGCCACGGAGCCGTTCGACGACACGGACCTCCACACGCTTCAGGACCTCACGGACGCGCTGGCGTGGGCGGCCGACGGCGACGACGAGCTCCTCCGCGAGGTCGTCCGACCGGCCGAAGCCGCCGTCGTTCACCTCCCGTCGGTGACGGTGGCTCCCTCGGCCGCGCGCGCCGTCGCCACCGGCGCGCCGGTGTACGCCCCCGGGGTGATCGACAGCGAGCTCGACGCGGACGCCGCCGAGACCGGCGACGGCGGGCGATCCGGTAGCGGCGAGAAGTCCGGCGACGGCGAGCGGTCCGGCGACGGCGAAGGGTCCAGTAGCGGTGAGCAGTCCGACGATGCGGACCCCCCGCTCGTCGCCTGTCACCTGCCGAGCGGCACCGTCGTCTGTCTCGGCCGGCTCGTCGGCGATCCCCGCGCCGACGCGGGGACGGTCGTCGCGCTCGAACGCGTTCTTTTATGAGCCGGCGCCGGAAGGGGGCGCATGACCGACGACGCGACGCGGCTGGAGCTCGGAACCGCACGCGCCGATCCCGGCGCGGTCGACCGCGGCTGGCTCGACGTCGCCGACCTCCCGACCGGAACCACAGAACGACTGCCCGTCGTCGTCGCCAACGGAGCCGAGCCGGGACCGACGGTGTGGCTGACCGGCGGCGTCCACGGCGACGAGGCGACGGGCGTCGCGGTCGTTCTCGACGCGATGGCGGCCATCGCCGAGGCGCCAAGTACGCTCGAGTCGCTCGCCGGCGCGGTCGTCGGGGTGCCCGTGGTCTCGCCCGCGGGGCTTCGCCGGAACGCCCGTCACACCTACTACGACGACGCGGACCCCAACCGCCACTTTCCCGACGCCGACGCGGAGTCGACGCGACCGCCGCGGCTGCAAGAACGGATCGACTCTCGGCTGTACGCGGCGATCGTCGGCGGCGACGCCGAGACCGCACCGGGGGCCGATGAAAACACGGCCGGCGAAGACGCGGGCGACGAGGACACAGGCGACGAGAACGCGAGCGACCGCGCCGCGGCCGACCCCGTCGCCGCCGACGCGCTGATCGATTGTCACACCGCGGGCGTCGGCAGCGAGCCGTTCGCGATCCGCGACCGCGTGTTGTACGGCGACCGGCGGAGCGAGTCCGCGGCCGACGCGCTCGCGACCGAGCTCGAATCGATCGTCGACGCCTTCGGCTTCCCCGCGCTCGTCGAGTACCCGGCGGCGGAGTACGTCGAAGAAGACCTCCAGCGGTCGCTGGCGGGAGCCGTCCTCAACGAGGCGGGGATCCCGGCGTTCACCGTCGAACTCGGAGCACACAGCGTCGTCGACGACCGCCTCGTCGCGGGCGGCGTCGCCGGCGTGTTCGCGGTCGCGGTCGAACGCGGCCTGCTCGACGCCGACGCGGTCCCGGACGAAGTCGACGAGCCCGCGGCCCACGTCGACGCCGCCCCCGTCGCGTACCCGGTCCGGCGGTACCGCGGCCCGACCGCCGACGTCTCGGGGCTGGTCCGCCACCGCGTCGAACCGGGCGAGCCGTTCGCCGAGGGCGACACCCTCGCGACGATCGTCTCGGCGACCGGCGAGCGCCGAGGGGTCGTCCGCGCGGACCACGACGGCTACCTGCTCGCGCGGACCGAGGGACTGGCCGTCTACGAGGGCGACCCGATCGCCAGCCTGGCGGTGCGCGAGGAGGGCGACCGCGTCGTCGCCCGCGACGGCGACTGAAACGAAGTTCTTAATTACCGGACGGGCGTTTCTTACATCGACGCCCGGGACCGTGGGGTAGTGGTATCCTATGCGGATGGGGTCCGTATGACCTGAGTTCGACTCTCAGCGGTCCCAT
>CAZKXC010000043.1:0-17571 GCA_964556645.1 uncultured Halobellus sp.
TCCGAGAGGTCGCCTCCGTCATCTACCGGCGCGCGCTCAACGAGGACCTCATCCGAGGGCGTTCGATCGAGGGCGTCTCCACCGCCGCGCTGTACGCCGCCTGTCGACAGGAGGGGATCCCCCGCTCGCTCGACGAGGTCGCGGAGGTATCGCGGGTCCCACAGAAGGAGATCGGCCGGACGTACCGCTACATCTCTCAGGAGCTCGGCCTGGAGCTCAGACCGGTCGACCCGAAGCAGTTCGTGCCCCGGTTTGCCTCTTCGCTTCAACTCAGCGAGGAGGTGCAGTCGAAGGCGACCGAGATCATCGACGTCTCCGCCGAGCAGGGGTTGCTCTCCGGCAAGTCCCCGACCGGGTTCGCCGCGGCCGCGATCTACGCGGCGTCGCTTCTGTGTAACGAGAAGAAGACCCAACGCGAGGTCGCCGACGTCGCACAGGTCACCGAGGTCACCATCCGCAACCGGTATCAAGAACAGATCGAAGCGATGGGGTTCCGCTGAGAGGAGCCACCGCCGTCCCGTCTCGTCGCGTTCTGTCCCGGTCCGGTCTCGCCGGCGACCCGTCCTGTCCAGTCCCGCCACCGGCCGACCCGTCCCGTCGCGCCCCCATATTACCACCGAACATTCAGAAAATCTTTTACATAACCCTCAAATATGGTCGCTATGGAACAGACGGATCCCCACCGGGTCGACGTGGACGCCGCTCGAGTCGCCGACCGTTCTGCGATCGTCTCCTAACGCATGGCGACGAAACGCTCGCTGGCGACGAAACTCGGCGTCGTCGCCGGCTTCGAGAATCCGCGTGCCGCCCTCGAGCAGTACCCGACGCCGCCCGACCTCGCGGCCCACGTGGTTCACCTCGCAGACCTTCACGGCGACGTCGACGGCCGGACCGTGCTCGACCTCGGCGCCGGCACCGGCATGTTCGCGCTCGCGGCCGCCCTTCGGGGACCGGCCCGGGTGGTCGGGGTCGAACTCGACCGCACCGCGCTGGCGACCGCACGACGCAACGAGCGACGGGTGGCCGCGAGCGCGCCGGTTCACTGGGTTCAGGGCGACGCGGCGCGGCCGCCGGTGGAGTTTCCGGACCCCGTCACCGTCGTGATGAACCCGCCGTTCGGCGCACAGGACGGCAACCGGAACGCCGACCGGCAGTTTCTCGCGGCCGCGAGCGACCTCGCGACCGTCTCGTACTCAGTTCACAACGCCGGAAGCCGGGCGTTTCTCGAGGCGTTCGCCGCCGACAACGGCGGCGAGGTCACACACGCGTTCGCGGCCGATTTCACGGTCGACGCGCAGTTCGACCACCACGCCGAGGACGCCCGCGACGTCGACGTGGAGGTGTACCGCGTCGAGTGGCGGTGACCCGCCCGCGTCCCGCTCAGCTCCGTTCTCTCCCCTCGTAGCGCTCGCGGTCGGCGACGCGCACCCGCGTGTCGCCGCGCTCGGCGTAGACGGCCTCGCCGTCGCGAACGAAGGTGACCTCGTGTAGCGTCACCGACTCGTTCGCGGGCGGTATCGGCGCGGTCGCCGTCGCTCCCTCGTGTGTGACCCGGAGGTCGAACCCGCCTTCGACGGCCGCGACGGCGACGGTTCGTCCGTCGAGACGCGGCTCGGCGTTCGCCGGGTCGCTCACGAACACCGTCGAGCGCGACTCGTCGTGTATCGTGTCGACCCGGTAGGTCGCGTTTCCGCCGACGGCGACCCATCCGGTGCGCTGGACCCAGACGGTCTCGCGCCACCCGGTTCCGCCCACGTCGACCGCGCGGTAGCCCCAGAACGCGAGGTTCCCTCGCGAGACGGCGGTCGTCCAGATCTGTCTGTCGGGGTTGCCGACGATCACCCCCGACGTCCGGACCGACGTGGAGCGCCCGAACGCCTCCACGTCGATCACGCTCACCACCCGGTCTTCGACGTTCTCGGCGTAGGTCACCTGGTACCCCTCCACTTCGACCGGGTCGCCCGGGAGGTCGCCGTCGTCGACGGTGACGAGGTTGGGGACGATCCCCGGGCCGGCGACGGCCGCCAGCGCCCCGACGAGCAGGAGCACGCCGACGACGGCGGGCGTCACAGAGGCGATGCCCTCGCGGAGCGTCTGGGGGGCGGAGACGGCACGCGCCGGTCGAAACGGCTCGTCGCGGCCGGCGACCGCGACGGCGGCGATCAGCGCGAGCACGACGAGACCGGCGAGCCCGATTCCGCGGTACAGCTCGTACTGGTCGTTGCCGAGGTACCAGTACACCGCCCAGAGCCGACGCGACGCGCCGAACAACAACACGGCGACGAAGACGACGGCCGCCGACCGCGTTCGGCTGCCGCTTCCCTCGCTTCGCGCGCGCCGCCGGATGAGCCAGACGGCCGCGAGCAGTCCGGCGATCAGTCCGAGCGCGTGTCCCTGGATCGCGATGTTCGCCCACCCCGGCGGCCCGAACGAGGGGCTCGCCTCCGCGAACTCCACCGGCGCTCGCAGCGTCTCGTACACGACGTTCACCAGCGTCGCGCCCGTCAGCGCCGCGACCGTTCCGATCGGGTAGTGGGCGAGCGCGAACCCCCACAACGCGAAGACGACCCCCGAGAAGCCGATCACCGGGCCGAGCGCGAACACCGAGGTGACGACTCCGAACGCCAGCATCGCGCCGGGGACCACACAGAACGCCCGGACGTACGGGTTCGTCCGGAGCGACGCGAACGTCTCGCGTCCCGACTCCCGCGGGAAGTGGCCGTAGGCGTACTCCGCGAGGCTGCCCGCCACGAGCGTCGACAGGAGGTTGCCGGTGACGTGGCCGCGGCTCGCGTGTGCGAACCCCGACCAGAGAATTCCTTGCGGGTACAGGTACGACCACGCACGAAACGGGATCACCACCGGCCGGTCCGGGTTCTCGAGTCCGCTCTGAACGAACAGGTAGACGCCGATCACGAAGCCGACGGCGACGAGCGTTCCCCACGGCACGCCCAACAACAGCCGCGAACGGAGCCGCTTGCCCCACGCGCCGGCCGGCCGGTCCAGCGCGTACACCACCGCGAGCGCGGCGGCTACCGCCGCTCCGGCGGCCACCAGGTGAACGGCGTCGGCCGAGAGGGAGTCACCGACCATACACCGTATGCTGCGACCGATCACACATCAATTCGCGGGTCGGATCCGGTGGACCGCGCGGCGGCGAGCCGCCTCAGATCTTGTTTTCGGCGTCGTCTGCCAGCTCCTTCATGCGTTTTCCGACCCGGCCGGCGGGAGAGAACTCGTCCTCGCTCATCGCGTTCGCCAGCGCGTTACCGAGCACGAACACGGCGTGTTTGTGCTCGCTTTTCGATTTGTGGACGTGCGAGGGGTCGACGTCGAGCTCGTCGTACGGCTCGAACAACCCGTCGTCGACCGTCTCCTGGCCTCGGAAGTGTTCCATGATCGTCACCATCTGTTCGTGTAGCTCGAGCAGTTCGTCCTTGTGCATGGGTCAAATACGTATCCAGGCCCGGTTAAGCGTTGTTGCGGGGGCGACGCGCGGATCGGCGTGGAGCGCGGCGGGCTCAGAAGACGTACTCGTCCTCGTGGCCCATCATCCCCTCGTCTTCGAAGCCGCCGGAGTCCTCGTCGTCCATCGGCCCGCTGGTCTTGTACGCCTTGATACCCGTCGAGAGCAGTTCTTCGACCGCCTCCTCGCGGTTGAGGAACTCTCCTTGTTCTACCATCTGAGTGATCTGCATCTCTAGGTGTTCCGGGACGGTTATCTTCACTCGTGGCATCTCTTGCCCGCGTCTAACAGGATAGTATACATAAATGTAGCGTCGCAGACCGGGAGATCGAAAACTCGATCTCACAGAGTCACAATAATACTTCTGTATACCGAAGCATCGATACGGCGTTTCCAAACCCCGGCGGTCCCGCCGTCGAGCGGTACCCATACAGTTCCGGAACGCGTACGCGAGGTATGACCGACACACGGCCCGACGGGACCGAGGACCTCACGGACCTCTATCGGGAGTACGGGGACGGGCGGCTCCCGCCGGGACAACGGGAGACGGACGCGTTTCCGGTGCTCTCGAAGGCCGGAACGCCGTCGTGGGGGCCCGACGAGACGTTCGAGGTCTGGGGCGCCGTCGACGAGCCGATCTCGTTGTCGCTCGAGGCGTTTCGCGACCTCCCGGCCGTCACCCAGAAACAGGACTTCCACTGTGTCACCGGCTGGAGCAAACTCGACTGTGCGTTCACCGGCGTCGAGTTCGCCGAGATCGCCGACCGCGCCGGCGTCCACGCCGACGCCGAACACGTGATGTTCCACGCGCTCGACGGCTACACGACCGACCTCCCTCTCGCCGAGTGTACGCGCGAGGGCGTCCTCTTCGCGTACGGGTACGACGGCGACGACCTCCCGCCCGACCACGGAGGACCGCTGCGCGTCGTCACTCCCCACAAGTACGCGTACAAGGGCGCCAAGTGGGTCTGCGGCGTGGAGTTTCTGACGGAGCCGGCGCTCGGCTACTGGGAGAAACGCGGCTACAGCGACACGGCGAACCCGTGGAACGAGGAGCGGTACGGCTGAGCGCCCGGCCCGTCTCGGCGGCGTGCGCCTCCGGGCGCGCGGAGTTGACACGCTTAAGAAGCTCCGGGCCCGAACGCTTTTTAATGGAACCGGCGCGCTCGCGATCCTCGCCGACGCTCGTCAGCCGCACGACCGCGGTCGAGCCGCCCGCGTTCGCGGCGGCGTTCGAGGCGCTTCCGACGCCGCGGACGACGTGGGCCGCCCCCGACGACGCGCTCGTTCTGGGCGGCGGCGCGGCGGCGACGCTCACGGCGGACGGCCCCGACCGGTTCGCCGCGATCCGCGCGGCGACGGACGAGCTGTTCGCCTCCGGCGACGTCCACGCCGGCACCGAGGCGGCACGCCCGCGGGTGTTCGGCGGGTTCGCCTTCCACGAGGGGGCGTGTGCGGGCGAGCCGTGGGGGCCGTTCCCCGAGGCCCGGTTCGTCCTGCCGCGCATCCAGGTCACGTTCGCCGACAACGGGACGTGGCTCACGGTGACCGACGCGGGACCGGACGCCTCTGCGACGGCCGTCGAGGCCCGGCTCGACCGCGAGATCGAGCGGCTCGCCGGTCGGCCGACGGCGGAGTCACGCCCGGCTCGCCCGGGGATTCGCGGCCAGCGGCGAACGACGAGCCGCGACGCGTGGCGCGCGAGCGTCACCGCCGCGCTCGGCCGGATCGACGGCGGCGAGATCCGGAAGGTGGTGTTGGCGCAGGCGCTGGAGGCGGCCCTCGACGACGGGTTCCCCCGCGCGGCCACGCTCGAACGGCTCGCCGCGAAGTACCCCGAGTGTCACCGCTACTGTTTCGAGCCCGACGACGGCAGCAGCGTGTTCTTCGGCGCGACGCCGGAGCGGCTCGTCTCGCTGCGGGGACGAACCGTCGAGACCGACGCGCTCGCGGGGACGACGGGTCGCGGCGAGACCCCGGCCGAAGACGAGTGGCTCGCCGAGGAATTGTTGGCCGACGAGAAGAACGTCCACGAACACGAGCTCGTCGCCGAGACGGTTCGCGAGCAGCTCGAGCCGTTCGCGGCGTCGGTCTCGGCGGGCGACCGCCGCGTGCGGCGGCTCGCGACCGTCCAACACCTCCACACGCCGATCACCGCCGAGCTGAGCGCGGACAGACACGTCCTCGAGCTCGTCGAGGCGCTTCACCCGACGCCGGCGGTCGGCGGACTGCCGCCCGGGCGGGCGCTCGAGACCATCCACGAGACCGAGCCGTTCGACCGCGGCTGGTACGCGGCCCCGGTCGGCTGGATCGACGCGGCCGGCAACGGCGCCTTTGCGGTCGCGATCCGCTCGGCGGTGGCGACCCGGCGGCTCGCGACGCTCTTCGCGGGCGTCGGCATCGTCGCCGACTCCGATCCCGACCGCGAGTGGGACGAGATTCAGCTCAAGTATCGGCCGATCCTCGACGAGTTAGAAACCGGCAACGACCCCGACGCGGCGCGCCCCGACGACCCTCCCTGGACCGACGCCGACCGCCCCGCAGACGACTGACCGCCGGCCCGCTCACTGGTACATCTTCAACGGCTCCGCCTGCGAGCTCTCCTTCGTCGCTTCTCGCATCCGCTCGGCGAACGCCCGCTTCGCGTTCCGTATCTCCGTCGCCTGGTCGACGAGACCGTCCGTCGGCGTCTCGACGCCCGCGATCGGGTCGATGCCGTCGCGGATCAGCACGCGCGCGGCCTCCGGGTCGGGAAACTGCGGGTCCGACTCGACGACGAGTCCGACCGCGTCGCGGCCGTGCTCCAACGCCTCGGCGAGCATCGATCCGGTCGGCCCGGAGACGAGTCCGGACTCCGGCGGGTCCTCGGCCGACGCGCGCGACAACATCGCCTCGCCGTCGTTCGTCGCCACGCCGTACAACGCGGGCGGCTCCTCGTCCTTCTCGCGGCCCAGCCCGGAGAGGAAGACGGGAAACGCGCCGGTCTCCGCGAACCAGCCGTCGAGACACCCCGCGAACTCGGCGGCGGCGCTCGGGCTCACCGGCACGTCGCTTCGCAGCGCGACGAGGTCCGACTCCGCGTCGGCGTACAACCGAACCGGCGTCGTCAGCGTCGGGTTCGACTCGCGGTAGACGGCCACCCGCGGGATCCCCTCGCAGTGGACGTTCGCGTAGTGGGTCATTCCGTGTGTCTCGATCAGGTGGTCCGTCGCGATCTTTCCGACGAGCCCGATTCCGGGGAAGCCCTCGATCAGCGTCGGCTCGTCGAGCGGTACGTCGTCGTCGAGAACCGATATGCGTGCCATGTCGCGGCGTTCGCGCCCCGGCGACCTAAACCTGCCCCGCGGGCGCGGTCGTCCCGAAACCGACTAACCGGACGGCGCGAAAGGAACCGTATGAACCCGATCGAGCGGTACGAGCCGCTCGTCGACGACCCGGCGGCGTTCCGCGCGGCCTGTGACCGGCCGCTGCCCTCGGTCGTTCGAACGAACACGCTCGCCGCCTCGCCGGACCGCGTCCGCGCGGCGTTCACCGAGGAGGGGATCGCACACGAGCCCGTGGCGTGGCACGACGGCCTCTTCCGGCTCCCGGACGGCCACCCCGGGCGGAATTGGCCCCACGTCCACGGCTGGACGCACGGCCAAGAAGAGGTTTCCGTGCTCCCGGGCATCGCGTTGGACCCAGACCCCGGCGACCGCGTCTGGGACGCGTGTGCGGCTCCGGGAAGCAAGACGACACAGATCGCAGACGCGATGAACGACGCGGGGACGCTCGTCGCCAACGACAACAACCTGGGCCGGCTCTCCGCGCTCAGACACAACGCCGAGCGGTTGGGCGTGACCTGTGCCGTCGTGACGAACCAGGACGCCCGCAACTTCTCGATGAAGCCGCTGGCGTTCGACGAGTTCGACCGCGCGCTCGTCGACGCCCCCTGCTCGTGTGAGGGGACCTGTCGGAAGAACCCGGACGTGATAGCCGAGTGGACCCTCGAACACGTCCACGGCGTCGCCGGCATCCAGAAGGGGATCCTGACGCGGGCGGTCCAGGCGACGCGTCCCGGCGGGACCGTCGTCTACTCGACGTGTACGTTCGCGCCGGAGGAGAACGAGGCGGTCCTCGACCACGTTCTCGACGCCGAGCACTGCGACGTCGTGCCGTTCGACCTCCCGTTGGAGACGGCTCCGGGCGTGACCGAGTGGGACGGCGAGACGTACGACGACCGCGTCGCCCGGGCCCACCGGGTGTATCCCCACCACAACGACACGGGCGGCTTCTTCTGTGCGAAGCTCCGCGTCGGCGACGCGACCGAGGTGGCCCGATGAGCGACCACGACAACGACGGCGGTCGGTTCGACCGCCTTCCGGCGACCGCGGCCGACCGCGAGGTGGCGGGCCGAGCCAGCCGCGACGCGGTGCTCGACTGGTGGGAGACGCGGTTCGGGATCGGCCGAGAGGTCCTCGGCGAGTACTCCTTCTGGGAGAAGGGCGCGGGAAAGATATGGGTGTTCAACGGCGAGGCGACCGACCCGAGCCGGATCGAGGCGATCGGCATGACGTTTCTGCGAACGCGTCAGGACCACTGGAAGCCGACCACCCGTGCGGCCCAGCGGTTCGGCACGCACGCGACGCGAAACGTCGTCGAACTCGGTCCCGAGCGCGCGAGCCGGTTCGTCGCCGGCGAGGACCAGGAGCTCCCCGAGTGGGACGGCGACTGGGGATATCTCGTCGTCACCCACCGGATCGCGGGCGAGACCGCACCGATCGGCGTCGGCCTGTACCTCTACGACGAGTTGCGCTCCGTCGTTCCGAAGGGAAGCCGAGCGGAGCTGCCGGTCGCCGACCGGTGACCCGGGTCGTTTCTGGCGGGCGAGCGGCGCCCGCGCTCAGGCGGACGTGTCCGTCGGCGGGCTTCGAACGACGCTGATGGCCGCGTACGCCCCCCAGAGCAACAATCCAAGCAGGATGATGTACGATCGGACGCTGATCGGCACCAGCGCCTCGTGGACGACCTGTCCTTCGCCCGACACCGGGTGGGGTGCTCCCGCGACGATCTCCAGCAGCCCGATCCCGACCGTTCCGAGCAGGAGCAGGAGGCCGCCGCCGTACAACGCGAGCCGTTCCGTCGTGGTGAGTTCTGTCATGTGTATCGCCTCCGTTAGCCGATGAAATGGCGCAGCCGCGGGTGGTTCTGGACGACCGTCGTCTTCGCGAGGTAGGCGTCGACCCCGAGCACGCGGCCGGCGCCGAGGGTAGCGATCATCGCGAAGATCAGGAGTCCGAGCAGGTCGCCGGTGACGACGCCGTGTGCCCAGCCGCCGGTCTCGCCGTTGACGAAGTAGAAGAACACCATCAGAAACGCGCCGAAGAACGCGGCGAGCCGCGTCAACGCGCCGACTATGAGGCCGAGCCCGATCAGCGTCTGTCCGACCGGGACCATGACGTTCGTGAACGACAACAACACCCCGTCGGAAAACAGGGCGAGGACCGGTCCGAGACTCGTCTGTGCGGCCGCGCCGCCGACGAACCAGCTCGCGTCGAACGGCCACGCGAGAAACTTGTCCAGTCCCGCGTGGAGGAACCACCAGCCGACGATCAGCCGCAACACGACGAGCCAGTAGGCGAGCCGTGACTCCTCCACCGGGAACGATACGTTCTGGCCGAGCAACCGCGTCTGAATGTTCGTGGCCATGCGTTCTCTGCCCGTTTCTGGGCGGAGCGGGAGTATATACTACCGTCCGGATTATCACCGCTCGGTAACGCTCGACGCCGACGCGGCGTCACTCCTTCCGCCGAACCGTCCCGCCGCCGAGCCCCTCCCACTCGACGCGGTAGCCGAGCGCGGACAGGGTCGCGCTCGCGTCGTCGACGCCGTGAGCCGCGAGCCGCTCCGTGGCCGCCGACAACGACATCCCGTCGTCGACCGCCGCGCGAAGGCGGTCCAACACCGCCGGCCTGATCAGCGTCCGTCCGACGAGGTCGTGGTCGGGAAACGGCCCGTCTTCGACCGCCGACTCGCTGACGCCGTGTCGGGCCGCCAGCTCGGCGAGTTCGATCACGTCCTCGTCGGGCGCGAACGCCTCGGGAAGACGCTCGGCCGCGTCGGCGACGAGGTCCGTCTCGTACTCGCGGAGCACGTCGACGACCGGTTTCACCCGCACGGTTCCGGCGTACGTGATGACCCGGTGGTCCCGGGCGGCGATCTCGTCGCCGACGCCGAGGCTCTCGTCGACCGCGACGAGGAGGTCGACGTCTTCGACGCCCGCGAGCTGGTCGAGCTTCGTCTCGACGTACTCCGGGGTCCAAAAGCCCATCACCTCGAAGTAGAGCCGGAAGTCGGCGTGGTCGTACTCGAACGCGAAGTCCGGAATCATGACGCGGCTGCCGGTCGCCAACGGCTCCGGCTCGCGCGTGAGCGACCAGTCGAGGTCGAGCGCGCGGAAGCGCCCGGCGAAGTCGGCTTCGACCCCGCTGTCGAACGCGGGCTCGGCGACGGGGTCGACGCCGGGGACGGTCACGTCGCCGTCGGTGAGCGTCATCGTCCGCTCTGTGCCCCGGTCGTCGATCGTCGCCTCCAGCCGCCACTCCGCGGCGCCGGCGACCGTCCGCAGGAGCCGCGCGAACGCGGTCCCGTAGCGCCGGGTTCGACGGAACAACGCGTCCGGCCCGGTGACGACGAGCTCGCGGCCGTCGGCGCCGCGGCGGAGCTCGTACATCAGCCGCAGCCGTTTGACCGCGCTCACGAGCCGCTTGGGATCGACGGACCGGACCCGCACCTCCGTGGCGTCGAACAACGCGGTCTGTGCCAGCGAGAGGTTGTACTGGTCGACCAGCGTCTCCGGGTCCCAGCGGACGTCGGCGTCGACGAGAACCTCGTTGCGCTCGCGGTCGGCGTAGAGGGCGGCGTCGACGACGCCGGGGTCGACGCCGAGCCCCTCGGCGGCCCGCGCGATAGCCCGCTCGCGGTCGTCCTCGTCGACGACGCCGACGACCGCGGCCGCCTCGAAGGCGGCGCGACGCACCCGCGGCGGCGGCACCGTCGCGCGCGTCTCGAAGACACACTCGCGCTCGACGAGCGCGGCGAGCCCGCGAACGAGCTTGAAATCGTCCGCCTCCGCCTCTAACGCGTCGAGCGCGTCCGTCACCACGTGTCGCGGCTCGCCGACGTTCGTCTCGAACGTCTCGAGCACGCTCGCCGCGAGCGGGCGACGTTCTCCGCCGACGAAGGCGGGACGGTAGCCGCCGCCTGCCCGAGAGACGCGGAGGAGGTCCTTCCGTAACACGGTCTCACCGTAGGCGGCGCGGACAGTAATAAGGGTCGGACGCCGCGGCCACAGACGGCGTCGACCCCGGAGACGGCCCGGTTTCCGGGCGGGCTTCGGCTCCCGGCACGGACGATCACCGTCGGCGCCCGGCGACCCGTTCTTCGGCGGTCTCGGCGCTGACGAGCTCGTAGAGCACCGCCCGCTCGCCGTCGTCGGTCGGGCGGAGGATGCGACCGAGCCGCTGGGTGAACTCCCGCTCGCTGCCCGACCCCGAGAACACGACCGCGACGCTCGCGTCCGGAACGTCGACCCCCTCGTCGAGGACGTTCGCCGCCACCACCCGGCCGTAGGTTCCCTCGCGGAAGCGTTCGAGAACGTCTCGGCGCTCCGCGGCGGCCGTCTCCGCCGTGATCGCGGGGATCAGAAACCGCTCCGAGAGCCGGTACACCAGGTCGGTGTGGGCGGTGAAGACGATGATCCGGTCGTCGCGGTGGCGGTCCAGAATCGTCGCGAGCCGGTCGACCTTGCGCTCGGCGTTCATCATGATCTCGCGGGCCGCGGACTTCGCGAGCAGCGCCTCTCGGGCCCGCGGCTCGGTTCCCGACCGCATCACAAGCTTGCGGTAGTCGTCGCCGCTCGAGAAGGTGATCCCCGCCTCGCGGACGTACTCGAGGAAGGTCTCCTGTTCGGCCTCGTACCGCTCGCGTTCCTCGGGGGTCAACTCGACCTCGATCCGTCGGATGTCGTAGGGCGCGAGGTGGTCGCCGGCGAGGTCGTCGACGTCGAGGGCGTACACGCGTTCGCCGACGAGGTCGGCTATCGTCTCGTGGGCGCCGTCGGGCCGCTCGAACGTCGCCGTGAGCCCGAGGCGCGCGGGCGCGGCGAGCAGCCGCCCGATGTCTCGGTATCCCTCGCCGCCGAGATGGTGTACCTCGTCGAAGACGACGAGCCCGAACGCGTCGCCGACCTCCTCGGCGCGCAGGTACGCGGAGTCGTACGTCGACACCGTGATCGGCTCCCGTCGCTGGTCGCCGCCGCCGAACCGCCCGATCGGGACGTCGAACTCCGTTTTCAGCTCGCGTTCCCACTGTTCCAGCAGGTCGATCGTGGGGACGACGACGAGCGTCGGCACGCCCAACTCGACCATCGCGCGGATCGCGATCACGGTCTTGCCGGCGCCGGTCGGAAGCTCGAGGACGCCGCGGTCGTCGGCGTCGCGCCACGCCGCGAGCGCGTCGGCCTGGTACTCGCGGAGGTCGTAGGCGGTCGAGAGCGCGAGGGGCGCGTCGCCGTCCGCGCCGCTCGCGTCGCCCGTCGTCCACGCCGGCACCCGGTCGTCGACCGACACGCCGGCGACCGCGAGCGCCCGGCGGATCGCCGCGTACCGATAGCCGGGCGCCCGGCCCGTCTCCGACCGCGGGTCGGCCTCGACGCCCGGCAGCGGCGGGAGCGACCCGTCGGGGTCGGCGTCGACCCGGATCGTTCCGTTCTCGTACGACAGCCGGACCGTCATCGCCCGGAGTTACCGACCGACTGATAAAGTCTCACCGCCTCGGTGGCTCCATGCGCGCGGCCGAACTCGATCCCGAACTCGCGGCGGTCGTCGACGAGCTCGAAGCGCGGGGGCTCCCGGAGTGGCACACGCTCTCCGTGGCGGCCGCCAGACGCGTGGAAGACGCGGTGTTCTCCGGCGATCCGGAGCCGCCGGTCGCGAGCGTGCGCGACCTCGCGTTCGACGGTCCACACGGCGAGGTCCCCGTACGGGTGTACAGACCGGCGCCCGCGACAAACGCCGGCGCCGACTCGCCGGCGGCCCCGACGCTCGTCTACTTTCACGGCGGCGGCTGGACGCTCGGGACGCTCGATTCGATCGACGGCCCGTGTCGCGAGCTGGCGACGCGAGCCGGCGCGGTCGTCGTCTCCGTCGACTACCGGCTCGCTCCCGAACACCCGTTTCCGGTGCCCGTCGACGAGGCGGTCGCGGCGGTCGAGTGGACCGCGGCGGTCGCCGACGACCTCGGCGGCGACCCCGACCGGCTCGGCGTCGCCGGCACCAGCGCTGGCGGGGCGCTCGCGGCCGCCGCGGCGCTTCACGGCCGCGCGTTCGACGGGCCGGACATCGCCGGCCAGTTTCTGTTGTACCCGGTCGCGGGACACGACTTCGAGACGGACTCCTACCGCGAGAACGCGGACGGACCGCTTCTCACCCGCGCTGACATGAAGTGGTTCTACGACAACTACCTCCGGAGCCCGGTGGACGCGGCCAACCCGTTCGCGGTGCCGCTCCGCGCCGACAGCCTCGGGGGACTCCCTCCGGCGACCGTCGTCACCGCCGGCTTCGACCCGCTTCGAGACGACGGCGTCGCGCTCGCAGACCGGTTCACGACGGAGGGGACGCCGGTCGAACACCGGCAGTATCCGGCGATGGCTCACGGCTTCTGCAGCCTGACGGACCGGGTCGCCGCCGCGGACGAGGCGATGGACGCGGTCGCCGAAGACGTTCGCGCCCGGCTGTAGCCGGCCTCGATCTCGCCGAGCCGTTCCGCGGACAGGCCCGGAGAACGGACGCGGCACAGGGCTCTCGACTCACCCGCACGGCCGGATCGATCGGCGGCGGACTGACCGCAGTCATCGCCGCCGGCGGCGACCCGGTCGATTAAAACAGCGCCTCGCTGTCGTCGAGCACCCGCGCCGGGCCGCCGACCGACCACACGTCGGTGTCGACGCCGACCGCGGCGATCCGCGATTCGACCGCGTCGACGTGCTCTGCGCGGGTGTTGACGTACACGGATGCGCCGGTGTCCGTCGAGAAGTAGACGGGGACGCCCGACTCGCGGAGTTCTCGGACCGCGTTGAAGACGGCGATCGTCTCCGGCTGCCAGTACACCCAGCCCGCGGGACCGGTCATCGTCGTCGCGGTCAGCGACAACGAGTCGTGTTCGGCCGTCTCGTAGATCCGGTCGAAGTCGCCCGCCCGCAACGCGTCACGCATCTCCACGAGCTGGTCTTGGACGTGAGCGGTCCGCGCCTGCATCATGTGGCTCGCGGCCGCCTCGCGGTGGGCCTCTTCGGTCTCCTTGTACGCCGGAACGTGCGCCGCCACGATCCGAAGGTCCGTCTCGGGGTCGAAGCCGTCGTCGCCGACGCCGACGTCGAGCCGGCGCGACCGGCAGTCAGCGTCGTTGAGTCCGGCCGAGAGCACCGAGTACGCCCCTGTCACGGCGCGGGCGGCCGACGAGGAGCCCCGGCGGGCGACCGTCGACACCTCCGGCAGCGAGCGGTCGAGCCCGGCCGCCTCACAGAGCGCCAGCGCGGCCGCGGCGAATCCCGACGACGACGAGCCGAAGCCGATGTTCGACGGAAAGGAGTTCTGGCTCTCGAGGCGAACGGCGTGGTCGATCGCCGCCAGGTCGCGGACGTGGTCGACGACGGCGTCGATCCGCTCGGCCGCGCGCCCCGTCACCGGCTCGCCGCCGATGACGTAGGTGTCCTCGGCGGCGTCCGGCTCCCACTCGGCGGTCGTCGTCGTCGCGGTCGGCGCGGTACAGAGGCTGATGCTGTCGTGATACGGGAGCCGCAGTTCGGGGTCGCGCATCCCGTGATACTTCACGAGCCCCTGGATCGGGTGGGCGCGCGCGGTGGCTTTCTTACTCATTACCCGAGGTGGCGGCCGGGGACGGATTAGTCGTTGCGATGGGCGCCGGGTCGAACACCCGACGCGGGCGCTGTTCGTCAGTTCATCTCATCGAACGGGTTCTCGTTCGGGGGCGACAGGTGCGCCGCGAGGTACTCGTACACCCTCCCTCGCGACCGTTTTGCGAACGCCGTGTCGATCCGCTCGAACGCGTGGGCGCCGGGGGCGTCGTCGTGAAACTCGACCGCGACCGCCTTGTCGTGGGCGTCGAACGCCTCGATCAGCCGATCGATCTCGAGCTCGTCGACGTCGCCGTCGTTCCGGGTCGCGTGGATCCGCAGCGGAACCTCCAACTCGGAGGCGTGCCACGCGGGCGACCGGTCACGGTACTCCTGTGGGTCGTCCGACGCGGCCGCTCCGATGTGATACTCCGCCTCGTACAGGTCGCGGTACGCCTGTTCTTTGTACCCCATCCGCGCCACGAGGTCCGCGACCGGGACGCCGGCGAACGCACACGCGTACCCCTCGGGATGGTCGAACGCGTTGAACAACGCGTGAAGCCCGCCGTGACTCCAGCCGAGAACGCCGACGCGCTCCGGATCGGCCGCCTCGTGGTGTTCGACCACCCACTCGCGGGCGGCCCACGTGTCGTCGACCTCGCGGCCGCCGTAATCGATGAGCTCGTAGTGGTCCTGGCCGTAGCCGGTCGACCCCCGGTACTCCGGCGCGATGACGACGTACCCCTGCCCCGTCAGCTCGCGGACGATGTTCGCGTACGCCGAATCGAAGTTGGCGTGGACGCCGCCGTGTGCGAACACGAGCACGGGGCGTTTTTGACCCGGGTCGAGCCCGGCGGGAGCGAAAACGTACGCCGGCACTTTCACCCGATTCCCCGTCTGTTCTAACCGGCGCGTGTCGTTCGCCGGCGGGGGTCCGACGATCGTGACCTGGTCGATGGTCGTGTCGTCGCCGATCCGCTGGTGCCAGAGCACGTCGTCGATGCGTCGTTCGAGCACGTCCAGTTTGTGTTCCGTCTCCGTCCGTTCGTACGACTCGGTCTCCGGGTCCTCCGACTCGACCGACGACAACAGCTCCTTCAGGTCGTCCATACGACTGCCCTGTGATCGAGTTGAATCAGTGTTGGGGTGCCGGAAGTGGTGTTCACCGTGGTTTTTGCTGGCCTGTCTCGTACAGTTCGGTCTCGTGTTTGAGAGAATCCCGGCTGATCTCCTCGACGCTACGGTTGCCAGCCAACCCCATCGTTAGATCGAACTCCGCGATGAAGTTCTTCAACACTGCCCGAACCCCGTCGGCGCCGTCGACCGCGAGACCGTACGCGTACGGGCGGCCAAGCAGAACGGAATCGGCACCGAGCGCGAGCGCCTTGTACGCGTCGGAGGCGTGACGCACACCGCTGTCGAACGTGATCGGCACCTCACCGTCGACCGCCTCGGCAATGGCCGGCAGCGCTTCAAACGCCGTGATGGAGCCGTCGACTTGGCGACCGCCGTGGGTCGAGACGCCGATAGCGTCCGCGCCGTGCTGGATGGCGAGGCGCGCGTCGCGCGGGCTGAGAATCCCTTTGATCACGACCGGAAGGTCGGTGGTATCGTAAACGAACTGTAGGTCCTCCCAGGTGAGACTGGAATCGCCAAAAATATCGAGAAAGTGCTCGACAGCGGCCTTCGGATCGGCTTCTGGTGGCTCGTCGAGTTGGGATCGGAACTCGGGGTCAGAAAAGTAGTTAGCGACTCCTTCGCCCTCAAGAAACGGGTAGTAGCCGCGTTTGATCAGCCGTTCGCGCCATCCGAGAATCGGCGCATCGACGGTGACCACGATGGCGTCATACCCTGCTCGTTCCGCACGCTCGAGAAAGCTCTTCGCAATAGCGCGATCCGACGACCAGTAGAACTGGAACATCTTCGGGGTGTCACCCAGCTTCTCAGAAACGTTTTCTAACGTGCTCGAAGAAAGCGAGCTGAGGACGAGTGGCACGTCCAGATCCGCTGCGCCCGTGGCAGTGCCGAGTTCGGCCTCGTCGTGAAGGAGTGACTGAACACCGAGTGGCGTCAACATCAGCGGATACGAGTGCGTTTGGTCGAGAAACTCAGTGGACAGATCTCGTTTTTCGACGCCACGGAGCATCCGTGGCACAATACGCCACTCTGAGAAGTCCTTGTTGCGTTCAAACGTTTCTTCACTTCCAGCCCCGCCGTGAACGTACGCTCTACCCTCTTCGCTCATAGCATCGTGAGCCTCCTCGCGAAGGTCCTCGTACGAGATAGGAACGTCTGGCGTGGTATCTTCTAACATCCCCTCTCTGTAGATTTCGTTGACACGCTCCGCACCAAACTTGTTGGCGTCCAACATATCTGTATGTACGCCGGGCAACATTATTAATTATAATGATAGACACATGCGCGGGCGTCGAAATCACACGTGTCTGGGATCCGTTGACAGCCGGCTGGCAAGGCGTTCGAGAACGTCGCTACCCCCAAATGTACATCGTAACTACAACGGTTCGATCAGTTCTACCACGTGCCCGTCGGGGTCGGTCACGAACGCGGTTCGCGCCCCAGCGGCCGGCTGGTCGCCGGGTGTTTTGACCACGCCGTAGTGGTCAATCTGGTCGAAAACCGCATCAACGTCGTCAACCCCCACGGCGATGTGGTCGTACCGGTCACCGTCTACGCTCGGATCGACACCGTTCGTGTCGGACAGTTGGAGCTCAACACCGCTGTCGGCAGCGACGTACACATTTCGCGTGTCGTCGTCTTCGGTCGTGAACTCCCAGGACCGGTCGAACCCAAGCTGTTCGACGTACCAGTCTGCCGCACGGTCGGCGTCGGCCACGTTGAGACACGTATGGAGTATCTCCATGGGTCGGCGTGGTACGGCGGCGTAATAAACTCCAACGGAGTCGACTTCTGGCCCCACTGATGACACCCATCGAGCTCGTTGACACGGGCCGGTTCGAGATTGCGCTTTGATGAGTCACCGACGAGACATCGCTGAATTCAGCGTCGATCCGTGAGCACAGTGCCACCCGAATAGACCAGGTCGGACTTTGAGATTAGCCACCGGCCCACAGCATACCCGTATCTGCGTCCGGATTCAGGACGGGCTCTCTCATCGTGCGGTTTCGGTGTTGTCTACGTATATACTGTAACTATAGATAAATATAAATCCTTTCTGGCAAACCTCGTGACT
>CAZKXC010000044.1:0-15540 GCA_964556645.1 uncultured Halobellus sp.
TGCCCGTCGTGCCCGTGTTCCGCGTCGTGCCCGTCGTGCCCGTGTTCCGCGTCGTTGTCGTGCTCGCCGCCGTCGTCGCCGTCGGCGGGCGAATCCACCTCAATCGTCACGGGTCCGTCGTCGTCCGGTTCGTCCCCCCCGTCGTCTGGCTCGTGGCCCACGTCGTCCGGTTCGTGACCCGCGTCTCCGGTCTCGTCTCCGTCGAGCGTTGTCTCCGGTGAATCGTCGTCCGGCTGGTCGAGCCCGCTCGCGGCGTAGCCGAGGATGTACCCCGTCGATCCTCCGAGAACCCCGCCGATTCCCGCTCCGATCGGCCCGCCGCGCGCGCCGAGGACCGCGCCGGCGAACCCGCCGATCGTCGCCGCGCGCTCGGCGTCTCGTTCGGGACTGCCGGTCGGTCGCGGCTCGTGGCCCCCTCGCTCGCCGTGATCGTCGTGGTGGTCGTGAGACATGTGTGCGTCTACGTGCCCGAGCGGCGTATACTCCCGGGTAGGTCACGCCCGTCGGATCGACGACGCTCCGCCACTCCCGTCCCGGGCAGTTCAGACCGTGTGTTTCGCGTCCGCGTCGTCGACGACCTCGACGCCGCGGTTGTTGACGGCGTACGGGTCGAGCCCGGATTCCTGGAGGAACTGTTTGTACAGCCGTTCTGCGGTCTCGCCGTCTTTTTGTTTGTCGCTGGCGCGGTCACAGAGCTCTATCAGGTTCTCCGGCACGTCGTTCTCGTGAACGATCCAGTGGTTGATCATGTCCGAGAGCCGGCGAATCGGCGAGGTGAAGTGGCCGTAGATGTCGAAGTTGAGCGCGTGGTGGCCGCCGAACGGGTCGTTCATGTACTTCGCGCGCGGCATCACCTTGAGCACGGCCCGCTGGATCTTGTTGAGTTGGCGGTCCGGCGATTGTTCTAAGGCGGCGTTGACCGCCTTTCGCGGGTCGTCGCCCCACGCGGAGCCGGGAATCGACACGCCGTCGAGCTCCTGGATCTCCTGGAGCGCCTCGCTCCACTGGTCCGGCGTCGGCTGCGGGTGAACGCGGTACATCGCCTCGACGCCGCGGTCCCACATCAGCGTGTGTGTCACGGCCTTGTTGGCCTTCAACATCGACTCCTCGATGATGGTGTGTGCGCGGTCCCGCCGCGGGTTCAACACCAGCGAGCCGTCCTCCTTGCGTTGTTCGTGCATCCGGTCGGCGAGCTCGAACGCGAGCTCGTTCTCCTCGCCCAGGGGCAACGAGGGGTCTTCTAAGCGGTTTTCACACTCGGCGTAGGTGAGCCGCTCGTCGGAGTTGATCACGGACTTGTAGATGTCGACGGTCTCGAAGGAGAGCGTCTCGTCGTCGATCTCCATCTCGACGGTGTGTGCGAGCCGGTCCTCGTTGGGGACGAGCGAGCAGACGGTCTCGGCGAGCACCGGCGGAAGCATGTGGATCGTGTAATCGGGCAGATACACGGTGTTCGCGCGCTCGACGGCCTCCTCCCACATCGCGGTGTCGGGGGTGACGTAGTGGGTGACGTCGGCGATGTGAACCCACAGCCGATAGGCGTCCTCCTCGCGCTCGATCGAGATGGCGTCGTCGAAGTCCTGCGCGTCGATCGGGTCGGTCGTCCAGGTGGTGAGATCGCGGAGGTCCCGCCGCTCGTCGATCTCCGCTTCGATCTCGTCGTAGACCCCCTCCGTCCGGGCTTCCGCCTCGCGAAGGACCGCCGGGGGAAACTCGTCGCGAATGCCGAACTCCTCGAACAGCTCCTCGCGTTTCTCGGCCAGCCGCTCGGCTAACTCCTCGGTGATCGTCACGGGGCCCTGGTCCTCGGCCGAGCCCTGTTTCGGCGCTTCGCTTGACATACCGTCACCAACGCGGGTGCGTTAGAAAGGCCTGTCGGGGACGCCCTCGGCGCTCGGCGCGCTCGCCGTCCGTCAGACGACCGCGTCGACCGCCCCAGACGGCCGCGTCGACCGCCCCAGACGGCCTCCCCGACTCACGCCCGCCGGGTCGTCACCGCGGTTCCGGAGAGGTTGACCCACAACATCCCCTCGGCCATCTCCTCGTAGTCGAAGGTCGCGCCGACGACCGCGTCCGCGCCGAGGTCAGCGGCCTCCGATCGAACGTCGTCGACGGCCGCGTCTCGCCCTGCCGTGATCTTCTTCTCGTAGGAGCCGCTCCGCCCGCCGACGACGTCGCGGATACCGGCCGCGATGTCGCTGATGGCGTTCGCACCGACGACCGCCTCGCCGGAGACGACGCCCAAGTACTCGGTGACTTCTCGCCCGTCGAGTCCGTCGGTCGTCGTGATCGTGATGTCGTCCATGGACTCGCTACGGGCCGCGAGAAAATAAACGTCTACCGCCGACCCCGCGCGGCCGGCGCTACTCGCGCTCCGAGCGCTCCGTCGAGCCGCCGGCGCCGACGGCGTCGGCGTACCGGCGGATGAACTCCGCACGCGAGAGCTCGTCCGACTCGATCGACACCAACAACGATTCGAGCCCCTCGCGCGGCTGGTGACAGAGGTCGTCGTCACAGCTCGTGCAGAGAAACTCGAACTCCTTGTCTCGCCGGTCCCAGCGGTTTCCCTCCTTGTCGTACTCGCGGGCGTCCTCGCGGAGCACGGACTCGCCACACGCGATACAGACGACCGTCCGTCGGTCCCGGCTCTTCCGGGAGCGCCACATACCTCCCTTCTCTACCCGTGTGTACTTAGCGTTTTGTGCCTCGGCTGACGTCCGTCCGACGGCGACGCCGCCGGCACCGCTCACTCGGCGGTCATGTCGAACGGCGGCTCGGCCTCCGGCGGGAGCGGCGTCTCGTACGGCTCGCCGCCGGTCGCCTCCTCGAACTCCCGTTTCGCCGCCTCGAGCGTCTCCGCGTCTGTCATGAGGTCGTGTGCCGTTCCCGCGAGCACCTTCGCGGCGAACATCATCCCCTTCTTGGCGAAGTCGCCGTTTGCGGCGACGACCTGCCAGGAGTGACCCGGCGTTCCGACCGGCCAGGTGGCGGCGGTGAACTGCCCCGTCGGCGCGATGTAGCTCACGTCGCCGACCTCCGTCGACCCGCCGGAGACCTCCTCGCCGTTGAACGGTTCGACCGGCTCCGGGTACAACGCGTGTGACTCGACCTCCGCGCGAAGCTCGTCCGGCAGGTCCTCGAGTTCGGCCTCGCGGTTGCTCGCCGACACCGTCTCCACGAGCTCGCGCGCGAACTCGCGGTCGGCCTCGTCGTACGCGATCGGTCCCACCTCCTGCATGTTCTCCCAGATCGTCTCCGTCACGGGACCGTTGGCGATGTAGTCGTGACACCCCGAGAGGAAGCGTTCCTCCACCTCGGTTTGGGTCATCTGTGCGGCGCCCGCGGCGATGTCGCGGAGCCACTCGGTGTTGCGCTCGACCTCCTCGCGGGACGGCGCCCGAACGAAGTACCAGACGGACGCCTCCGAGGGGACCACGTTCGGGGCGTCGCCGCCGTCCGGGATCGAGTAGTGGAGCCGGGCGTTGTCGGTGATGTGTTCGCGCATGAACTCGACTCCGACGTTGGTGAGCTCGACGGCGTCGAGCGCGCTCCGCCCGGACTCCGGCGAGCCGCCGGCGTGAGCCGACTCGCCGCTGAACTCGAACACCAGCGAGTTGAGCGCGTTCGAGCTCCCGATCCGAGGGGTGCTGAGGTCGCCCGGATGCCACGTCAACGCCGCGTCGAGGTCGTCGAAGACGCCGGCGCGGGCCATGTACGTCTTCCCGACGAGCGTCTCCTCGGCCGGACAGCCGTAGTACCGGATCGTTCCCTCGAGCGTCCCGTCTTCGATCGCGCGTTTCACCGCGATCGCGGCCCCGAGCGTCGCGGTTCCAAAGAGGTTGTGTCCACAGCCGTGTCCCGCGCCGCCCGGCTCGATCGGGCTGCGCTCGGCCGTCGACTCCTGTGAGAGCCCGGGAAGCGCGTCGTACTCTCCGAGGATGCCGATCGTCGGGTCCGCCTCGCCGTACGTCGCGACGAACGCGGTCGGCATCCCGCCGATCTCCATCTCGATCTCGAACCCCTCCTCGCGAAGCGTCCCCGCCAGGGCCTCCGCGGACTCGTGTTCGTGGAGGCCGAGCTCGGGGTTCTCCCAGAGCTGCTGGGCGAGATCGTACAGCGTTTCACGCTCCGATTCGACCGTCTCGTACAACATTTTCGTGCTCATGGTAGTCCGGACTGCGTACGGCAACAGTCCGCACGCATATAGTAGTTGTCGGGCGCCGTCGAACGGCGCGTCTGCGTCGCCATGGCCGACGTCGAAGGCCAGTCGGTTCAGGGCGCGTCGGCTCACACCACCACCGTCGCGGCCGCGGTCATCCCGACGACCGCCACCGGCGGAATCGTGAGGTTGTCGTCGACGGCGACGCCCCGAATCACGGGCGGAAGCCCGTCGGCGACCGTCGCCCCCGCGGCGCCGACGACGGCGACGGCCACGCCGGCGGTCTGTCCGAACGCGGGGACGACGAACGGGAGCGCGACGGCGACGCAGACGGCGAACATCGCAACCCACACGCGGGGGCGTTTCGGCTCCCGTGGACCGTTGTCGCTGAGCGCGCCGCTCACCGGGTCGCCGACGGAGAGCATCCACATCGCCGGAACCGCGAGCGTGGGCGTCGTGACGGCGGTGGTCGCGAGCAGCGCGGTCCCGGCCATGCCGACCTGATAGAGCGCGTACCCCCCGACGGCGTCCGTCTCGTACTCTCTCGTCAGCGCGCGATACACCGGGTGGTCGAGCCCGACGACGAGCCGCAGAAACTCCAGAATCGCGACGACCACGACGCTGGCGACGAGCAGCGCCGCGGTCTCGACCCACGAGATCCAATCGAGCAGGTACGGAACGGGATACGCCGTCCCGCTGGCGTGGACCAGCCGCCGCTCGAGTTCTACCCGCTCGCGCCAGCCGGTCGCCGGACGGACCACGTCAGTTCGTCTCCACGTCGGTCTCGACCGTCTCGTATCGGTCGGTCAGCGCCTCGAACGGCTCCCCGGAGAGAAGTCGGGTCAGTTCTCCGGGCACCTCGTCGACCGGCAGCCGGACCTGCGCCGCCGAGTCGCGCTCCCGGACGGTGACCGTCTCCGCGCCGTCGGTCTCGATTCCGTCGCGGTCGACGGTCACACAGAACGGCGTTCCGACCTCGTCCTGGCGGCGATACCGACGTCCGATCGAGCCCGAGTCGTCGTACGACACCGCCAGGCCGGCCGCACGGAGGTCGGCGGCAACCCGGTCGGCGAGCGCGGTGAGCCGCTCGTCGCTCGTCACCAGCGGGAACACCGCGGCGTCGCGCGGCGCCACCTCGGGCGCCAACGCGAGGTACGTCCGTTCCTCGTCGTCGACCTCGTCGGTCTCGTAGGCGTGCGCCAGAAGCGTCTGGACCGTCCGGCCGACGCCGAACGAGGGTTCGACGACGTGAGGAGTGATGTGTTCGCCGGTCTCCGTGACCTCCTCGACCGCGAACCCCGCCACGTCGGCGTCGACCTCGTGGGTCTCGCCGTCGACCTCGACGGCGACGGTCTCCGCCGCGAACGCCTCCGGATCGCGTTCTGCGAGCGTCTCGAGCGCGTCCGCGACCGCGGCGGCGTCGCCGCCGAACGCCGGACCGAGCACCGACATGTCGGGGTCGACCGTGGCGCGCTCGACGGTCTTGGGCTCGTCGTAGCGTTTGAACACGGTGAACGTGTCGTCGCCGTACGCGTCGTGTTTCGAGAGGTCGTAGTCGCCGCGGTACGCGAAGCCGGCGATCTCGATCCAGTCGCCGTCGACCTCCGACTCGGCGTCCCAGCAGTCCGCGGCGTAGTGGGCGCGCTCGCCGGCGAGGTGTTGGCGGAACCGGAAGCGGTCGAGGTCGACGCCGATCCGCTCGTACCACTCCGCGGCGACCCCGAGGTAGTAGCCGACCCACGCCGAGCCGATGGTGCCGTCCGCGACCGCCTCTCCGACCGTGGTGTCGCGGTAGTCGCCGTCCGGCTTCGTCTGCTCGGCGGCGGGATACAGCCGAACCTCGACGTCCGCGACCCGCTCGAGCGGCGGATCGTCCGTCTCGGGGTCGATGAACTGTTCGAGTTCGGCCTGCGTGAACTCGCGGAGCCGCAACAATCCGCCCCGCGGAGAGATCTCGTTGCGGTACGCCGGCCCGATCTGGGTGATCCCGAACGGGAGGTTTCCGCGGGCGTACTCTTTCAGCCGGGGGAACTCGACGAAGATCCCCTGGGCGGTCTCCGGGCGAAGGTAGCCGCGCTGGCCGTCGCCGGGGCCGATGTCGGTCGCGAACATGAGGTTGAAATCCTCGACGTCGCGGCCCGCGAGCGGCGAGCCACACGCCGGACAGGCGATCTCGTGGTCGCGGATCAGCGTCTCGACCTCCTCGGCGGGGAGCGCCTCGGCGTCCTCGACGTCCGTCGCGTCCTCGACGAGGTGGTCGGCGCGGTGGGAGTCCCCGCACTCGCCACACTCGACGAGCATGTCGTCGAACGTCTCGAGGTGGCCCGACGCCTCGAAGACGGGTTCGGGCATCACGGTCGGCGATTCGATCTCGCGGTTCCCCTCCTTCAGGGTGAAGCGGTCGCGCCAGGCGCTCTCGACGTTGCGCTTGAGCGCCGCTCCCTGCGGGCCGAAGGTGTAAAACCCCGCGGTGCCGCCGTACGCGCCGTTCGAGCCGAAAAAGAACCCGCGGCGCTTCGCGAGTTCGACGAGCGCTGCGTCCGCCATCAGAGCTCCTCCAGCAGGTCGACGTCCCGGACGACGCCGGCGAGGTCCGTCCCGTTCACCAGCGGGACCTGCTCGATGTCGTTGGCGATCAGTTCCTGCGCCACTTCGGTCGCGGTCCGCGCGCCGCTGACGGTGACGACGTCGCTCGTCATGAAGTGACGGGTCGCCTCCGCCGGAATCTCGACGTTCCGGGTCGGGAGGTAGCGCGCGCCGGTCGCTTTGATCCCCTCCCAGGACCACTCGGAGTCCTGTTCGGCGATCGAGTCGCCCGTGCTCGCCTCGCCTTCGACGACGCGCGCGACCGCGAGCACGTCGACCTCGGTGAGGATTCCGACCATCGCCGCGTCGTCGTCGAGGACGACCGCGTACGGGACGTCGGCCAACCCGATCTCGCGTTCGGCGACCGGCAGCGGCGTCTCCGTGTGGGTGGCGTTGATAGCCCGGGTGGCCAGCCCGTCGACGCGGCGGTCGCCGTCGACCTCGCCGCGGGCGATCGCGTGGACCACGTCGGTGACGGTGACGATCCCGACGAGTCGGTCGCCGTCGACCACCGGCAGTCGCCGCGAGCGCTCCTCGACCATCGTCGCCGCGGCCGCCTCGATGGACTCGTCCGCGCCCGCCGTCGGCACCTCGCGCATCAACAACGCGAGTTGGTCTTCGTCCGGGTGGTCGATGAGGTCGTCCCGCGAGACGAGCCCGCGGTACACCTCCTCGCCGTCGGCGCGCTTGACGACGGGCACGGACGAGAACCCGTACTCCTGGAGGTACTCCAGCACGTCGTCCCGGCTGCCGGGAATCTCGACGACGACGAGGTCCGCCCGCGGCGTCATGGCGTCTGCTACGTTCATGCCCCGCCTTTCAGCGTCGCTCCTCTTGTATCCCCCGAAGGGCGTCGCGTGCGGTCTCGCGGCCGCCGATCCGAGACCCGTCCCGGCTTCCTCGCTCGTTTCGCCGCCGGAGAACGACGGACCGGCGGCGTCGAATCGACGGGATCGGGCGCGTTTCGCCGCCGATTTCGTCTCGAACCCCGGCGACGACCGCGGAGTCGTTGGATCTCGTTCGGAACGTTTTTAAATGATTGTGAACTACTCACTACCATGTCACGGAGTTCCACCCCATGGGACGACCCGGACCCCGACCGCCGGCGGACGGGGTTGCCGACGAACCCAGAGGCGACGCCGACCGCCTCGGCCGACGTGATGGCGTCGATCGATTCCTCCGCGTCCCGACCGGAACTCGTGATCGCCGACGTTTCTCGCGAGAACGCGTGGCTCTCCGTCGACGAACGCAACGCCACGGTCCTCGAGGAGTGGTGTTGACCGCGGCGGCCTGAGCCGGGTCACCCGCTTCTGAGCCCACGGCCCGCCTCCCACGCGCGAATCACCGACCCGATCGTCCGACAGGTCGGGACGGACACCCCTCGCTCGTCGGCGCGCTCGGCGACGGCGCCGTAGATCGCGTCGACCTCGGTCCGACGCTCGCCGGCGACGTCCTCGCACATCGACGAGCGGTTCGCGGCCGTCTCCTCGGCGACCCGGTCGAGCGCGTCGACCGCCGCCGCCTCGTCGACGTCGATCCGACCGGCCTGAGCGACCCGAGCGACCTCCCGGGCCGCTTCTCGAGCGACCTCTATCCCCGGGCCCTCGCGGAGTTCGCCGTTCGTGATCCGCGCGAGCGCCGACGGCCCGTTGACGCCGGCGTTGACCGCGAGCTTCTCGTATCGCCGGCGGGGCATGTCGTCGGCGACGGTCGTCTCGATCCCTCCGTCGGCGAGCGCGCGTCCGACCCGGTCGGCGAGCGGGCTCTGCCCGCCGGCGAGCCGCCCGACGGCGATCTCCCCGACGCCCGTACACCGGACGTGGCCGGGTTCGACGAGCCGCGCGCCGTAGCTCGCGGTCCCTGCGAGCACCGGCGGGTCGAGCGCCGCGACGAGTCGGCCCTCTGTGAGCCCGTTCTGGAGCGAGCAGACGACGTCGTACTCGCCGGTCGCGAGCGCGCGGGCCGCCGCGCCGGTGTCGTACGCCTTCGTGGTCACGAGCGCCAGGTCGGCAGCCCGGTGGTACCCCTCGGTCAGCGCCCGCGGTCGGACGTGCGCCTCGAGCGCACCGTCGATCCGGAGCCCGTCGCCGCGAACCCGGCGCATGTGCGGGTCACGCCCGACGAGGGTCACGTCGTGAGCCCGCGCCAGCAGCCCTCCGACGAGGCTTCCCAGCGCGCCCGCGCCGTAGACGAGAACCTCCATACTCGACCACACGACTCGGCGAAAAAAGTCGTATCGGTGGCGCGAAGCGGCGAGTCTTCGCCCCGGTGGGTTCAGGTCGTCGTCCGGCCCGGCCTCAGCGTTTCAGTCCGCTGCCGGTCAGCGGAACGACGACGTCGTCGGCGGCGTCGATGGCGCCGCGCTCGCGGAGCTCGCGGAGCGCGGCCGGCGCGACGGCACACGTCGGCTCGGTGTAGAAGCCCGCGGCGTGGAGCCGGTCTAACTCGCGCGTCCCGGCCGCCTCCGTGACCGCGAGCACGTCGCCGCCGGTCTCACACACCGCCTCGAGAATCTCGTCCATCTGCACCGGCTCGGCGATCTGGATCCCGTCGGCGGCGTCGTTGATCGTCCCGTTCGGGTCGGCCGCCGCCGCCCCGTGTACCTCGCGGACGACGGGCGCGATCCCGGCCGCCTGCGCGCCGTACAGCCGCGGGACCGCGTCGATCCAGCCGGCCTCGTGAAGCCGGCTGAACCCCCAGTACGCGCCGAGAAGCAGGGTTCCGTGCCCGAGCGGGATCACGACCGCGTCCGGGGCGTCCCAGCCGCGCTGGTAGGCGACCTCGTAGGCGAACGCGGCGGTGCCCTCGAAGAACGCGGGGTTCCAGGCGTGGCTCGCGTACCAGGCGGGGTCCGACTCGCCGGCGTCGGTACCTCCGAGCGTCGCGACACACGCGTCAGTCACGTCCGCCCGGCTTCCCTCGATCCGAACCGGGGTCGCGCCCGCGCGCCGGATCGCCCGCAGCTTCGATTCTTTGGCGTCGGCGGGAACGTACACCTCGGCGTCGATTCCCGCCCGGGCGGCGTAGGTCGCGATCGCGGCTCCGGCGTTGCCCGAGGAGTCCTCGACGACCCGGTCGACGCCGAGCTCTACCGCCCGCGTGAGCGTCGTCGTCGCGCCGCGGTCCTTGAACGACCCCGTCGGCAGGACGTACTCGAGCTTGAACGCGGCGTTCCAGGGGTCTTCGGGCGTGTCTCCCCGATTCGTCTCCGCCGCGTCCGCGTCGACGAGCGGGGTCATCCCCTCGCCGAGCGTCACCCGGTCGGCCGGGTCGTCGCCGACCGCACAGAACGCCTCGAACGCCCACTGGCCCGGCCGGGTGTCGAGCGCGCCCGGCGTCGGCGGCCCGCCGTCCGGAACCGGCGGATCGGCGAACCGAAGCGGCGAACCGCACTCACAGCGCCACCGGTCGTCGACGGTCAGTCCGCAGTCGGGACACCGCAGGGCTCGCGGCGTCGGGGTGTCGTGTGCGTGACTCATCAGTAGCGGTCGACGTTGGTTCCGACCGAACAGACGTACTCGCCGGCGGCCACCTGCGGGAGGCGTCTGGTCCGCCAGAAGATCCCGTCGGCGTCGGCGGTCACGCGTCCGGTTCGGCTGCCGAACACGTCGGTCACCTCGAACAACGTCTCGCCCGCCGAGACGCGGTCACCGAGGTCGGCCTCGAACCGGACCAGTCCGCCGGCCGGCGAGCCGTACTGGTCGAATCCGCGGGCGCGCACCTGCGACTCGACCTCCGTGTCGCCCTCGAGAAAGCCGTAGTGTCTGAGCACGTTGAACACGCCATCGACGCCGTAGCGGATCGATTCCTCGTCCCACCCGACGCAGCCGCCGAGTTCGGGGTCGATCGTCGGGATGCCGTCGTCGGGGGCGACCCGAGCGAGCTGTCCGTCGGGGCCTTTGATGTCGAGCACGTGACCGCAGCCGAACACCTTCGCGAGCTCGAGACAATCGCCGTGGAGGTGATGTCTGATCCCACACCGGACCCGTGTCTCGTTTATCATTCGGCTCGTCGACCCCTGATGGAGGTCCAAGACGATGTCGGCGCGTTTGGCGGCCTGGAACGTCGCGTGGGCGATTCGCTCGCTCGTCGTCCCGTCCTCGTCGCCGGGATACCCCCGGTTCATCTTGCGGTCGTCGATCGGGTTCCGGTGTTCGGCCACCTGGAACGCGAAGTGGTTGACGACGCCCACGACGAGAACGGCACCGGACAGCTTCGTCGGATCGAGCCGCGGCACGACCCGGCTCACCACGCCGAGTCCGTTGAGCTCGTCGCCGTCGCTGACCGCCTGTATGTAAAGCGTCTTCCCGCTGTCCGCCCCGTTGATGACGGCGACCGGCAGCCGCACCGGGCTGCCGTCTCGCATCTCGCCGACCTCGAGACGGCCGGTGTCCGCCTCGCCCGGCGGCGCCCGCGCCGTACCCAGCGTAATCATTACGCAGATGTGGGCCGGCGTCCCCTTTATCGGTTCGGTCCGCGGTGGCACCCCTGGCGCGCGGGTCTGCGGCCGGTGGGGACGCTGACGCGCCTGACGGAGCGATCCACCGACACAACCTTTAGGTCGTGTACCGCCGAACGAGCGGTACCGACCGCCGCCGCGGCGGTCGACGCCGACCCGCTCCCGGCTCGGAGACCGACGACGGCTCCGGAAGACACCCATGAGCATCGACATCGACGCGTTGTCAGACAGGTTCGGTCTCGCGGTCACGGACCACATCGAACACACGACATTCGAGCTGTACACCGACCGCCCGGTCTCACCGACTCCGTCTCCGACGGCGAGCCACTACTTCCCGGTCGACAGGAGCGTGACCGTCGAGGCGGGGTGGGTCGAGATCCCCCGCCTCGCGCAGGTCGCGGTGCGGGACGGCGAGGGGACGCTGCTCGCCCGCGGCGAGGACGTCTCGCTGCCGTCCGGCCGCTACTGCGTCGGCATCACCCCCGCGCCGACGAAGCTGTACCTCGGCTTCGAGTGCGCGTTCTCGGCGGTCGCCGACGGCGGAACCACGCGCATCGAGTTCGCCGAACCCGCCGAGGTGACGCTGGGGTTCCGGTCGCTGCACCAGGCGCCGGCGGGGACGATCACGACGCCGACCGACCCGCGGTCGCTGATGGACGCCGTCTCGTTGCTGGGGTCGGCCCTGAAAACGCTGAGCCCGGAGCGTGCCTTCCCGACGCTGCGCGGCCACCCGCCGCTTATCGAACCGGGGGATGCGTTTCGTGTCCCCGACCGGATCGACCCGCCCGACAGCGGGGTGCGGATCGTCGTGCCGCCGACGTACCGCGCGCTGTATCCCGTCGTCCCGCTGGCGTACTACCTCGCGGCGGAGGTGGTTCCGGGGTCGCCGGCGCGGATCGAAGGGGACGGCTGGACGCACTCGCTCGCCCCCGACATCGAGTCCCGAGCCGCCGACGTCCTCCGGCAGTCGTTCCACTTTGATTGCATCGCACGGACGGAGGGGTTTTATCCAGTCGACCTCCACGAGCGGGCGGCGACCGCGGCCGACCTCGACTGGGCGTCGCTGTACGAGGCGCCGCTCGCCGAGCGGCTCGGGGCGTACCTCGACGTTCCGTTCGACCGGATCGAACCGGAGCTCCCGCGGTGGACGCTCACGACGGACGTTCGCCCCGGCCCGGACACCGCCGAGGCGCTCCCGTTCGTGGCCGCGGAGCTTTCGCTCGTCCGGTCGCCAGAAACGGTCGCCCCGGCGAGCGCCGACGCGGGCGACGACGGCGGCCTCCTCCGGACGCCGGCGTCGGCGGCGCTGGTTCGCGGCGCGGCCGACGCCGACGGTCGAGCGGCGCCTCGCGGGGCGGACGCGCCGAGCGACCACGGACCGGCGCTCGAATCCGCCGACTTCGTCCGTCCCGAGCCGGTCGAGACGGTCGGACACGCCTGGGTCGGCGACGGCGTCCCCCTCGACGCGAACAAGGCCACGCTCGACGCCTACCGCCGCCGCCTGGAGACGGAGCCGGTCGAGCAATCGCGGATCTCGGTGCTCGTCGCCTGTAACGACGAGCAGATGCGCGAGGAAGGGGCGGTGTCGGCGCTCTACGGACTCCGCGACATCGTCCAGTTCGACATCGAGATGCGACACGACCTCACCCGCGCCGAGATGCGCGAGACGCTCGCGTCGGACGCCGACTTCCTGCACTACATCGGTCACGTCGACGACCGGGGAATGCAGTGTCGAGACGGTTATCTCGACCTGACCGGCGAGCGCCTCACCGTCGGCATCAGCGCGTTCCTGTTGAACGCCTGTCAGTCGTACGAGCAGGGCGCGGCGCTGGTCCGCCGCGGGAGCCGTGGCGGTATCGTCACGCTGAGCGACGTCGCGAACGCGCCGGCGACGCGGCTCGGCCGGATCGTCGCTCGGCTGCTGAACGGCGGCTTCGACCTCCGGACCGCGCTTCACGTCGCGCGACGCGAACTGCTCACCGGCCGGCAGTACATCGTGGTCGGCGACGGCGCGACGACGATCTGTCAGAGCCGGAGCGGGATGTCGATCGTCGCCGCTCTCACGCGAGAAGACGACGGCCGGACGTTCTCGGCCGAGTTCTTCCCGAACAAAAATCACGGAATCGGGTCGCTCGCGGCGCTCAACATGCCGACCGTCGACGAGGACTACTACGTCCCGGCGACGGCGCGTCGCGCCGACGCGGACCGCGATGGCCTCGCACGGCTCTTCGACCTCGAGGTTCTGCCCGTCTTCGTCGACGGCGAGCTCGCGTGGAGCGACGAGGTCGATCTGGATTAAGGGCCGGGGTTCGCCGAGCCCGCGTTCGCCGCGACGGGAGCCGCCTGCGACACCAACAACAGGGCGGTGAACAGGACGCCGGTCATCTTCGGGTTCTCTGCCAGGTATGCTGCCACACTTTCGTGCATATTACAACGGATTCGGCGCGTGAGTAAAACTGAAGTTTAATAAAATTGGTATTTTTTACATATTTAAACTTATGTAGTTGTAAAATAAAACAACGCGCGTCTCACGCGCCGATCTGCGTCCGACGCGAGGGGCACCGCGGCCCCGTGAGACGGGGAGCCGTCGTTCGAGACCGCGTTCAGTGCTCGTGTCGACGACACGATTATATCGCCGGTGTTCGTAGCCGGGTACAGACGATGGCGCCCGACAGCGGACACGATGGCGCACAGTACCTCACGGGGTCGCCGATCCGGGTCGCGATCCTTCGGGTGCTCGCCCGAGAGCCGCGCCGTCCGGCAGCGCTGACCGACGCGGTCGACGCGACCCGGACGACGGTCCAGCGCATCCTGGCGGGGTTCAGCGACCGGCGGTGGGTGATCAAACGCGACGGCGCGTATCACCTGACACCGACCGGCGAGCGGGTTCACGACGCCTACGAGAACCTCCTGTCGGAGGTCGACCGCGCCGACCGCTACGGCCGGTTCGCGGCCGACCTCGAACGGGCCGACGCGGACTTCCCGTCCGCGGGGCTCGAGACGGGCGAACTCACGGCCGCGACCGACCGTGACCCCCTGGCGGCTCTCGACCGCGTGGTAGAACTGATCCGGTCGGCGGGCGAGTCAGCCGTTCGCGCCGTCTCCCCGATCGTCACCGCCCAGTACAACGAGGCGGCCGCCTCGGCGCTCGACCGGGGCGCGAGCATGGAGCTCGTGATCGACCGGGCGGTGTTGGAGACGTCGGTCGAGGCGTTCGGTCCCGCACTCGACAGGGCGCTGTCGGACGACGACGCGACGGTGTACGTCGCACCGGAACCCATCGAGTACGGATTGTTCCGATACGACGACCTCGCGTGCGTGGTCGCGTACGACGAACACAACAACCCACGGTGTCTGCTCGAGTCCACCGATCCGACGGTGCTCGACTGGGCCGACGACCGGTTCGAGACGCTGTCTGCGGCCGCCACGCGGCTCTCGACCGTCGTGACGGAGTCTTAAACGTCGTCTGCCCCGTCGACCGCCGAGCCGTCCGACTCCGTCGTCTCCGGATCGAAGTTGACCGGCACGACCGTGGGGTGGTCGATGCCGACCGACGAGGTGGATGCTGTCATCGGTGCGTCGATCACTCCGTGGCCGACGCCCTAAAAATTACCCATGCGCATAACCAATCGATGACGCCGCCGTGATGCGTGACAGTTATCTCACCGCGCCGGTCGTTCGACACCCCGTGCGTCGGGACGGATCGAGAAGGGAAGGCGGCGACGGGCCGCGGGGACGTCAGGCTCCGAACTCCTCGTCGTAGAGCTTCTGTGCGTGTTCGACCGCCTCCTTCGCCGCCGTCTTGTCCTCCCACCCCAGCGTCTCGACTTCTTTGCCGGCTTCGAGGTTCTTGTACGTCGAGAAGAACTCGTCTATCTCGTCGCGGATCTGTCGCGGGATGTCTTCGAGGTCTTCGATGTGGTCAAATCGCGGGTCCTCGGTCGGCACCGCGATCACCTTGTCGTCCTGTTCGCCGTCGTCGTCCATCCGCATCAGCGCGACGGGACGGGCCTCGACCACACAGCCGGGGAACGTCGCGTCCTCGACGAGCACCATCACGTCGAAGGGGTCGCCGTCGTCGTAGTACGACCGCGGAATAAAGCCGTAATCGTACGGGTAGTGGACGTTCGAGTGCAGAACGCGGTCGAGCACGACTCCGGGAACGTCCTTGTCGTACTCGTACTTGTTCCGCTCGCCCTTGAGACACTCCACGACGGCGTAGATCTCGTCGGGGGCGTCCGGTCCCGTCTCGAGGTCCTCCCAGAGGTTGACCATGAGTTTCACTCCGCCGAACGCGTGGAAAATGCTTTCGGGACGGGACCGTCTGACAGTCGTC
>CAZKXC010000044.1:15640-17375 GCA_964556645.1 uncultured Halobellus sp.
ACCTCACCGCGTTCCAACAGAACATCCTGACGATTCTGGCCGAGGAGCCGCGGTACGGGCTCGCGGTCAAACGGGAGCTCGAGGCGTACTACGGCTCGGAAGTGAACCACGGTCGGCTCTACCCCAACCTCGACGACCTCGTCGACGAGGGCCTCGTCGAGAAGAGCGAACTCGACAAGCGGACGAACCAGTACGCGCTCACCGACGCCGGCCACGACGTCGTCCTCGGGCAGATCGAGTGGGTACTCGACCGATTCGTCACCGACGAGACCCGCGCGGCCGAGATCGAGGCGCTCCTCGGAGCGTAGCTCCGCGTTCGCCGATCCGTTCCGACCGGTTCGTTCAGCCCGCGCCCGTCACGACGACGGCGACGACCGATCGAGCTCCTCGGCGACCGACTCGACCGTCGCGATCGATTCTTCGAGGACCGCCAGCTGCTCGTCGGTCGGCCACCCGTTTCGCGGAAAGTACTCCTCGCGGAACTCCGCGCGCATCTCGGGAGTCGCGTCGTCGACCGTTCGGACGTAGTGGTTGCTCATGAACGCCGCGAAGCTGCGGGCGGTCGCGGCGTGAACGTCGCCGGCCCGCTCGGCGACCGCCTCGACGACCGCGTCGTTGTAGTCGGCGACCGCGCGGTAGCGGTCGGCGTCGCCGGGTCCGGACAACGACACCTCGACCGCGCGGTCGGTGTCCTCGATCCGGTCGAGCCGAACCGTCCCCGACGCCATCCACTCGTCGGGGTACAACACCAGCGTGTCGTCCTCCTCGCGAAGCCGCGGCGTGTACGCGTGGTCGGCGGCCAGCGCGTCCCGGCGCTCGCGGTAGTGTTCCGCGGCGGCCGGGTCGGCGGCCTCCCGCGCGAGCCGCGTCAGCCGCTCGGCCTCGTCGACGACCGCCGGCGGGACGTCGGGGACGCGCGCATCGGCGTCCTCGCCGGTGTCGTCCCGCTCGACTTCGCCGCCCGCGATCTCCCGGGCGCGTTCTTTCGCCCACTCCGGCGGCTCGTCGCCCGGCCCGCCCATGCGGTCGGTTCCCCGGGGCCGCGCCGCGTCGGCCTCCTCCGGTCCGTCGCCGTCGTCAGTTCCGTTCATCGAGTGCCTCGTTCGCCAGATCGTCGGCGCGCTCGTTTATTTCTCGCGGAACGTGCGCGATCGACCAGCGGTCGAACCGGCTCAGCAGTTCTCTGGCTCGGACGCGCTTCTCACGGAGCCTCGGCTCGGTTGTGCCCCACTCGCCGCGCACCTGTTTCACCACCAGTTCGGAGTCGCCTCGAACGTCGATCGCGTCGAAGCCGTACTCGTCTGCGGCCTCCAGCGCCCGGATCAGCGCCGCGTACTCGGCGTCGTTGTTGGTGACGCGGCCGATCCGCTCGCCGCCTTCGGTGACGACCCCGTCGGCGGTGACGAGACACCATCCCACGGCGCCGGGACCGGGATTCCCGCGCGAGGCGCCGTCGAAGTAGACGTGTGCGCGCCCGCCGCCCTCGGCGAGCAGGTTGGTCAGCCGAGTCGGATCGCTGCCCTGTATCACCACCTTGTCGTCGTAGGCGACGGCGACCGCGCCGTCGCGCTCGGCGCGCCAGCGCTCGTGGTCGGTGTTGCCGGCCTCGACCGGCACTCCCGCGACCTCCAGTCGGGCCCGCGCCTCGGCCGGATCGCACTCGATCGTCGGCATTCGTTCGGGATCCGTGCCGGGGGCGCAAAGCGTTGTCCGTCCGGCGCCGCCGACCCGCCCC
>CAZKXC010000045.1:0-12389 GCA_964556645.1 uncultured Halobellus sp.
ACCTCGTGGCCCGAGACGATCCCCTGTTTTTCGAGAAGGTAGTACGCGAGCGTGTGGACGACGAACGAGGCGAGCAGGCCGTTCAACGCCGCTCCCGCCGGACCGGGGAGCAACTGTGGGGCGGCGACGCCGGGAACGACCTGCCCGGCGGTGAGCACCGCGACCACCGCGCCGACCGCGTACGCACCGATCGCGATCCATCGGACCCCGGCGAATCGGACGTCCTCCATCTTCGGGATCTCCATTCGCCAACACAACAGGAAGTCGGCGATGATGACTCCACCGAGCGGCGGAACGTACTGGCCGAGCGTCGAGAGCCACGGAAGCAACAGGCTATCGGCACCCACCAGCGCGAGCCCGATGCCGATCGCACCGCCGGCCAGGACGAACGGCCGCTTCCGGTCGAAGTCGAAGGCCTCGCTGCCGGCGACGCCGAACGCGTACGCGGCGTTGTCGTTCGTCGTCCAGATGTTCAGTATCAGCGCGATGAGTCCGACCGCGGCGAGCCCCTGTGCGGCGAGCACCTCGTAGAGGTCGCCCGCCGGCGTCACGTCGTACACCACTCCGCCGACGGCTCCGGAGATGAACAGGAAGCCGTTTCCGACGAGAAACGCGATCAGTCCCGCCCAGAATCCGATCTTCGAGTTCGTCGCGAACCGCGCCCAGTTCGGCGCCTGCGTCCCCCCGCTGATGAACGTGCCGACGACGATCGTCACGGCCGCGGCAAAGCCCATCTCGCCGGTGCCGGTCTGGCCGAGCAGGCCGTCGACCCCACCCGCGTCCTGTGTCGCGATACCGATCGAGAGCACGCCGACGACGACCAAGATCGGGACGGCGACGAGCGAGAGCTTCTCCATCCCCTCGTAGCCGAAGTACGCCGTCGCGAGGTGTAACACGCCCCAGACCAGGATCAACACGGCGCTGAACGTTGGCGTGTTAACACCGAAGAACTTCGCGGTCGGAATCGCGATGAGCGGAATCGTGACGCCGAACCAGCCGACCTGCGTGCCGCCGAGCAACAGATCGGCGAACTTGGCACCCCACCGTCCGAAGCTGTACCGCGCCAGCAGCACCGTCGTCAAGCCGGCTTTCGCCGCGATGCCACAGAGCGTCGCGACGTACACGCCGAGAATCAGGTAGCCGACGGCCATCGCGTTCAGCATCGGTCCGAACCCCATCGCTGCCCCGACGCCGGCGCCCGCCCACAACGTGCCGGCGAAGAACACGAATCCTAAAAGAACCGCGGAGATGCTGATGAGGCCCTTGCGCTCGTCGGGCGGCACGTGGTCGATCGGATAATCGGGATCCGGCAACTCCTCGTCGCCAAACACGAACTGGCGAACTACTGATCGCTCATCCTCGGCTGCCATACGTCTCACTCCGATTTCAAAAATATAAAGCTCGGGAGTACGGCGACATTTGATTCAAGGGGCAAACAACAGCTATATCTACACTTCTGTAGACCACCTCGTATGACGGAGTATCTCGTGAGCGAGTGCCGGACGCTGGATGGAAGAGCCAGAGACATCCTCATCACGGACGGACGGATCGAGCGGATCGTCCCCGCCGGAGAAGCCGACCGACACAGCGTGCCGGCGGACCGGCGGTACGACGCCGCCGGGCGGCTGGTGACGCCGCCGCTCATCGAGCCGCACCTCCATCTCGACGCGACCGGAACGGCCGGCGACCCGCGCTGGAACACCAGCGGGACGCTCGCCGAGGGAATCGAGATTTGGGCGGAGTACAAGGCCGACATCTCCGTCGACGACGTCGTCGAGCGCGCGACGCGCACCGTCGAGTGGTACGCGGCCCACGGCGTGACGCGAATCCGGACCCACGCCGACACGACGGACCCGTCGCTGACGACGGTCGAAGCGCTTCTCGAACTCCGGGCCGCGGTCGCCGACATCGTCGACCTGGAGATCGTCGCGTTCCCGCAGGACGGGCTTTTGACCGACGACACACACGAAGACCTCCTGGCCGATGCCGTCGAGATGGGCGCCGACGTGATCGGCGCGATCCCCCACAACGAACACACGCGTGAAGACGGCGTCGAGAGCGTCAGAATCGCCTGTGATCTCGCCGAACGCCACGACCGACCGCTGGACCTACACATCGACGAGACCGACGATCCGCACTCCCGGTTCACCGAGGTGCTCGCCAGCGAGGCGCTCAAACGCGGGATCGGCGACCGCACGACGGCGAGCCACGCGACGGCGTTACACTCGTACAACAACGCGTACGCGGCGAAGGTCATCTCGCTGATCGCCGACAGCGGCGTCAGCGTCGTGACGAACCCGCCGGACAACTCCGTGTTGCAGGGGAGCTACGACGACTACCCGCGACGGCGCGGACACACCCGTATCGACGAGCTTCGAGAGGCGGGCGTCACCGTGGGTATCGGGCACGACTCCGTGCTCGATCCGTGGTACCACTACGGCGTCGCCGACCCGCTCGATGCCGCGTTCGTTCTCGTCCACTACGCGCACATGGCCGGCTACGACGACGTCACAACCCTGTGGGAGATGCTGACCAGCGCTAACGCATCGGTGATGGGCGTGAGCGAGTACGGTCTCGAGGAAGGACACGACGGCTCGCTCGTGGTGTACGACAGCCCCGACGCGTTCAACGCGCTTCGGACACAGGCGCCCAGAACGCTCGTGCTCCGGAACGGGTCCCCCATCGCACGGACGGAACCGAGCGTGACGCGGGTCGAACGCGACGACGGAGAGCACACGGTCGATTTTCACCGCTGAACGTCCCGGACACGATGGTGACCGTTCCGACGCGGGTGGCGATGAAACGCCCGGCAACACCGGCGCTGATGGAGTTCTCACCGAGAGACGACTCTCAACGGCCGCGGTGGACACGGGCGCTTCTCGCGTGGGGTATTCAACCTGACCGACGGCGACCGGTTCACACGGGGTGTTTTCTTCCTTACAGTACCGTCAAAAGGACCCCTCGGTGAGAGGGGATAGGGTGTGCCTCTGACGGCCCCACAGTACGGCTCTCGTCACGTTGGGTCGTAGTGTGGGAACTACAACTTGGCACACCATGGTAAATTTTTTTCGAACGAAGCCGAGATTCGTGTTCTGTGTAAATCCTACGCGATAGCTCGACACGGGGCGATGGAGGAGTACACACGACGGCGTGGCCGCGTTCGGTCCCGAGAGCCGGCGTGTCAGGTCGGCAGCGCGATAAACAAGCCGATGATGAGGACGACGATTGCTGCCCCGAACACGGTAGCGATGTACCAGACGACCGTGGCTCCGAGCCCGGCGAGTGTCCGGGGTGTCAGCCACTGGTCTTCGCGGGTGTTCCGACAGTACAGGCGAACGCCGACGGTCCCGACCCCGAGCACCGCCAGTGGGTAGCCGACCAGCAACCCGACGAGTCGGAGCGCGCGAAACTGGGGGTCGGCCTGCGTCGACCCGATGTGGAGCAGCTCCCACCCGCCGACGATCACGGCCCACTGACCGGCGGCGACGACGACGACCAGCAACAGATAGTTGCGCACCAGGCGGTCGGTCGGCCAGCCACCGAGCCGTGCCCGAACGTTGGATACTGCGAGCGACGGGAGACACCCGAGCGCTACGACGGCGATGCCGACGAGGTACTGCAGCAGCGTCGTCGCGACGCTACCGAGCGAGATGGAGGGGCTCATACGCCGCCGTGAACGCCGCTGACCGCATAATGGTATTCGTCTGTTAAACTCGGGTATGACTGACTCCCACCCTGTCGAGTCGGTTCACGTCGATGGCGTGCGACCGCGTGTTACTCGAGGACGTCGGGGTCTTCTTGATCCAGCGGGTCCTCGATATCGCCGATAATCGCCTCCAGCAGATCGGTCACCGTTACCAGTCCGACGACAGTGCCGTCCTCGACGACGAGCGCGAGTTCTTGCCGCTCCGTTTGGAACTGATCGATCGCGTCGCTGACGTCGGTATCGGGAGACAGTGTCATCGTCGGGGCTGCCAGTTCGGCAAACTCGATATCGCCGGCCGACAGCTCTTCACGCCTGTTGAACAGAGCCGGGCTGTAGACGACACCGTGGAACTCGCTCAGGTGGTCGCCGACGAGTGGATACCGCGTGTGTGGGTGATCTTCGAGTTTCTGGACGTTCGTGTCCGGACTGTCCGCGGTGGATAGCGCCACGATCTCGTCGGGCGGGACCATAACCTCGCTGACCGATCGCTCGCCAATGGTTAACGCATTCATGATCTCCTCGCGTCGTTCGGCGGCCACGTCGCCCTCCTCGAGCACCGAGCCGAGCCGGTTACGGAGGTCACCCCGGGTCTCGATGACCTCCCGCTCGGTTTCGGTCCACGCCTGGGTCATCTCGATACCAAACAGGCCTAGCGTTCCCTTGGCGACGGAATCGCCGACCCAGATGGCCGGAGCGAGGATCTTGGCGAACCAGTACAGCGGCCGCGCTCCGTACTGAGCGACCTGCTTGGAGCGTTCGACACCGAGGTACGTCGGCGTCTGCTCGCCGTGGGTGAGATGGACGAGATTGATGAGGAGAAACCCCAGCAGGGAACCGGCCCCGATCGATGCGAGCGTCGTGTTCTCAAACACCGGTTCGAACAGGGCGGCCAGTCCGGGTTCGGCGATGATCCCGAGGGCGATGCTAGTCGCGGAGATCCAGACTTGACACGTCGTGAGATAGAATTCGAGATCGTTTGTCATCTTCCAGGCGAGCTCGAGCCCGGGCGTGTCGAACTCCGATTCGGGATACTGTCTGACGCGGGTCAGCGCGAACTCGATCGCGACAAAGTACGCGTTCACCCCGATGAGAACGATACCCCCGAGAATTCGCAGTCCGATCTCGAGCGGTGTCATCATATGGCCGTCTCGCCGGTACACAGAACAGTACCTTGTTAAAACCCCGGTCGTGAGGAGAAACCATACCACACTGACGCGATCGGGCCCGCGGCCCGTGCCCGCCTGCCAACAGGATATATATGAGTGTAGAACGTACACAATACTGTCATGAGGCGCAGACGCCGTTACCGGCGGCAGAGAGCGGTCACACAGCCGTCTTACAGACGCCAACAGCCGTCTACCCGGACACCAGCTGGTGAAACACCCGGACGATGACCGGCGATGAGACGACTCACGAGGGATCGATGCGGCAGTGGGTCTCGAACGTGCTCAGACCCGCCGGCATCGGCGCCGGGGTGACGGTGCTCGCGAGCCTGGTCCCGTTCGTCGGAGTGCTCGCGCCGGCGATCGGCGGCGGCGTGGCCAGCCGAGCGGGGACGTCCGGCGACACCAACGGGCCGCGGGTCGGCCTCGTCGCGGGCGCGATGGTGGTGATGGTGTCGCTGCCGGTGACGCTTCTCGCGCTCGCCGTTGCGGCGGCCGTTTCTCCGGCCGCGACGGTCGGCGTGCTCGGAGCGACGCTCGTCGGCGCGGCGTACGTCGTCGGGAGCAGCGCGTTCGGTGGTTATCTCGCCGACGAGTTCGCCGGCGAACGGACGGACGGAACAAACGACGCCGCAGACGCCACGGCGGCCGGCGAGTCACCGATCCGACGGCTCAAGCGGCGCTACGTCGACGGCGAGATCGACGATGCCGAGTTCGAACGGCGGATAGAACGGCTGGTGGCTACCGAGAGGACGGACGCCCCGGCGTCTGCCGAGGAAGCCGAAGGCGCCGGCCGTCGCTCGACGTCCCACGAGAACGCGACCGCCGCCCGGGAGCGCTGACCGGGAATTCGGGGGCGTCCGTGTCACGGACCGGCGCGTCTCCGGCTCTCCCGTGCGACGCTAACAAGCAGGCGTCGAAGCCTCGATACCGGTTCAGCCGTCCGCGTTTCTGCCGTCGACCGTGGCCGGTGGCGGCCGGAGCCCAGTCGGACCAACGCCAGTTTGAGCCTCCGAACGCGTAATGTGTCGGCTCCGCGATCGATCGGCTCGATCATGGTTTCTTCGACGCTGCTCTGTCGCGTTCCGCACGTGTGGCGGATCACGCTCCTCGGTGCGGGAGCGTCGGTGCCGGCCGCGGTCGTGCTGGACTGGCTCCCGAACGCCGACGCGACCGTCGGCGGTGCGATGATGATCGTCGGCGCGTCGATCGGAGGCGGCCTCGCAGCCACCCGATCCGTGGACCCGGGTGCCGTCGGGCTCCGTGCCGGATTCCTCGGCGGCGTCGTCGCCGTGCTCAGGCTCGCCGGCGCCGTCGGGACGACCGCGGCGTGGTCGGGGTCTCGGCTCTTCGCCGTGTTCGCCGGCGTGGTCGTGGTGTGCGTGTCGCCCGTGTTCGGCTGGCTCTTCGGTCATCTCGGTGGCCGGGTGGCGACCGCCGTCGCGCGGTAGCTGTCCAAATAGGCCGGCGTCGCGTCCGCCCGCTCGACTCGCCGGTGGCTCAGTGCGAGGACGCGTCGGGGCCGTTGAGCTGGACGAAGGCGTCGGCGAGAATCCCTATTACGACCACCGAGAGCGGTAGACCGACGACGCCCGAGGCGAGAACGCCGAGGCTCCCTCCGGAGGCGGCGGCGAGCGCCGCCTGAGCGAGAAACGAGAGAACGCCCTGTGTGAGACCCAACAGAACGAAGACGACGGTCAACAACAGGAACAACCGCAGCCAGTGGCCTCGCGTGGTGTGCCAACTGCTGGCGAGCGCAGCGACCGCGTTCTGATCCTCGGTCGTGATGTACAGCAGGGTGAAACTCAACGCGACGTACGCGACGATCCCCGGAACGACGAGGAGAACGGAGCCGACGAGCACGGCGAGCCCGTAGAGAATCCCTCCGACGATCGCGTTCGCGAGCACGGGGACGATGTTCCGCGTGTAGTACTCCGAGGGAATCGTGCCGGACCGCCCGCCGACGAGCGTCCGCATCGTGACGACGGTGACGTACTGTAATCCGATCAACGCGACCACCGCTCCGGTCGCGGAGACGGCAAGCGGCAGGTCAATCGTCGGAAGCGGTACTGACTGTGCTGACGCTCCGGGAAGTTGGACTGCCGTTGTGACGGCGCTGTAGAACGACAGCTGCCAGACGGCGCCGACCGCGACGAGCGCCAGGCTCAACAACAGGCCGTTTCGACTCGCAGCCCGGCGGACGCCGCCGGTCATCGCCGCTGTGACGCTAAGGGCCATACGTCACGGTAACGACGGAGGTGGCGTATCGATTTGGGTGGGTCATATCTCGGTTGTACTCTTCGCGGTCCCGGCGAGAGCGAGCCGACCACCCGTCTCAGGGGGTCACACGCCGGGAGCAGCGCCGTGGATCCCGACCGGCCAGGGGCCTCTCGCGTCGGCGGATCCGCGCTACGCGGCGCGACTCCGTGGGCGACGCCGCCCGTGCCGTCTCAAGACGCGTCGACCGACCGCGCTCACTCTCCCGCCCCGGCGGGTCCGGTCGGGGAAGTGGTCTCCGCGTGTTCGGCCACGAGCCGTTCGAAGTTCTCGAAGACCCGCCCCGGCGTGACGTCCTCGAAGGCCGCCTCCGGGCTCCAGTCGAACGTCTCGGCCAGACGCTCGCGGTGGTCGGCGGTGATCTCCGGGTGAAACTGGACGGTCCACAACGGCGCCGTCCGGTGACGGGTGCCGAAGACCCGAGCGTGGTCTGCCGACGCGATCACCTCGAGCCCCTCGCCGACCTCGGTCACGGCGTCGCCGTGAAGCGAGACGACGACCGGGTCGACGCCGTCGAAGATCGGGTCGTCGTCGAGGTCGGCCGCGACGAGGTCGGCGGTCGTGCCGATCTCCTCGACGGTGCCGCCGAGCGCGGCGTTCGCCACCTGGTGGCCGAAACAGACGCCGAGCGTCGGAACCTCCCGGTCGACGAGCGCGCGGACGAGCGCCATCTGATCGTCGATCCACGGGCGGGAGTCGGCCTCGTACACGCCCGCCGTGCTCCCGCTCAACACGACCCCGTCGGCGCCGTCGGGGCCGTCGAGCGGCACCTCGTCGCCGGCGACGAAGTCCACCTCGGTCGCGGCCGGGAACCACGACGCGAGCGCGTCACAGTGGTACTGGCTGTCCGGGTCGGGCTCGTTGCGAACGACGTAGACGGTCGGCGGGTCGGGAGCGGTCATGGATGGCTGTGTCTCGAACGCGGGGCGTCTTAGGTGTGTGGCGTTCGGCGGGCGGCTCGTCGTCAGTCGTCGGCCGCGGCCACGGGGTCGCCGTGGCTGATCTCGTCGCCGAGCAGGTCCATGAACTCGGCGAGCCACTCGGGGTGGTCGGGCCACGCCTGTGCGGTGACCAGGTTGCGATCGCGGACGACGCCGTCGACCCACGAGCAGCCGGCGGCCTCCACCTCGGGACGGACCGCCGGGTAGGCGGTCAGTTCGTACCCGTCGAGCACGCCAGCGGCCGCGAGAACCTGCGGACCGTGACACAGCGTCGCGACCGGCTTCTCCGCCTCGAAGAAGTGCGTGACCGCCTCGATCACCTCCTCGTGGGTCCGGAGGTACTCTGGGGCGCGCCCTCCCGGGACGACGAGCGCGTCGTAGTCGGCGGGGTCGATCTCGGCCATCGTCGCGGTCAGCGCGAAGTCGTGGCCGCGCTCCTCGAGGTACGTCTGGTCGCCGCGGAAGTCGTGGATCGCCGTCTTGATCCGGTCGCCCGCCTCCTTGTCCGGGCAGACCGCGTCGACGGTGTGGCCCACGGCCTGAAGCGTCTGGAACGGAACCATGATCTCGTAATCCTCGCCGAAGTCGCCGACGATCATCAGGATCGCTTTCGTCATTGCGAGCCGATGATACGTCCGGATTCGTTATAAGTGTTTAACGAACGACCGTGTGGATTGCCGCCGACAGGCTTCTCCTTGCGTCTCCCCTTTGACCGGGTATGACCGAATGGACTCCCGCGGAGATGCCGACCCTCGACGACACCACCGTCGTGGTGACCGGCGCCAACAGCGGGCTCGGCCGCGAGGGAACGCGGGCGTTCGCCCGGAAGGGCGCGACCGTCGTGATGGCGTGTCGAAGCGTCGAGCGCGGCGAGCGCGCCGCCGCCGAGATCCGAGAATCGTCGTCCGGCGATCCCGACCTCGACGTCCGCGAGTGCGACCTGGCCTCGCTCGACTCGATCGAGGCGTTCGCGGACGGGCTGGGCGACGAGTACGACGCCGTCGACGTCCTCTGTAACAACGCGGGCGTGATGGCGATCCCGCGGCGCGAGACGGCAGACGGCTTCGAGACGCAACTCGGCGTCAACCACCTCGGTCACTTCGCGCTGACCGGCCGGCTGTTCGACCGTCTGACCGCCGCCGACGGCGAGGCTCGGGTGGTGACCCAGTCGTCGGGCGCCCACGAGCAGGGCGAGATGGACTTCACCGACCTCAACTGGGAGGAGTCGTACGGAAAGTGGGCGGCGTACGGCCGGAGCAAGCTGGCGAACCTGCTTTTCGCCTACGAGCTCCAGCGTCGCGTCGACGCCGCGGGGCTCGGCGTTCGGAGCGTCGCGTGCCACCCGGGCTACGCCGACACCGACCTACAGATGCGGACCGCCCGCGAGAACGACAGCCTGTTGTTGAGGTTCGGCATGCGACTCGCGAACGGCCTGCTGGGTCAGGACCCCGCCGTCGGCGTCGAGCCGATGTTGTACGCCGCGACCGCCGACGTCGACGGCGGCGCGTACGTCGAACCCGGGGGGTTCCTGAACATGCGAGGCCATCCGACGGTGGGACGGTCGAACGACGCCTCCTACGACCGATCGGACGCGCGGCGGCTCTGGGAGTTCTCCGTCGAGGCGACGGGTGTGCGGTATCCGTTTGCCGACGGCGGGGACGGCGACGCCGGCGGGGGCGGCGACGGCCGAGCGGTGGACCCCGACGCCCGGTAGGCGCGCGGGCCGGAGGCTCGCGGGGTAATAATGCGCGAGACGCGTTTTCGGCGCTGTCCGGGCGTGTCGTCGCCGGTTACAGTCGAGTGAGGTTCTTCGCGCGCGGCCCCTTCTCCGCCTCCTCGATTTCGAACTCTACCTCCTGGCCTTCCTCGAGGTCTGGGCCGCCGACGTCCTCCATGTGGAAGAACACGTCCTCGTCAGCGTCGTCAGTCTCGATGAATCCGTAACCGCCGGTGTCGTTGAAGAAGTCGACCTTGCCTGTCGCCATCGCGCCTACACAGACGCCCAACCGAGATATAAGTGTTTGGTATTTTCGGCCGAATCGCCCACGAGAAGCGTTCTCACGGCCTAACGTCGGCGATCACCGGTCGTCGATCGCCCGTATCGACGACCGCGTCTCACGGGCATTCCCCGGCCGAGGCGGCCGGCTCAATTCGACACCGAGACGAGCCGCCGGACGAGCTTTCGATCCCAAAGTACAGCGAGGTCCAGAACGCCGATATCGCAACCACAACCCGCATGAGTGAGCCACCCGTACGGACACACGAGATGAACGCTCGCACCGCACACCTCGAGATAGGCGGGATGTCCTGTTCGACCTGCTCGGCGACGGTCGCCGAGGCGGTGGAGTCGCTCGACGGCGTCGAGGAGGCGTCGGTCAACTTCGCCACCGACGAGGGCACGGTCGAGTACGACCCCGGCCGGACCAGTCTCGCTGACCTGTACGAGGCGGTCCGCGAGGCCGGCTACGCCCCCGTCTCCGAGACGGCGACCGTCGCCATCGGCGGCATGAGCTGTTCGACCTGCGCGGCGGCGAACGAGGAGGCGATCGCCGGGGTCGACGGCGTCGTCGACGTCGACGTCAACGCCGCCACCGACGAGGGGACGATCGAGTACAACCCGGTCGACGCCGGCTTAGAAGACGTGTACGACGCGATCGAGGACGCCGGCTACGAGCCGGTCCGCGGCGACGAGGACGGCGCCGCCGACGACTCCGGTCGCACGGGCGCCGCCGAGGCGGAGCTCTCCCGACAACGCCGGCTCGTCGTCGGCGGCGGACTGCTCACGCTGCCGTTCTGGTACCTGATGGGAGAGATGCTCGGGGCCTACACGGTGCCGGAGACGATTGGGGTCGTCGACCTCGGCTGGCTCCAGTTCGCGATCGCGACGCTCCTCATGGCGACGCTCGGCCGGGAGTTCCTCGCCGGAGCGTGGCGCGCCTGGCGGAACGGCCGCGACGTCAACATGGACACGCTGGTGGCGGTCGGCACCACCGCCGGCTACGCGTTCAGCACGGCGGTGCTCGTCGGCCCGCTCGTCGGCGCGCCGCTGGCCGGCGACCTCTACTTCGAGGCGGTCGCGTTCATCCTCTGGTTCATCACCGTCGGAAACTGGCTCGAGGCGCGCTCGAAGGCGCGCGCGAGCGACGCGCTTCGCGAACTGCTCCGGCTGAGCGCCGACGAGGCGACGATCGTCGACGACGACGGGACCGAACGCACGGTTCCGGTCGACGAGATCGCGACCGGCGACGTGATGAAGGTGCATCCCGGCGAGAAGGTGCCGACGGACGGCGTCGTCGTCGACGGGGAGTCTGCGGTCGACGAGTCGATGCTCACCGGCGAGTCCGTCCCCGTCGAGAAGCGGCCGGGCGACGAGGTGGTCGGCTCGACGGTCAACGAGAACGGCGTCCTCCGCGTCGAGGCCACGAAGGTCGGCGCGGACACCGCGATCCGACAGATCGTCGAGCGCGTCCGGGAGGCCCAGTCGCGCCAGCCCGACGTCCAGCGGCTCGTCGACCGGGTGTCGAGCGTGTTCGTCCCCGTCGTCATCGTCAACGCGCTGGTCTGGGCGGTCGTCTGGGGGCTCTTCCCGGAGGCGCTCGCCGCGTTCGTCAGCTGGCTTCCGGTGTGGGGACCGGTCGGCGGCGGCCCCGTCGCCGGCGGCGTGAGCGTCCTCGAGTTCTCGATGGTGGTCTTCGCCTCCGCGGTGCTCATCGCGTGTCCGTGCGCGCTCGGGCTCGCGACCCCGGCCGCGACGATGGTCGGGTCGACGATCGCCGCGACGAACGGCGTCCTGTTCAAGGGCGGCGACGTGCTCGAACGCGTCCGCGACGTCGACGTGGTCGTCTTCGACAAGACGGGGACGCTCACCCACGGCGAGATGGAACTCACGGACGTGGTCGCGTTCGCGGACGGGGAGCCGAGCGACGGCGGCGACGGCGTCGCCGCCGCTCCGGACGGCGGGGTCGCCGTCGACGCCGACGCCGCGTCCGGGAACGCGACTCTCGACCCCGAAACCCGCCTCCTTCGAGCGGCCGCCGCCGCCGAGTCCGGAAGCGAGCACCCGCTCGGCGAGGCGATCGTCGCCGGCGCCCGCGAGCGGGGCGTCGCCGTCGACACGCCGGAGGGGTTCGAGAACGTCCCCGGCCACGGCGTGCGCGCCGAGACGGCGGCGGGGACGGTGCTCGTCGGAAATCGGGCGTTGCTGCGCGAGAACGGGATCGACCCCGACCCCGCCGAGGCGACGATGGCGCGGCTGGAACGCGAGGGAAAGACCGCGATGCTCGTCGGTCGGCTCCCGGGCGG
>CAZKXC010000045.1:12489-16973 GCA_964556645.1 uncultured Halobellus sp.
CGCCGACACGGTCCGTGAGAGCGCCAGAGAAACCGTGACGGCGCTTCGCGAGCGCGGCATCGCGGTGTCGATGCTGACCGGAGACAACGAGCGCACGGCCCGTGCGGTGGCAGAGCGGGTCGGTATCGACCCGGACCGCGTCCGCGCGGAAGTGTTGCCCGACGACAAGGCGGACGCCGTCGAGGCGATTCAGGCCGACGGGAGCCACGCGGTGATGGTCGGCGACGGCGTCAACGACGCGCCCGCGCTCACGACCGCCTCCGTCGGGATCGCCATCGGCTCCGGCACCGACGTGGCGATCGAGGCCGCCGACGTGACCCTGATGCGCGACGACCCCCGCGACGTGTTGAAGGCGCTTCGGATCTCGGAGGCGACGATCGCGAAGGTGCGCCAGAACCTGTTCTGGGCGCTCGCGTACAACGCGACGCTGATCCCGGTGGCCTCGCTCGGGTTATTGAACCCCGCACTCGCCGGGTTCGCGATGGCCGGCTCGTCGGTCTCGGTGATGACGAACAGCCTCGCGTTCCGTCGCTGGACGCCCGACAGCGACTACCGGTTTCTTCTCACGCGGCCGCTTCGCCGACTGATGGCGTCAGTTACCCACGACTAAGCTCGTGGGCTTCCGCCCTCGGAACCAATGTGAGTCCGGGCTCGGTTCGGCCCCTCGCGTCCGTCCGTGCTCACGCGTCGCCGAGCGACTCGATCACCCGCGCGCTCGTCCGGATCCCGTTCTCGAAGCAGTCGACGTCGAGGTGTTCGTTCGGCGAGTGGTTCCCCTGGTCGTGGTTGGCGTACGGGACGATGAGCACGGGCACGTCCGCGAGCGCGTCAACCTCGCGGAAGTACGCGGCCGGCAGGCTCCCGCCCAGCAGCGGCAGTTCGACCGGATCGTCGGCCCACACGGTCTCTAACGCGTCCAGGACGGGAGCCGCCATCGGCGTGTCCACCGGCGTCTTCATCGGCGGGAACGTCCCGTGTTTCCGCACCTCGACCCGCGGTTCTCGCTCGCGGAGGTGGCTCCGCACCGCCTCGAAGACGCGGTCGGGATCCTGGTCGGGCACCAGCCGAAAGTCGAGCTTCGCCGACGCCGTCGCCGGCAGGACGGTCTTCATCCCCTCGCCCTGGTAGCCGCCGGCGAGGCCGTTTATCGTCATCGTCGGCCGGGTCAACAACCGCTCGTAGTAGGGCGTCTCGGTCGCGAACCCCGCCAGGTCGAGCTCCTCGCGGATCGCCTCGCTGTCGTCCGGAATCGCGGCCACGAGCTCGCGGTCCGCGTCGGTGATCGCGGTCCCGTCGTGAAAGCCGTCGACGGCGATCCCGTCGCCGTCGGGCGCGCGCATCGACGAGAGCAGCTCGACGAGCCGGTTGGTCGCGCCCGGCACCGGGCCGCCGAAGTTGCCGGAGTGGAGGTCCGTGTTCGCGGTCCGGAGGTCGACCTCGACGGAGAGCACGCCGCGGTTGCCGTACATCAGCGTCGGAACCCCCTCGCGGGCGCCGTTCTCGCGGGCGACGGCGTGGCGCGGCCCGTCGGCGACGTACACGAGGTCGACGTCCGCGAGCGCGTCCGGCTCCGCGCCGAGATACGCCCGAAGCCCCGCGCTTCCGCTCTCCTCGCCGCCTTCGATCAACAGTTTCACCGTGACGGCCGGAAACGCGTCGGCCGCCAGAAGGGCGTCGACCGCACACGCGTGAGCGACGAACTGCCCCTTGTTGTCGCCCGCGCCACGGGCGTAGACGGCGCCGTCACGCACCGTCGGCTCGAACGCCGGCGACGTCCAGGCGTCGGCGTCGCCCGGCGGCTGGACGTCGTAGTGGCCGTAAAACAGAACCGTCGGCGCGTCCTCCGCGGCCGACGCCTCCTCGGGCCCTCGCTCCGCGTACACGAGCGGGTAGCGGTCGGTCTCGATCCGGCTCGCGTCGAGGCCGCTGTCGGCGAGCGTGTCGACCACGAGCCCGGCAGCGGCGTCCATCCCTTCGCCGGTCGTCGAAACGCTCGGCTGAGCGAGCAGCTCGAACAATCGGTCGCGGTACGCGTCGAGTCGGTCGGTTATCGCCGTCGCAATCGCGTCGTCGGGGGCGGCGGCCGGCGCGTGTGATCCGTCGTCCATGCGGACGCCGACGCCGCGACGGACCCTCGTCTTTGTGATCGCGGCACCCGTCTCCGGAAGGCCGACGCGCCGGGCGCGCGGAGCATCGGAGACCGGGCCGCCGTCCGTCGGCGGTCTCGACCGAAACGACAAGGAGGACCGGGCGAGAAGCCGACGGCATGGCAACCCTCCTCGTCGTCGGCGGCAGCGGCTTCATCGGCCGGGCGATCTGTCGGCTCGCGGTCCGCGACGGCCACGAGGTCCGGAGCGTCTCGCGGAGCGGTCGCCCCGACGCCGGCGGCTGGGCCGACGGCGTCTCCTGGACCAGCGCCGACCTCTTTCGGCCGGACGCCTGGCGCGACCGGCTCGACGGCGTCGACGCCGTCGTCCACGCCGTCGGCGTCATCGACGAAGCGCCAGAGGCGGGCGTCACCTTCGAGCGGCTCAACGGTGACGGCGCGATCGTGACCGCCCTGGAGGCCGAGCGCGCGGGCGTCGAGACGTACGTCTTTCTCTCGTCGGCGATACAGCCGCCCGGCGTCCGCAACGCCTACCTCACGGCGAAACGGCGCGCCGAGTCGGCGATCGCCGACCTCGCGTTCGACGACGTCACCCTCAGACCGGGGCCGGTGTACGGCCCCGGCCAGCCGCACTTTTCGCCGGTCGTCAACGCCGGACTCCGCGCGATAGCGTCGGTAGAGCCGCTCGCGCGCCGGTTGGGCGAGGCGCGACCGCTGTCCGTCGACACGGTCGCGCGGGCGACGTACCGAACCGCGCTGGACCCGGGCGAGTCGCTGCTCGACGTCGGCGACATTCGCGAGCGGGCGCGGTAGGCCCCCGGTCGAGGGGCCGAACACCCGTCAGGCCCGCCGGCTCCCGAAACGTTAGGTCACGAGCGGCCGAAGGCGCGGAGAGAACGCCCCGTGGGAAACGACGACGCCAGGGTCGACATGACGACGGGGTCGATCACCCCGAAGCTGTTCGACCTCGCGTGGCCGCTCGTGCTCGGCAACCTCCTCCAGACGTTGTACAACCTCGCCGATATGTTCTGGGTCGGGCGGGTGAGCACGGAGGCGGTCGCCGCCGTCTCGCTCATGTTCCCCTTGTCGTGGATGTTCGTCTCCACGGCGGTGGGGCTCACGGCCGCGACGATTGCCGTCGTCTCACAACACATCGGCGCCGGCAACGACCGCCGCGCCGACGAGGTGGTCGCTCAGACGGTGCTGCTCGCGCTCGCCGTCTCGGTCGTTCTGGCGCTGGCCGGCTTCGCGGCGCGCAACTGGCTGTTGTTCTGGATCGGCGCGCGCGGCGCGGTGTTCGTCGAAGCGCTCGCGTACATCGAGGTGATCTTTCTCACGCTGCCGCTCACCTTCCTGTTTTTCGCGTTTCGGGCGTCATTACAGGGCGCCGGCGACACGCGAACCGCGATGTGGCTGGTCGCGATCTCGGCGGCGCTGAACATCGTCATCGACCCGGTCTTCATTCTCGGCTGGGGGCCGGTGCCGGCGTTCGGCACGCGCGGCGCCGCGATCGCGACGCTCATCGCGCGGCTGTTCGCGACCGCCGTCGGCGTGTGGATCCTGCTCCGGGGCGACTGGGGCGTGAAGCTGTACCTCCGAGACCTCCGGCCCAACCCGACGATCCTGCGCAAACTGATCGATGTCGGGTACCCGGCGACGCTCGACGGCTGGGCTCGGTCGTTCGCCGCGGTGGCGATGGCCGCGCTCGTGGCGCGGTTCGGCCCGGCCGCCACGGCGGCGTACGGCATCGGCGTTCGGCTGATGTCGATCTCGTGGTCCGTCGCCGGGGCGGTCGGCCAGGCGACCGCGACCGGCGTGGGCCAGAACCTCGGCGCGAAGACGCCGGCGCGCGCGGCCGCCGTCACCCGGGTCGCCACCGCGGGAACGATGGCGCTGCTCGCCGCCGCCGGCGGGCTGGTGTGGCTGTTCCCCGCGGCCGCGATGCGCGTCTTCGTCGCGGACCCCGAGACGGTCGCCGAAGGGGTGGTGTTCCTGCGGATCGTCGCGCTCTCGTGGGCGTTCTTCGGCGGGCTGATGGTGGTCCAGGGCGGGTTCCGCGGCGCGGGCGACACGAAGGTGGCGATGGCGTTGTCGTTGTTGTCCCGCTGGGTGGTTCGGATCCCGCTGGCGGCCGCGCTGGCGTTCGGCGCCGTGAGCGTCACCGTCGGCGGCGTCGCTATCGGCCCGATCGCCGTCCCCGCCGTGGAGATCGGCTACACGGGCCGCGCGTGGGGCGTCGAGGGGTTGTGGTGGGCGTACACGACGGCCGCCGTGGTCTCGTTTCTCCTCGGCGTCGCGTGGTTCCGGCGCGGAACCTGGACGGAGGGCGTGATCGACGAGGAGCCGGCGGCCGAGCCGACGGACGACTGAGCCGGAG
>CAZKXC010000046.1:0-10101 GCA_964556645.1 uncultured Halobellus sp.
GGACGGCCTCCAACACGTACGGGTTCGAGTGGCCGACGTTCAACACGCCGATGCCCGCGAACATGTCGATGTACGTGTTGCCGTCGGCGTCGCGGAGCGTCGCTCCCTTGGCCTCTTTGAACGCGACCGGAATGTCCTCGGGGTACGCGACCGCGCTGCTGTCGATCCGTTCTTGTTTCGCCAGCAGTTCGCGGCTCCTGGGGCCCGGAACCGACCCGACGTCCGGTGCGTCCTCGAAGTGAATCTCCGTTATCGGCGGACCTGCCGTCATGGATCCACCCACGGGAACGGCCATTAAATAGGTTGTCCACGAATAGTAGATCCGGCGTACACGAAATTCGATTTCGAACGCGGGTCACCGGCGAGTCGATCCGACGCTCCGCGGGTCGGCGTCGAGTCACCTGACCGGCCGGCGGGGGCGTCGGCCGGAGAACCCGCGGGTGAGACGGCCGTCGCGTCCGTTCGGACCGTCTCAAGAGGGATCCGGCTCAGTCGCCCGCGACCGCGAACCGCGAGGCGTCGCCGTCGGCGGTCGGCGCGGTGAGAAGCGAGACGCCGACGGTGAGGCCGGCCGAGAGGAGCATCAGGCCGAGCGCGACGTCCCAGCCGCCGGCGACGCTGCGGGGCAGCGGCGGGACGAGCGGGAGGACCGACGACAACACCACGAGCAGGTACGCGGCCTGCGGGACCGCGATGCCGACGGCCATCCCGTCGCGGGTCGTGCGGTCCCAGTAGAGCGCGCAGACGACGGGCAGCGAGAGCAGCGCGAACCCGGAGAAGGCGGTGTCGCCGACCTCGATCAGCGTTCCGGGCCGAAACAGGCTCGCGACGAACGCGAGCGAGGCGAAGACGACGACGCCGAGCCGCGCGAGCCACGCCTCGCGGCGCGCCGAGGCGTCGGGGTTGACGAACGGCCGGTAGAGGTCGCGGGTGAAGTACGACGACCCCGAAAGCAGCATCGAGTCCGACGACGACATCATCGCGGCCATCGCGCCGGCGACCACTAACGCGGCGAACCAGACCGGCGTGTACTCGTTGAGCACCACCGGAAGGACGTTCGCCCCCTCGGGCACCTCGACCGGCATTCCGGCGGCCCACGCGCCGAGCATGAACGCGGGTAAAAAGAGCAGCAACACCAGAACGGGCCACAACGTGAACGAGCGTTTGAGCACCGCCCCCGACTTCGCGACGAAGAAGCGCTGGTTGATCTGCGGGAACATCGTCACGCCGAAGGCGATCGTGATCGCCGTGGAGATGATGAACCCGGGCGTGTACACCCCGCCGCCGAAGCTCCCGAACTCGGGGCGAGCGGCGAGCATCGAGCCGGTCGCCGCTCCGACGCCGCCGACCGCCGACACCACCCAGGCGGCGGCGATCCACACGATCGAGAGCATGAACAGCCCTTGGAGCGTGTCGGTCCACGCGACGCCGCGCATCCCCGCGAGCACGACGTAGCCGATCATGAAGACGGTGATGAGCGCCGCGCCGCTCCAGTAGGGGACGACGCCGCCGGTGAGACCGACGAGCGCCTCGCCCGCGCCCATCTGTTGTAACATGACGTACGGGAACAGCCACAGGAGGCTGACGCCGGCGACGAGCGCGCGGAGCCCCGGGGAGCCGAACCGGTCGCCCAGCATCTCGCCGAGCGTGAGGTAGCCGTTTCGTCTGCCGATCAGCCACTGTTTGTACCCGATGACGTACCACAACACCGCAAAGAGAACGCCGTCGAGCGTCCCCATGACGATCAGCCACTCGGGGCCCGCCGCGTACGCGAGGTTCGGGCCGCCGAAGAAGGTGAACGCCGACAACAACGTGGCGAACGTCGTGAACAACAACACGACCGTGCCGATCGAGCGGTTCGCGAGGTAGTAGTCCTCCGCCGTCGACTCCGTGAGCCGGTAGGCGACGAGCCCGACGCCCAGCGCCACCACCAGGTAGCCGACGACGATACCGAGGCCTCCGGAGACGGTCATCGGCGATCACCCCCCTCTGCTGCCGTCGTGTCGCCGGTCGCGGTGTCGAGACCCATCCCGCGTTCCCACGCCCCGCTCCGGGCGAACCGCGAGAAGACGAGGGTACAGACCCCGAGCCAGCCGACGTGCCACCAGATCCACACCGGCAGCCCGGCGACGACACGGTCGATCCCCCACAACGGCCACGGAACGGCGAACGCGACGAGGACGGCGAACGCCGCGATCCACACGAACTCTCTGCGATAGCGCATCGTATACAACGATACGTTTTAGACGCGGTTAAATCCTACCAAAGCGGTTCGATACGCCACTCCGAAGAAAAATTGTCTTCAATCGATGCCGGCGACGATCGGCGGGTCGACAAGTATTTTTCGGGAAAGATCCTAGATGAAAGAGGACGGCAGCCGCCGTCCGTTCACATCACCATCATCACTCACATGAACGACACAGCCAAATACCTGATCCGCGCCACGATCGCGACCGACGGCGTCGTCGAGCGGAGCGACGTGGTCGGCGCGGTGTTCGGACAGACAGAGGGGTTACTGGGCGAGGAACTCGACTTGCGTGACCTTCAGGAGTCCTCGAAGGTCGGACGGATCGACGTCTCGATACGGTCGGAGAACGGCCAGTCGTTCGGCGAGGTGACCGTCGCCTCGAGTCTCGACAAGGTCGAGACCGCGATTCTGGCGGCCTCACTCGAGACGATCGACCGAATCGGGCCGTGCGGAGCGGCCGTTGAGGTGACGAGCATCGAGGACGTGCGCGCCGCCAAGCGCCGAGAGGTCGTCGAGCGCGCCAAGGAGCTCGTCGCGAGCGGGTTCGACGAGACCACGCTCGGGAGCGACGACGTGTTAGAAGAGGTCAGAGACGCCGCCCGGGTCGAAGGGATCGTCGACTACGAGGGGCTGCCGGCCGGCCCGCGCGTCGGCGACTCCGACGCCGTGATCGTCGTCGAGGGGCGTGCGGACGTCTCGACGCTGCTCGAGTGCGGGATCAAAAACGCGGTCGCCGTCGAGGGGACGAACGTCCCGGAGGCGGTCGCGTCGCTCACCCGCTCGCGAACCGTCACCGCCTTTCTCGACGGCGACCGCGGCGGCGAGTTGATCCTCCGCGAGCTCGGACAGGTCGGCGACGTCGACTACGTCGCGTTCGCCCCGCCCGGCGAGTCCGTCGAGGACCTCGACCGCGAGACAATCTTCGAGGCGTTGCGCGGCAAGGTGCCCTACGAGAACATCACCGGCGAGACGAGCCTGCGAGAGGCCGCGGAGAACGGCTCGACGCCCGCCCCGACGGCGCCGGACTCGACGAGACCGACCCGACCGCGGGAGAAAACGGACCTCGCCGTCGAGGAGACCGACGCCGCCGAAAACGGCGCCGACGTCGAGGAGGCCCGACACGAGGTGGACGGTGCGGTAGTCGACGCCGCGCCGAGCGACGCGGTCGAGCCCGCCGCCGAAGACGACCCCGCCTCGGGGGAGGCCGACGCTGACGCCGCTACCGCGGACACCACAGACGACGGCGACACCACGGGCGACGACAACGACAGCGCAGGCGACGCCGATGCCGAGGCCGTCAATCGCGACGGCACGGATGACGACAGCGACGCCGATCCCGCCGACGAGGCGGACGGCGCAGACGACGGCACCAACGCAGGCGACGACGACGCCGAAACACCGGACCCCGAGCCGAGGTCCCTCCAGGAACACGTAGAGACGGTCGTCGACGGCGAGACCGGGCGCGCGCGGCTTCTCGACGACGGCTTCGGAATTCTCGAGGAGGTCGACGCCGACGAGGCGTTCGACGCGGTCGAGAACGCGGCCGACGTCCCTCGGGCCGTCGTCGTCGACGGCGTCGTCGACCAGCGGCTGCTCGACGTCGCCGCACAGCGCGGCGTCGGTCAGGTGTTCGGCCGCGAGGTCGGCGAGCTGGTGAAACGACCGATCGGCACCCGCGTGTTGACCGCCAGCGACCTCCCGGTCGAGGCGTGAGTCGGTCGCCGGAGCCGAACCACGTTCCGTCGGTTCACACCAGTCCGAGAGCGCCGAGCATCGCGAACAGGACGTCGCCGTAGAAGACGGCCACCACCAGCCCGGCCGCCATCGGGACGACGAACGGCATGCCGGGAGACACCCACACCGCGTCGTTGTGAGCCACCACTTCCAGCCCGTCGCGGAGCGTCTCCGGGTCGGTCCCGTACGCGCCGCGGTCGATCGCCTCGAGAAACCGCGCCGCCGCCCACGGGTCGTCGAACCCGTCTGCCGGCGGGTCGGCCGATCCGTCGGCGACGGGCTCGCCGACCGCCTCGCGGTCCGACGACCGAGCCGGCTGTCCGCCGTCGGTCGCGGGACCGACGTGTGTGCCGCCGTCGGTCGGACGGAACGTCTCGGCGACGCTGTCGGGGTTCCGGAGGCGCTCGGGGTCGTCGCGGAGCTCCGCGAGCGTCAGCCCGCGCCAGCGGAGGTACATCCGGAGCGCGTCGAGGTCGAGCCCGTGTCGGGTGACTCCCGCCGTCGTCTCGAACAGCCGCCCGTGACGGTCCGGCAGCGACGCGGTCGACACGGGGCGAGCGAGAAACACCGTCGCCGAGCGGTGGCCGGCGGCGAGGTTCGAGACGGCGAGCCAGACCGGGTACGCCAGCCCGAGCACCACCGTGTTCGTCAGGATCGTGAGCGAGAAGACGCCGAGCGTGGTCTCGACGAGCGGCACGGAGACGCCGGCGACCGCGTACGTCGGGAAGGTCGGAAAGACGACCGCCAGCGCGATGAGCGCCTTCGCGTCGGCGCCGCCGAACGCGCCGAGATACCAGAACGCGTAGGCGAGCGGAGCGACGAAAAACAGGCTGACCGCGACCCGAACCAGGAACAACCGCCCGTCGAGCCCCGCGAACGGCCACAACAGCGCCGCCTCCCAACACAACGCCAGCGCGCCGAGCGCGTACAACGGCGGCCAGAGCCGGTTGGGGAGCCGGCGGGTTCGGACGTCGCGGACCGCCGCCCAGCAGAAGACGGGAACGACGATCAGACGGAGCGCGTCCGGCAGGGTCGCGACCATGTCCGAACGACCGCGGCGAGAGGAATTAGGCGTTCGGGTCCGGCTATCGCCTCTGATACCCGAGGCGGCGACGGCGGTCTCACCTCGGAGCGGCCGGCCCCGCGTCGCGGTGGATGTACATGTACGCGAGCACGGGGAGAATGGTGAACACGAGCGTCGCGACGAACCACGCCAGCGCCCGGTCGCTGCCGCGCGCCCTCGCGTCGCGGTAGATCCAGACGGCGACCGCGAGCACGATGCCGTACACCGCTCCGTAGTAGAGAACCGACCGAAAGGCCGCGAGCAGGGGAACCGGGTCCATACGAACGGTGAGGGGGGCACAAAAAAGAGGGTAGCGGTCGCGCGGCCGTCGCGGCGTCGCGTCACGCGGGTCGGGGCCGGACCCGCCCTCACCGCCAGGGACGCGACTCGTCGGTGAGTTCGCCGGCGAGATCTCGGCGCATCGCCGCCGCCGGGTCGTCCGCGTTCGCGATCGCCCACATGAGTTTCACCTTCGCGGTGCCCGGAAGCGTGTCACCCGCCTCGACGACGCCCGCGTCGAGGAGGTCGCGGCCGGTGTCGTACACGCGGTCGCACACCCGGCCCTCGAGACACTGGCTCGTCATGACGACGGTCGTCCCGGTCTCGACGAGCGTCTCGATCCGGGGGATCAGGTCCGTGTGGACGTGCCCGAGTCCGGTGCCCTCGATCACGACGCCGGACTTCCCGTCGAGATACTCCCACGCCGCCGGGTCCAGTCCGGGGGTGAACTTCACCAGCTCCACGTCGGCGTCGAACGCGGCTGCGATCGCGGGGTCGCCGTCGCCGCGCGGGGCGGGCTCGCGGTGCCACTCGATCGCCGCGTCGGCGACGTCGCCGGCGGCTCCCGCCTCGGTGGCGGTCTCGTAGTCGATCAGCCCGAGCGGAGCCGCCCCGACCGTCTCGAAGGCGTCGCGCCGAGAGGTGTGGTTCTTTCGCACGCGGGTTCCGCGGTGGAGCGCACAGACGTCGTCGGAGGGGCCTGCGTGCATGCACACCAGCGTCTCGGCGTGGTCGGCCTTCGCGGCCTCGACCGCACAGACGGCGTTCATCACGTTGTCCGAGGAGGGGCGGTCCGCGGAGCGTTGACTCCCCGTGAACACGACCGGGACCGGGAGGTCGAGACCGAACGCGAGCGCAGACGCCGAAAACTGCATCGTGTCCGTCCCGTGCATCACCACCACCCCGTCGGCGCCCGCGGCGACCTCCTCGTGAACCGCCTGTGCGAGGTCCCGCCAGATCCGCGGCTCCATGTTCTCCGAGAGGATGTTGGCGACGACGCGTCCGCGGTAGTTCGCCCGTCCCGCCAGGTCGGGGACGGCCCGCAACACGTCCTCGGCGTCGAAGCGGGCCGTGACCGCGCCCGTGCGGTAGTCGACGGTCGACGCGATGGTGCCGCCGGTGGAGATGAGCGCCACGGTCGGGAGGTCGTCGGCGAAGGTGATCTCGCTCGCCTCGCCGGCGGCGTCGCCGGCGTCGTCGACGTCGCGGGCGTTCCGTTCGAGCACCTCGACGTCGGCGGCGTCGCGGTCGATTCCGACGTTGTACCCGCCCTCGAGCTTGACCACGAGGTGGTCGCGGGTCGTCGAGGGCAACAGAACCCCCTCGTTCGTGACCTCCCCGCGGTCGACGCGGACGCGATCTCCCGGATTCATACCAGCAGATTCCCGGTCGGTGGACTTGAATCCAGCCGTTCGCGGTCGGCGTGTCCGGCGGGAGCGTCGCTCAGATCAGGAGGTCGGCGTCGGGGCCGACGACCCGGTCGGGCTCGGGCGGGGCGCGCCAGTCGGTCGTGCGCTCGAGCAGTTGGACCACCATCCGGCCCGTCACCCCCCAGACGGTGTAGCCGTCGACGTGGAAGTAGTGGACGCGGTGGTCGCCGTACTCCGGGTGGTCGGTCCGTCGCTCGGACTCGTAGTTCGCGGGCGTCGAGAGGTCCGCGACCGAGAGAACGACGACCTCGGCGACCTCGGACTCGTCGGGGACGTACTCGCGGTCCGGCGCCACCCCGACGAACGGGCGGACCGCGTACTTGCTCGAGGTCGTGACGTCGTCGAGCCGGCTGATCACGTCGACCTCGTCCGCCCGAAGCCCGATCTCCTCGTTCGCCTCCCGGAGGGCCGTGTCGCTGAGCGTCGCGTCGACCGGCTCGCGGCCGCCGCCGGGAAAGCTCATCTGGCCGGGGTGTTCGCCCAGGTGGTCGGCCCGCTTCGTGAACAGGAGGTGGGCCGCTCCGTCGCGTTCGATCACGGGGGCCAGCACGGCCGCCTCGCGGCGGGCGACGACCGACGCCGGCGTGTGCCGGCTGAGCCCCGACAGGTCCATGTGCGGCCGTACGTCCGAAGGGGAAGTTAACCTTTCTCCGGTTCTCGTCGACTGGACGGCGACGGGTCGGCTGCCGGGAACCGCGAGGTCTCCCGCAGGGGGCTTCGACGGCCCAACGGCGGCTTCGGTCCTTTTAAGCCCGCGACCCACCCTGTGAGGAACAATGAGCGACCACGACGACCAGGACCTCGGGATCACCGAGTCCAAGTCACACAACACCGGCGAGTGGTACGCCGAAGTCGTGCGGAAGGCGGGGCTGGCCGACTACGGCCCCGAGGGAATGAGCGGGTTCATCGTCACCCGACCGCGTGCGTACGCCGTCTGGGAGCGGCTCAAGGGCTTTCTCGACGCGAAGTTCAAAGAAAGCGGCGTACAGAACGCGTACTTTCCCATGTTCATCCCCGAGTCGTACCTCGAACGCGAGAAGGAGATCGTCGAGGGGTTCGACCCGGAGGTGGCGTGGGTGACGGAGGCGGGAACGAAGGAACTCGAAGAACGGCTCGCGGTTCGACCCACCTCCGAGTCGATCATCACGCCGTACATCAGCGGGTGGGTGCGGAGCCACCGCGACCTCCCGATGCGGGTGAACCAGTGGTGTTCGGTCGTGCGGTGGGAGGCGACGGAGACGAAGCCGTTCTTCCGGACGAAGGAGTTCCTCTGGCAGGAGGGTCACACGGCCCACGCGACCGCCGACGGCGCCTGGGAGGAGACGTTGTTGCGGCTCGACCAGTACGAGTCCGTCTACGAGGACCTGCTGGCGATGCCGGTGCTCCGCGGACAGAAGCCCGCACACGACACGTTCCCGGGCGCGGACACGACGACGACGGTCGAGGCGCTCATGCCCGACGGGAAATCCGTTCAGGGCGCGACCTCACACCACCTCGGGCAGTCGTTCGCGGAGGCGTTCGACATCACCTTCGCCGACGAGAACGAGGACGACCGGCTCGCCCACACGACCTCGTGGGGGCTCTCGTGGCGCGCGCTGGGCGCGTTGATCATGACTCACTCCGACGAGCAGGGGCTCGTGCTCCCGCCGACGGTCGCGCCCACACAGGTCGTCGTGGTCCCCATCTGGCAGGCGGACACCAAAGACGAGGTGCTCGCGTACGCCGAGGGCGTCGCCGACGAACTCGACGACGGCGGGATTCGGGTCGACCTCGACGACCGCGACGAGCGAAATCCCGGCTTCAAGTTCAACGAACACGAGCTCAACGGGATTCCGCTGCGGATCGAGATCGGGCCACACGAGGTCGAAGACGACGAGCTCACCCTGAACCACCGGCCCGACGGCGAGGAACACGTCGAGGACCGCGAGGGGGTCATCGAGACGGTCCGTACACACCTCGACGAGGTGTACGCGAAGCTGTACACGGCCGCAGAAGACACCCTCGACGGCGAGGTCCGGGAGGCCGACGACCGGGCCGAGATTCTCGGCACGCTCGGCCAACACGGCGGCTACGTGAAGACCCCGTGGTGTGGAGACGAGGCGTGCGAGGAGCCGATCAAGGAGCCGATGGCCGCGGAGATCGTGATGGTGCCCTTCGAGGACGACGACCCGCTCGCAGACGACGGAGAGCCCGGCGACGCCGCCGACGGAGAATCCGGCGACGCCGCCGCCGACGCAGACGAGACGTGCGCGATCTGTGGAAAGCCCGCAGAGCGGACGGCGTACTTCGCGAAGTCGTACTGAGCGCGGCCGCGCGAGGCGTCGCGTTCGTCGAAACCCGGGTTAATCCGGGTTAATTCGGCGCGACGAGTGTGATGGTATTTATCCGCCGGCGTCTAACGCCGAGTCGATGAATCGACGGATCCCGCTGCTCGTCGTCGTCTTGACCCTCGGGGCACTGATAGCGATGGTCCCGCTCGGGGCCGCGGTGACGGGCGAGGGTGACATCGTCCGGGCCGACCACGACGCGTCGAACGGCACCGAACTCACGCCGACGGAACAGACCGTCTCGGAGCTCACGCCGGGCGAGCGGATGTCTGGCGTCATCGGCGTTCAGGAGGCCGAGGTCGACGGAGAGCTGGCGTCGCGCTCCTTCGAGGCGCGGCTGGCAGACGCGGAGACGGAGACGGCCCGCGCGGCGGTCGTCGCGGACCAGATCGACAGAAACGAGCGACGGCTCGCGGAGCTACAGGAGCGACAACGCGAGCTTCGCGAGCGCCGCGAGGCCGGAAACGTGAGCCCGGGCGCGTACGCCGCACGGACCGCGGCGATCGGCGCGACGGTCGCCTCGGTGAACCGGACGACGGACCGAAGCGCCGAGGTCGCCGCGGAGCTCCCGAGCGAACTGCGCGAAGAACGGGGTATCGACGCCGAGCGAATTCAGACGCTAAAGGGACGCGCGAGCGAGTTGAGCGGCCCCGAGACCGCCGCGATCGCTCGACAGATCGGCGGCAACCGAACCGGGGCGCCGATGGGTTCCGAAAGGGGCGGCGAGCCCGGAGCCGGCGTCGGCGGCCCGCCTGGAGCCGGTGAGCGGGGCGGTCAAAACGAGTCGAGCGGCGGCGAGCCCGGAGCCGACCGCCCGGCCGGCGGAGAGAACGCGTCCGACGCCGGCGGCCGTCCGGCTAACGGGAGCGCAGAGGCTGCCGACGACCGGCCCGGAGACGGGAGCGACGGCAACGCCACCGCTGGTGGCGGCGACTCTGCCGGCGAGGGGAGCGGCGAGCCGAACGATGACGACGGAGCGGCGGGTGACGACAGCGAGGAGGCAGACGACGGCGGCGAGAC
>CAZKXC010000046.1:10201-16958 GCA_964556645.1 uncultured Halobellus sp.
CGGCGGCGAGACGGGTAGCGATCGGGACTCCGACGGCGACGGGTCGAGCGACGACGCCGAGCGCGGGTCCGACGCCGACACGAGCGGCGGCGAGCGGGCCGGTGACCCGTAGCGTGAGCGGGCCGACGGCGCGGACCGAGAGACCGAGGCGTGCCGGACGCGCGAACGCACGCCGGGAGGAGAGATGGGAACCGATTTAGCGCGCCCCCGCGTTCGCCCGTCCGTGTACCGAACGACGGCGTCGCTGGCGATCGCCTGCTGTCTCGCCGTCGGCGTCCTCGCGGGCGCGTCCGTCGGAGTCGGTGGCGTCGGCACCGGCGACGTCGTTCTCCAGGAGGAAGCGGTCGACCCCGACGACGTGTTGATCACCGTCGAGATCGACGCCGACGGCGACGCGGTCTGGTCGATCGAGTACCGGACGCGCCTCGCGACCGACGACAACGAGACGGCCTTCGAGGCGTTCCGCTCGGACCTCGAGGCGAACCCCGAGGCGTACACCGACCGGTTCCGCGAACGGATGGAGACGACGGTGGCCGAGTCGGCGTCGGCGACCGGCCGGGAGATGAGCGTCTCGAACGTCTCCGTGACCGCAGAGCGCCGGGAGATACCCCAGGAGTACGGGGTCGTCGTCTATCGGTTCCGGTGGAACGGCTTCGCGGACGTCGAGGAGGGCCGGATAACCGCCGGCGACGCGATCGACGGGTTGTTTTTGGACGAGGAGAGTTCGCTCATCCTCTCGTGGCCGGAGTCACACGAACTCGCCGAGGCGTCGCCGGACCCGACGGAGCGGCGCGACGGAGCCGTCGTCTGGGTCGGCCCGACAGATTTCACCGCCGGCGAGCCGCGAATCGCCGCCGAGCGCGGGTCGGTCGTCGACGCGGTGCCGAGCTGGCTCCCGCTCCTCCTCGGAGCGGTGCTTCTGGTCGGAGCTCTCGCCGCGTACGTCCGGCGCGACCGGGAGGCGACGCCCGATGCGGACGGATCGGCGGCCGGGGAGGATGCGGACGGATCGGCGGCCGGAGCGGAACGGGCGGAGCCGGCCGTGGCGACCGCAGACGACGCCGAGTCCGACGACGAGACCGCGAACGACGGAGCGGCCGAAGACGAGCCCGCTCCGCCGGTGGACGAGGAGTTGCTGAGCAACGAAGAACAGGTGTTGCGGCTCATCGAGCGGGAAGGCGGCCGAATGAAACAAAAGCGGGTCGCCGAGGAGCTCGACTGGACGGACGCGAAGACGAGCCAGGTGACGACCGGGCTCCGCGACGAGGGAGAACTCGACGGGTTCCGGCTGGGTCGCGAGAACGTTCTCTCGTTGCCGGACGACGACGAGGACGACTGACTCGCCGCCGGACGACGCGGCTACAGGTCGCGCGAGCGTCCCAGGTGGAGGAGTTCTCCTCCGCACTCACAGCGGCCCGACGTCTCGGCTCGCGCGCCGCACTCGAAACACTCGTACACTTCGTCGCCGTCCTCAGTACAGTTCGGTCTCATGGGCGCACAGAAGCCTCCCGAAGTATTACGCCTGATCCTAATATGCTTATTATTCATTCATCGGATCGGCGACGCCGGTGGACAAACGGTCAGATCTGACGGAGAAGCGAGCCGGCGGAAGCGAACGGCCGCACACGCCGCCGCCGGGGCACAGAACGGACGCGATCGGCTACCGATACCGGGTGATCGTGTACGTCGGCCGTTCGTGAGCCAGCCAGTGGTCGACGCGCTCGGGGGTTCCGCCCTCGTCTTCGTACTTCTCTGCCGCCTCGCGAAACAGGTCCCGTAGCTCGCTCAGCGAGACGGCCCCGCCGTGGTCTCTGATCCGTTCGTCCACGTCGACGCGAACCGGATGTGAGTCTTCGTCGACGTCGCCCGGCAGATGAAACAGCTTTCCCTCGACACCAGGGCGTTCCTCGTAGGCCGCGACGATGCTCGTGTTGACGATCGAGGCTCGTTCGTTGTGCGCTATCCGGTCGGCCACCTCGGGTGAAAGCCCCGTCTCCTCGCGTATCCCGGCGGCGATCTCTTCGACGGTCGCGTCGTTCGCCCGGTCCATCCGGTCGCGTAACACCGCCGCAATGTGACGCGCCTGCCGGGGTGACACGTCGTAGTAGTACGCGACGATCGCCGCGCGCTTGTTCACGTTCACCATTCCGTCGTCGCCGGGGTCGGTCGCCTCGGTCGTGTCACCCCTCCGTTCAGCGATCGCGTCGGTTAGCCGTCGAACCAATCCCATGTCACCGAGAACGGATAGAGAGGGGGTAAAAGGTGGGTGTTGAGAGCGTCCGGAGCGGCCTCGGCGCCGAGTGGGCCAGATTGGTCGGGGACACGTGGTTTGCGGGATCAAAACGCCGGGATCAGAGAGGCCGCACGACGCAGATGTCTCAGCATCAGACACTCTCGTCACTCCGATCGTCTCCGGTGAAAGCATCAATACCGTTTCGATCCATCGTCTGTACTGACGCCAGTACCGGCTGCGGTGGTGAGCGGCGTACGAAACACAGACGATGAACGCCAGAGTTCACGGGTTCGGCCCGTCGGCCGAAGCGGTGGCCTAGAGACGCTTTCACGGGCACCGGCTCACGTGGCGACCCCGAGTGACACTTCGGGAATCTTACCTTGTGTCACTTTTACCCACAGAAAAATCGCCGCGATGAGCATCACGGCGGGGAAAAATAAGATCGTGACAAGTTCGGCTCCGAGGTCAAACGGTCGGGTAAGCCGGAAAGCCGCAGGGAACCCGCTGTCAGGTTGCCCGAACACGACCGTTATCCAGAGGTTCGTTGAAAATGGATGCCGATCGGAAGCGCGAGACTGTCGGTAAGCACCTGCGCCAGACCGAAGTACAGACCTCCAACGACCGTCTGTAACACGACAACCGCGGTCGAAAGCCCCGAAACGCCGGCGTTCACGTGGAGTGCCCCGAACAAGAGCGCTGAGATGACGACCGCACATTCCGTCGCAACAACTCGCGAAACACCGCGGGAGGTAAGCGCAATCACGAATCCACGGATCAACACACCCCTGAACAGCAGATCCCCCCATACCGCGATACTAAAGAAGGCGAGAATCGTCGTCGCGAGTGCGGTTACGACAGGCCTCATCGAGACGCCGGACTTCCAAAGTAACATTCAGAGTGACAACGAGGGCCGCTGTACGGCGCCACACAAACCCTGCTCGGTGTACAAACCACCGAGCTTGCCAGAGAAGGTATTAACTGGGACACGATTCCCGGCCGTGTGGCCGACAACGTCAACCTAGTGAAAAACACGACTCAGCGCGTCGGCGCCAAGGCTCTCAGCGCGATGGAGAACCACTTCGAGTACGACGACTTCGGGCAGCCGAGCCACGCCAAGGACGGTGCGTACCCGCTTCGTGCGAACTACGAGGAAGGGTACAGTCCGTCGATCAACGACAGCGCCGACGTGGCGTTCCGCATCGGGCGAACCCGTACGAACACGTCGAGAGCGTCCTCAAACGTAGTCGGCCGAATCCTGTCTCCCAGCGCCAAAGAGGCCTATTCGTTCGACGGTCGAAACAGCACCCGTCGTTGCGAACGCCGCCAGCACCGGGCAGTCGGCGTCAACACCGAACGTTAGCAACGCCGCGCGGCGAGCGACCCCGTTTCGGGCGCGACGAGTACCCGAGAAAGCGGCCTTGCTGCGTTCGCTCCCTCGCGGACGAGGGATCTGCGTCGCTTGGCCCTCCGCAGAGACGAGGTGCTATTGCCGCGACAACGCCGGGGCGTCGGTCCGGTCGGGTTCGTCACGAGACGCGCCGAAGTTGGGTAGGCGCTCGAGGAGCGGCGACGGTCGAGTCCGGGGCCGTCTCCGCAGTGTGGTTACCGCGGGCGGCGGGAAGCCAGGCGGGTTCCGCGACCCCGCGGTCCGAGCGCGAGACGAGGTTGTACTGGAACCGCTTCGGTTCCCCGGCCTGGACGTACAGGAGCCGGGCCTGCCGGACAATCCCGTCCTCGTCGACGATCAGGTGCCCCCGGACGCCGGTGGCGTTCCGAGCCACGGCGTCGACGGCCGCGTAGCGGATCTGGCGCTCGCCGTCGACCCGGACGGTCCGGACCGCCCGGAACTCGCCGACGGTCAGAATCCGGGAGACGACCGCCCACATCGAATCGGCTGCCCGGTACCGCGTCTCCGTCACCGACCCGTTACGCGCGTCGAACGAGACCTGTCTGTTCCGGCCGCTGCGGGTGTATCTGACGTCCGAGACGGCGTAGACGTCGCTTTGTGTCACGTCCGCGTACCCGTTGTGGACATCGAGCCGGAACCGGACCGCCGCCGCGGTCGCCTCGTACTGGTAGTCGGCGTACGCGCCAGGACGAAACCGTTCGAGCGCGACTCCGGACACCGGCTCCGTCCGAAGGTACGCGACGGACTGCTCGCGGGCCGTCGCGATGTCAATCCCCGTCCGTGAGAAGCCGTCTGGAAATTCGTCGTCAGCGATGCGTTCCTCAGAGACGACGGTCACGTTCGACGCTGGATCGGCCGACTGCGCGTCGGTCGCTGGGGGACTCGCCGGCGAGGCGGGAGTCCCGGGAGCGATGCCTCCACACCCCGCGAGAAGGAGCAGAAGGGCGACCACGGTCGCGGCGTGGCCCCAGCGGGTCACGCCTCGTTGTCGTTGCCTGGTGGTAATCAAGCTGTTGGCGCTTGAGCCGGTCGCTTCGGTCCCGGCGCTCGGGCGGTCCGCTCTCTTTGGCCGGGCGCCAGAGCCGGATCCTGTGGCCGTCGCTCGACCGTGTCGACGGACGTCGGCCGGAGGTGTCAGTCGCGCGTCAATCTCCCGTCCCGTCGTCGGAGGCGATGCCCCTGCGCGCCTCGGCGACGGTTTCGTCGACGCGCGCCCACGCGACTGGGGGTTCGACGGCCGACAGCTCTGCTTCGAGCGTGTCGAGCCGCTCGCCGAGCCGACCGTCGAGGCTCGGGCCCTCCGCGAGCGCGTCGGCGTTCGCGGCCACCCGGTCTGCGACTCCACCGATCCGCTTCTCGGCGTCGGCTGGGAACGAGTGGCCCTCATCGTCCGCCCAGGCGCGGAGGTCGGCCGCCTCCGCCCGCAGGTCGGCGACGACGACTTCGAGGACGCGGTTCTGAACGATCGCCTCGAACCAGCGCTCCGGTTCGGGGTCGTCTGCCGCCCGGACTGATTCGACCGTCTCGGCGACACCCGTGGCAGACTCCTCGGCGGCCTCGACGTCATCGACGAACGCGTCGTGCCGTCGAGTGGCCGAGTTGAGCCACGCCTCGAACGCCTCGAGTTCGGTCTCGAGGTCGTGGGCGACCCGGACGATCCGCTGTGCGTCGGTCGTTACCTCGTGGAGGTCGACGGCGGCCTCGTAGATATCGACCGGCGAGTCGAGGTCGTTCGCCGCCGCCGAGAGCTCCTCGCCGAGTCCCTTGACGTCCGACCGGAGATCGGCGAGCCGCTCCTCGAAGGCGTTCTGTCGAACCCGAACGATCTCCAAGTCCGGGACGTCGGCGACAGCGTCGCTGGCGTCCTCGACGGTGCGCGTCGCGAGGTCTACTCGCGTCTCGGCGGTGGCGAGTATCTGCGAGACGTCGGTGACGGTCGCCTCGACCGCCTCGGGCGTGACGCTCTCGTCGTCGGTGAACGGGTCGAGCCACGTCCGGACCGACTCCGGGTCCTCACCCGTCCGGTCTGCGACGTCGTCGACGAGCTCGTCGAGGGGAACCTCTGGGGGCGCGAACTCACTCATACCTCGGCATTTCCGACGGGGGGTCGTATACCTTCCGTCAGAGTCGATCATTTATGAACGGTTCCCAACATACCGATGTTGCGTAGTATATAATCAAAAGAGCAATATATAGAATGCGTACCGCTACGTGGCTCTCTGCCCCCGACTATATTAGAATTACAAGCATTCTTATTAAAGTAGAGTGTCTCCTCGCTTGATGTCAGATCGGAACTGGACTGACGGCGGCGTATCGCGGCGGAAGGTCCTCATCACCTCGGGAGCGCTCGGCACCGCCGGCCTGGCGGGCTGTGGCGGTCAGAGCGAGAGCGGGAGTGGTGACGGCGGCGACGGCGGCTCCAGCAGCGACGGCGGCGACGACGGCTCCGGTCCGAGCACGGACCTGCTCAACGCGGAGGGCTCTTCGACGGTGTACCCGATCTCGAACACGGGGAGCTCGTACTGGAACTCCAACGCTCCGCCGAGCGACGGCGAGTACTGGGGCGCGAACGAGGAAGGCTCCGTCCCCGGCTGGGACGAGCTCTCGTCCGACGGCGCGGACGACATGCTCATCGCCGACTACTTCGCCTCGAAGTTCGGCTTCGAGCCGACCGAACAGCGCTCCTCGCCGCCGTTCCCGACGACGGTCGGCCTGAGCCACTCGGGGACCGGCTGTGAGGCCGTTACCGAGGGGCTCGTCGACATCGGCAACTCCTCCGGCCCCATCACGGCCGAGCTCGGCTGGAGCGAGGAGAAGGCCCAGAACGAAGTCGTCGATAACGTCGTCGGCCGCGACGGGCAGCCGGTCGTCATCAGCTCCGACGTCGCAGACGCCGGCGTCAGCCAGCTGACCGGCGAGCAGGTCCGCGGGATCTACCAGGACGAGATCACCAACTGGAACCAGATCGAGGGCGTCGACTACGACCAGGAGATCTACGCCATCGGCCGCGCCGAGGGGTCGGGCACCGACACCTCGTTCCGACTGAACATGCTCGGCGGCGCCGACGCCGCGATGCCCGGCGTCGACACCCGCTTCGGGCAGAACCAGCAGGTCGC
>CAZKXC010000047.1:0-1158 GCA_964556645.1 uncultured Halobellus sp.
ACGGCTTCTCGAAGGCGTACTCGATGACCGGCTGGCGGCTGGGCTACCTCCACGCGGCCGAGGAGTTCGTCGGCCAGGCCGGCAAGCTCCACTCGCACTCGGTCTCGTGTGCGACAAACTTCGTCCAGCACGCGGGCGTCGAGGCGTTAGCAAACACCGACGAGTCCGTCGAAGAGATGCGGCGGGCGTTCGCGGCCCGCCGCGACCTCCTCGTGGACCAGCTCGCCGACCACGGCGTCGATGTCGCCGTCGGCGACGGGGCGTTCTACATGATGCTGCCAGTCGACGACGACGACACCGCCTGGTGTGAGCGGGCGATCGAGGAGGCGGCCGTCGCGTGCGTCCCCGGCAGCGCGTTCAACGCGCCCGGCTTCGCGCGGATCTCGTACGCCGCCAGCGAGGCGCGCCTGCGAGAAGCGATCGACCGGCTGGTCACGAACGACCTGCTCTGAGCGGCCGGCCTCGCGATTCGGACCGGCGACGTGAGCGGTTTCTACGGATCTGACATCTCTCCGCGGGAATTTTACGGACTCCCGTCGACGTATCACGTGGATAGCACAATGTACCGACACATCCTGTACCCGACGGACGGCAGCACCGGCTCCGAGGCCGCGATGGCACACGTGCGCGAGCTCGCGACCGAGTTCGACGCGACGGTCCACGTGTTGCACGTCGTCGACACGCGCCACGTCGGTCTCGGCATGAGCGGCGGCTACCTCTCGGGCTCGGGCTCCGGCCTGAGCGGGACCGAGATCGAGGGGGAAGAATCCGGCATGGTCGGCAAACGCATCGATCCCGACGAGCAGGAGGAGACGTTCGTGGACCGCGCACGGCCGTTCGTCGAGGAGACCGCCGCGGAGTTCGACGACGTCGACACCGTGCCGGCCGTCAAATCCGGCAACCCGCACGAGGTGATCCTCGAGTACGTGGACGACCACGACATCGACCTCGTGGTGATGGGCACCCACGGCCGGACCGGCGTCGAGCGCTACCTGCTCGGAAGCGTCTCCGAAAAGGTGGTGCGGATGGCCGACCCGCCGGTGATGACGGTCAGCGCCCGCGACGACGAGTGAGCCCCGGCCGGCATCGTCGAGCGGCCCGCCCCTCTCGGCGGGTCCGTCGTTCCGAAACCCTTACTCCCGGTCCGTCGTACCCCAA
>CAZKXC010000047.1:1258-16784 GCA_964556645.1 uncultured Halobellus sp.
GACGCCCCGACCGTCGACGCCGCCGAAGTGGACCACGTCGCGGAGCTGGCCCGCGTGCGCCTCGACGACGGGGAGCGCGAGGCGTTCGCCGACCAGTTCGCGGAGATACTCGAGTACTTCGAGGCGCTCGACGAGGTGCCGGCGCTCGACCGCGAGGCGGAACTCGTCAACGTGATGCGCGCCGACGAGGTCGAAGAAGGGTTGACCCAGGCGGAGGCGCTCGCGAACGCCGCGGAGACGGAAGACGGCTTCTTCGTGGGTCCGAAGGTGTCGTAGATGGCGGCCGAGTACAACGCGTTCATCACCGAAGAGACGATCGAGGGCGCCGCCGACGGCCCGCTCGCGGACGCGACGGTCGCGGTCAAAGACAACATCTCCACGGCGGGGATTCGGACCACCTGCGGCTCCGAGATGCTCGCCGACTACGTGCCGCCGTACTCCGCGACGGTCGTCGACCGGCTGACCGAGGCGGGCGCGACGGTCGTCGGCAAGACGAACATGGACGAGTTCGGGATGGGAACAACCACAGAGACGTCGGCGTTCGGCCCGACGCGCAACCCCGCCGACCCCGAGCGCGTGCCGGGCGGCTCCTCCGGCGGGTCGGCGGCGGCGGTCGCCGCCGGCGCGGCCGACGTGGCGCTCGGCTCGGACACGGGCGGGTCGGTCCGGTGTCCGGCGGCGTTCTGTGGCGTCGTCGGGATCAAACCCACCTACGGGCTGGTCTCGCGCTACGGACTCGTCGCGTACGCCAACTCCCTCGAACAGATCGGGCCGATCGCCGCCGACGTCGAGACGGCGGCGGAGGCGTTGTCGGTCATCGCCGGCCCCGACCCGAACGACGGCACCACCCGCGACCCGAGCGCGGTCGACGTCGCCGACGGCGACACGGCGTACGCCGCGGCCGCCGACGGCGACGTCGACGGCCTGACGATCGGCGTGCCGACGGAGCTGTTCGACGGCGCCGACGACCGCGTGGTCGAGACGGTCGAGGCCGCGATAGCCGACCTCGAAGCGCAGGGCGCGACGACGACGGAGATCTCGCTTCCCTCCGTCGAGCACGCGGTCCAGGCCTACTACGTGATCGCGATGAGCGAGGCGTCCTCGAACCTCGCGCGCTTCGACGGGGTGCGATACGGCCACCGCGCCGAGTCGGACGGCAACTGGAACGAGTCGTTCGCCGAGACCCGCGAGGGGTTCGGCGCGGAGGTCAAACGCCGCATCCTGCTCGGGACGTACGCGCTCTCGGCGGGGTACCACGACAAGTACTACAAGAAGGCACAGGACGCCCGCGCGTGGGTCCGACAGGACTTCGAGGAGGCGTTCGCGGACGTCGACGTGATCGCGTCCCCGACGATGCCGGTGCTTCCTTTCGAGCTGGGCGAGAGCCTGGACGACCCGCTCCGGATGTACCTCGCGGACGCGAACACGACGCCGGTGAACCTCGCGAACCTGCCGGCCGTCTCGGTGCCCGCCGGCGACGTCGACGGGCTGCCGGTCGGCCTCCAGCTCGTCGGCCCGAAGTTCGCCGAGAAGACCGTCATCCGCGCGGCGAGCGCGGTCGAAGAGTCATGAGCCTGACCGACGAGGAACGGGACCGCCTCGCGGACGTGGTGCGTCTCCAGCCGACGAAGAACGCGGAGTTAGAGGAGGCGTGGGGCGTCGACGGCGGGAGCGAGGTCCACCGGTACCTCGAGGACCACCTGAAAGCGTACTACTACCGCGACGACGACAGCCTGATCCGGACGACCGCGGAGGCGAACGAGCTCGTCGACGTCGAGCCGGGCATCGAGGCGGACGCGGTCGCGAGAGGCGCGGCGCCGGAGACGATCCGCGTTCCGGCGCTGGAAGCGCGGGTGTTCGCCGTCGTCGCCGGCCCCGAGGAGCGCTCGGAGTCGGTGGTGAGCGTGCTCAACTCGCTGCGCGAGACGTACGACATCGACCCGGAGGTGGGAGCGGTGCGCCGGGCGTTGCGGAGCCTCGAACGGAAACACGTCGTCGAGGTCGTCTACCGGACGGTGCCGACGTTCCGGCTCGCGGTCGACAGAGACGCGGTCGCGGTCGAGACGACCGGCGACGAGTCAGACGCCGGCCCGGACGACGACGCTGCGGCTGACGACGACGCGGAGCCGGACGACGGGTCGATCCTCGACGAGATAGAAGACGACGTCGCCACGCTCACCGAGGAGCCGGGCTGACGCGGGAACGCTGCGCTCCGCCGCGTCCGGCGCGGTTGGCGCCCCCCAGTCCGTCGCATCCGCGATATACGAGCGTTCTGAACGTGGAATCGGATCCACGCGGCCAACCGCGGCTCCCAGACGTTCCGCTCAGTCACCCGATCGCGCCGCCGGCTCGAAGGCGCCGTGCCCCCAGACGGCGGTGTCTGACTCGATCGCAGCGGAACTCGGCCGCAATCGCGGATCGGCCGGGTGGGATACATCGCGAGTCCGCGACCCGTCAGAACAACCGTTCGAGCAGGCCGCGGTCGCGGTGCTTCTCCGCGAGCAGGACCGAACACTCCACGTCATCGACGACGTCCAACACGAGCGACCTCGACACGAGCCGACGGAGCAGTCCCTCTTCGGTCGCACCGAGCAGCAGCAGCGTCGCGTCGTCCGCGGCGTTCTGGATCGCCGTCTCCGTGTCGCCGGATTTGACGAGCAGGTCGGCGTCCTCCAATCCGTTGTTCGCTGCCCACTCCGTGAGGAACCGCTCGCCGGCCTCGCGGTCCGCGGAGACGTTGAGCAGCGTCACCTCGGCGTCGAACTCCGCCTGGAGGTACGTCGCGACGGCCGCCGACAGCTCCGAGTCCGGGCCGCCGGCCGTCGGGAGCAGAATGCGCGAGGGATCGAATCCACGGTCGCGGAGAACGAGGAAATCACAGGGGACCGCCTCGGTGAGTTCGTCGATCGCCGACTCCGCTCGCCCGGGCGAGCCGTGCGAGTCGGGGCCCCAGCCCATCACGACGAGGTCTGCGGTGTGCGTTCGGGCAGCGTCGAAGATCGCCTCGTAGGATTTGTGCGATAGAATCGTGTGTGTCTCGACGGTGACTCCGAACGTCTCGGCGTCCTCGCGGGCGTTGTCGAGCAGGTGTTGTGAGCTCTCGTCGATGTCGTCGGATCGGTCGGCGGCGGCGGCCAGGGCCGTCTGGTCGGGCACCGTCACGATGTGGGTGGCGACGACGGTGCCGCCGCGCTGTTTGGCGATTGCGCTGGCGAGCGTGACGAGCTCCTGTTCGTGTGCGGGATTGGCCAGCGGCACCATCACGCGGAACTGTCCGCCGTCCGGCTGGACGCTCGTAGCGGCGTTGACGGCCGCAGCAGGCATATCGCGCGAGCGTGAGACGATGTGTTTCGAGAGGATACCCTGTTTTTCCGTCCGGGTACGGGCGTACAGAAAGTACCACAACACTGCCGCGATCGCGATCCCGAACGACAACGCCAGCGCGTCACCGGCGACGAAGATCAGCAGTGCGAACGAGAAGACGACGCCCAGAATCGGCAACAACGGGTACAGCGGGACGATGAACTCCGGGGTGTACTCCTCGGGGTCGACGTAGCGCATCACGATCAGCGCCAGATTCAGCAGCCCGTAGATGATGAGGTGGAGTCCCGATGCGGCCCCGGACAACAGCGTCAGGTCGCCGATGACGATGAACAAGAGGATGAGTCCGCCGGTGATGCCGATAGCGCGATAGGGAGTTCCGAACCGCTCGTGGATCTCGTTGAGCGCCGGCGTGACGATGCGGTCACGGCCCATCGCGAAGTTGATCCGCGAGGACGCGAGAATGGAGGCGTTCGCGCTGGAGGCCGTCGCGAGAAGGCCACCGAACAACAACGCACCGCCCATCGCGGCCCCCTGAATGTAGTCTCCCACCTCGACGACGGCGATGGGGTTCTCGGCGTTCGAACTGATGATGTCCGCGATGAATCCGGGCGGAACGGCCGCGCTCATGATCACCAAGACGAGCGCGTAGATGACGGTCACGATGACGACGCTGCCGATGACCGCCCGCGGGAGGTTCTTGCCGGGATCTTTGATCTCCTCTGCGACGCTCGTGATCTGGACGAAGCCGAGATAGGAGACGAAGATGAGACCCGTCGTTTCCAAGGTGGTGACCACATCAGTCGGGGCCGGCAGATTCGACGGCTCGGCTCGCAGCGTCCCCAACAGGGTGAACACGGTGAGGATGCCGATCAGCAGAACGACGATGATGTTCTGGAGCCGCCCCGTTTCCTTCGCACCGACGTAGTTGATGAGAACGAAGAACGCGCCGCCGACCAGCGCGATTATCTTCACCACGGTGATCGACACCGGCCCGACGCCGACGCTGCCGGAGAGGCCGAAGATGCGGGCGATGTACCGGCCAAATCCGACCATGTAGAAGGCGCTCGCGAAGGCCAATCCGAGCCAGTTCGCCCAGCCGGCGACCGACCCGAACATCGGTCCCAGCGCGTGATTGACGTAGTAGTAGGCCCCGCCAGAACGGGGCATCGCGGTTCCGAGTTCGCTGGCCGACAACGCCGTGAACATGGCGATGACGCCGCCCAAAACGAACGCCACAGACGCGAGCGATCCGGCGTTGAGGATCGCCTCACCGGGCAGGACGAAGATGCCGGCACCGATCATCGTCCCGACGCCGATGGTCAGCGCCGCGAGCGGCCCGAGGTCTTTGGCGAGATCTTCTTCGCTCATTTCTCGTCCGTGCGGGGAAGAGCGATGACCGGACGGTCTGCGCCGGTCACCAGCTTCAACGACACGTCTCCGGAGAAAAACTGCATCAGCCGGTTTCCGCCGCGGGAACGGTAGGCGATGGCGCTGGCGCCGACCTCGTCGGCTGCGTCGAAAATCTTGGTAGCCACGTCGCGTCCGTAGGCGGTGTGGTCGTCGGCATCGGGGAACACCGACCGGACCGCGGCGTACGCGTCCGCGGCGAGGGCCTCGGACTGCTCGACGGGCGTCTTGTCCGGCGCGCCGCCGCCCTTCTCCACGACGTGAAGGGCGGTCACGTGGGCCGGCCCGTAGGGTTCGAGCGCGCTCGCCGTCGCCGCCGCGTCGGTCTCGTGAGCGACGGGAACGAGCACGTGTGCGAGAATGTCGTTGTCGTCGGTGTCACCGCTCATGTCCGTACGTGTGTGCGCTGTCTGTTAACGGTGTGTATCCACGCGCGATACCCGCCGGCTGTTCCGTCTCCCCCCGGCTACTCACACGACGGGTGGACTCGGTACGTCGGCACGAAGCCGTCGAGGGCGCCGTCCGGTGACGCGGAGCCCCCGACACAGTCCGTGTCTCGCGGAGTCTCTGCCGTTTTAATAGGCTCCCGAGCAACGGTCTGGTCATGACCATCTACGAGAGCGATCTTCCCGGCGTCGGAAAAAAATTCGAGATCGAAATCGGCGACGAAGAACGACTCGTCATCGTCACGCACAACACCGGCAAGCGGGAGGTGTTTTTCAAATCCGCAGAGACGGCCGACTCGGAGAAACTGTTCGAACTCCCCGACCGACTGGCCCGTACCGTCGGCACCATCCTGGAAGGCGCGTACTTCCAGCCGGTCCAGTCCGAACAGGTCGAGACGATGCTCGCAGAAGGGACGTTTCTGGAGTGGTACGGCCTCGACGGCGGCTCGGAGATCGCCGGCCAGACCCTGTCCGACGCGCGAGTCCGCGAACGGACGGGCGTGTCGGTCGCCGCCATCGAGCGCGACGGGTCGGTCATCCCGTCGCCGCGGGCAGATACCGTCCTCGAAGCCGGCGACACGCTCGTGGTCATCGGCTCGCAGGGAGACCTCCAAGCGTTCGACGCGCTCGTCTCCAACGACGCCGCCGCCTCGGAGTGATCTGATGGCGACCAGATCGGAGGTGAGGTGAGGTGGCGCTCCTCGATATCGGAGTGTTGTTCGCTGCGGTCGCGTTCGTCGGCGGCGTTGCCGGCTCGCTTCGCCAGTCGGTCATCCCGTTTTACATCGGTACCGGTATCATACTGGGTCCGTACGTCGCCGGCCGGCTCACGCCGTACGCCCTCGAAGCGACCGAATTCGTCGAACTCGGCGCCGAACTCGGCATCGTGTTCCTGTTGTTCTTTCTCGGATTGGAGTTCAACCTCAATCGCCTGCTCGCGAACCGGAGCCGAATCGGCGCGGCCGGCACCGTCGATCTCGTCGTCAACTTCGGAGGCGGGCTGATACTCGGGTTCGTCCTCTTTCGGGCGTTCCTGCCGGCGTTTCTGGTCGCGGGAATCGTCTACATCTCCTCGTCGGCCATCATCACCAAGTCGCTTATCGACCTCGGGTGGATCGCCAACGACGAGGCCGAGCCGATGCTGGGGACGCTCGTCTACGAGGACCTCGTCATCGCGATGTACCTCGTCGTCGCCTCGGCACTGCTGCTGGGCGGGAGCGATCTCGGAGCGACAGTGCGATCGATCGGGATCGCTGTGGGTGTCATCGTACTCCTTCTGGCGGTCGTCTGGTTCGGGACGCCGTTCTTCCAGCGCGTGCTCGACGTCGACTCGAACGAGTACGTGATCCTTCGAGCCGTGGGAGTCACCGTCCTCACCGCCGGCGCGGCACTCGCGCTCGGCGTCAGTGAGGCGGTCGCCGCCTTCTTCATCGGCATGGCGTTTTCCTCGACGGACCACGTCGAACAGCTCGAACGGCTTCTCGAACCGATTCGCGACCTCTTCGCGGCTCTCTTCTTCGTCTGGATCGGGCTCGTGACCGATCCGCTGGTGTTCACGGGCGTGTTCACGCTCATTCTCGCCGCCGTCGTCCTGACGATCCCGACGAAGCTGGTGAGCGGCTATCTCGGCGGTCGCATATACGATCTCGACGTTCGTCGGTCGACGCGGGTCGGGCTCGGAATGACCACCCGAGGCGAGTTTTCGCTCATCATCGCCACGCTGGCGTTGTCTGGCTCCGGAATCACGCTGTCCGAGCCGGTCGTGCAGACGATCTACGCCTTCGCCGTCGGCTACGTCTTGGTCATGAGCATCATCGGTACGATGCTGATGCAGTACTCGGCTCCGATCGAGGCGGCCGTCGTCCCCCGGCTCTCGAGGTTTCTCACCGACTCGTCGGCCGAGAAGCCGCTCTGAGCGGATCAGCTCTCCGCGCCGAGCGGTGAGACATCGAACCGTTTTCTGAACTGCTGGATGGACTCGTCGGAGCCGACGAGGACGATGCGCTCGTCTCCGGTGAACCGTCGCTGCGGGTCGACCGTGCTCGCGAGCCCCGCATCGTCTTCGACGGCGATGACGCGACAGCCCGTCTTCTCGTAGATGCCCGACTCGGCGAGCGTCGAGCCCGTCAGCGGTGTGGCGGGGACGCGAAGCAGCCGGATCTGGCTCGCTGGAGCGAGAACGTCCTCGCCGCGAAGCTCCCTGGCGACCATCCGCGCGCTCACCCGCGGAACGGACAGGACGTAGTCCGCTCCGGCACTCAGCGCCTTTCGGGTCGCATCGGTGTCGCTCACTCGGGTGAGTATCTCGACATCGGCGTTCAACGACCGCGTGATCACCGTTGCCAGTAGCGACGCGGAGTCGTCCGGAAGTCCGACGATGATCGCGCCGGCAGTCTCGATTCCCGCCTCCTCTAACACCGACTCCGATCGGGCATCGCCCACGACGTCCACGTCGTCGCGGTCCTCGATGTCGATCGTCACGACGTCGAGTCCCTCCTCGGAGACGAGTTCCCGTGCGGCCTGACCGACTTCACCCTGCCCGGCGATGAGAACGCGGTCGTGTCGCCGGAACGCACGCGATCGAGTCGACTCGCTGAACGCCTCCAGCGCGTCGTGTGCGCCCGTGAGGAGCAGCACCGTGTTCGAGCGGATGACCGCGTCCGGGTCGGGTGGAAGCTGGAGTTCTCCGTCGATCCACGCGCCGATGATGTTCGCGCCCGTCTCCTCTCTGATCTTCGAGTCGCGGATCCGCGTTCCGATCAGCCGGTTTCCGTGTTGGATCGGGACCTCCGTGACCTCCAACTCGCCACCGAGCTCGATCGTGTCCGTCAGGTCCGCCCGGACCGATGAGACCGCCTTCTCGGCGAGCCGGTGGCCGAGCACGCCGTGTGGGGACAACACGGTGTCTGCGCCCGTCTCCAGCAGGATGTCCCGCATATCGCTGTCGTCGGTCAGCGCGATGACGTCGATCTCCGAATCGATCGACCGAACGGTCAGGATGGTGTTGACGTTCGCGTCTCCGGCGTCGGTGATGACCGCCCGGGCCGACCCGACGCTGGCCCGTTCGAACGCCTCGGCGTCCTGCGGAGAGCCGTGAATGGCGGAGTATCCCTCGTCGGACAGCGCCTTTGCGTTCGCCTCCGAAGACGAGACGAGGACGTACTCGATCCCGAGCTCCGTGAGCTCGTCGAGGAGGACGGCGGAGTCGCGCCGGTACTCGCAGATGATGACGTGGCCGCTTTTGGGCGTGAGTCGGTCGTCGAGGTTGACCTCGGCGCCGGTGAACAACGGGATGATGATGAGCCGAAGGGTGAAAAAGCCGAGCGCGATGCCGGAGATCTGCGTCCCGGCGACGAACAAAAACATCAGCGGATGACTCCAGACGTCCGAATCCTGACCGTACCCCGTCGTGGTCATCGTCTGGACGATGAACTCGAACGACGCGAACATCGACTGGTCGACTCCCTCGAGCCGTGCCAGGGCGGCGTTGTAAGCGACCGTGTACGTCAGGAGCAGACCGACCAGCCCGACGAGGTAATACCCGACGAGACGATTTCGTCGAGAAAGCTCTATATCAGACATCGACTCAGGAAGCTCGATCATGGTTTACTGATTTCACTGTACTCGCGACGGCTGAAAAAGCGTTCTCGACGGCGGCGGCGCCGACAGGCCGCGTGCTTCCCGCGACTCGGCGGAGAGCCGTCCCTCTGACGCGGCGTTCGGTCTCGTCGCCGCCGCGCCGCCCCGTCGACCGTGTCTTTCCGGGCGCGCTGTGCCGGGCGAGTAGCACGTGACTCTCAAACCGTCCGACCTCACAGGTATCTCTCGGCGCGGTCTCGGCGCCGTCCTGACAGCGGACCGGGAGACGGGCGTCGCCGTAGGTACTCCGCGTGTTCGACAGACCACCGCCGTCCGATCGGCCGGTCAGTCGCCGGGCGATTCCTCGGCGTCCGCCTCGATCCCGCCGGTGACCGCGCCGGTGTCTTCGACGACGGACCGGCGCGATTGGAGCTTCCCGGCGATCACCATGCCGATGTACACCGCGACGGCGACGAGCACGATCGTCCCGCCGGCGGTCGTCTCGTAGCGGTACGAGAGGGTGATTCCGAGCAACACCGCGATCTGTGCGAGCACGACCGACGCGAGCAACGCCTCGCGGAACCCTCGGGCGACCTGCGCGGCCGCGGCGACGGGGACGACGAGCATCGCGGCGACGAGGATCACGCCCATGATCTGCATCGCGCCGACGACCACCATCGCCGTCAGCGTCGTCAACAGGCGGTTGTACCAGGCGACGTTGATCCCGGCGACGCGGGCGGCCGTCTCGTCGAACGTGACGTACAACAGCTGTTTGTACGTGACCGTCACCACGAGCGAGACGACGAGGAACAACACGACGAGCAGGGCGGCGTTCTCCCGCGAGACCGTCGCGAGGTTGCCGAACAGGTACTGGTTGATGCCGACGGCGAGCCCGCCGGTGTTCAGGCTTATCAACACCGCTCCGAGCGCGAACCCCGTCGAGAGCACGATCGCCATCGAGACGTCGTTGTACGCGTCGGTGACCTCCGAGATCAGCTCGATCGCGAGCGCCGCGAGCATCGCGACGACGACTGCCGTGATGTACGGGGAGATCCCCGTGCCCAGAACCGAGTTGACGAAGAGCCCGACGGCGACGCCCGCGAACGCCGTGTGCGCCAGCGCGTCGCCGATGAGCGCCAGCTGCCGGTGGACGAGAAACGTGCCGATCAGCGGGGCCATCACCGCGATCAGCGCGCCCACCAAGAACGCGTGGTGCATGAACACGTACTCGAGCATCCCGACGCCGAGCGCGTCGCCGACGGCGGCCAGCGCGTCGCTCCACAGCCCGATCAGCCACGCGAGGAGGTCGTACGGGGCCCGCACCGCGTCGCCGAGTCCCGTCACGAGCCGTCCACCTCCGGTTCCGCGCCGATTCCGAGGTTCGTTCCGTACGCCCGCGAGAGCGCGTCGCTCTCGGCGAACGCCGCCGGCGGACCGTCGAAGTACACCTCGCGGTTGAGACAGATCACCCGCGCGGCGTGTTCGATCACCGCTCCGATGTCGTGTTCGACGAGGAGAATCGTCATCCCGTCGTCGTTGAGCCCGTCGAGCAGCTCGAAGAAGGCGTCGACGGATTCGGCGTCGACCCCGACGGTCGGCTCGTCCAACACGAGGAGTTCGGCCTCGCCGGCGAGCGCCCGGGCGATGTACGCGCGCTGGCGCTGGCCGCCCGACAGCGCCGTGATCTTCCGGTCGGCGAGCCGCTCGATCCCGACGGTGTGAAGCGCCTCGCGGACGCGGTCGCGGTCCGACTCGGTCACGCGGCCGAACCCGGCGTGCGGGAACCGCCCCATCAACACGGCCTCCGCGACCGTGATCGGCATTCGTTTGGTGTTCTCGGTCACGTCCTGTGCGACGTAGCCGACCCGCTCGCGCTCGGCGAACGCGAGCGAGGGATGACCGAGCAGCCGGCACGTTCCGGCGTCGGGCTCGTGGAGCCCCAAGACGAGCCGCAACAACGTGCTCTTGCCGGAGCCGTTCGGACCGACGATTCCGACGTACTCGCCGCGGCCGACGTCGAACGAGACGTCGTCGATCACGGGCGCCGCGGTGTAGCCGAAGGTGAGATCGGCGGCCGCGACGACCCGGTCGGAGCCGTCGCCGCCCCGGTCGCGATGGCGGTCGTCAGCCGACGACGTCGCCTCCTCTGACACGGTCATCAGGGCTCGAAGTTCCGGCCGTAGTCGACGAAGCGCACGTCATCCGGCGAGTCGATTCCCAACAGGATCCGGAACGTGGGCAGGTTGACCTCCCGGGCGATGTCGAAGTACCCCCAGCCGCGCTCGACCCACGACTCCGCCGTGCCGGCGTACGGGGTGACCGGAAAGTACGCTTCCACGTCGGTCTGTTCGCGGAGCTGTTTCGCCGGCCGGATCGGCTCGAAGACGGCCGCCCCGATGTGTCGAATCCCGTTTGCGGCGATCGTCTCCTGTGCCCGCCGCATGTCCGCCGGGCGCACGTCGCCGCTGGCGGCGAGGTTCACCACGAGCGGCTCAATCGTCGCGCCGTACCGGTCTGCCACGTAGCCGAAGGCGTTGTGTGCGGCCAGAAAGACCACCTCGCGGTCGGCCGCCTCGAACGTCGACCGCCAGTCGGCGTCGAGCGCGTCGAGGTCGGCTTCGAGCGCCGACGCGTTCGCTTCGATCGTTTCTTCCGCCTCCGGCGCCAGGTCGGCCAGCCCCGCCGCGATGTTTCGGACCGACCGCTTCGCGCGCTGTGGGTCGAGCCAGAAGTGCGGGTCCTTCGCGTTCTCGACGGCCTCGTCCTCGTCGAGTCCGCGGCCGAGGTCGATCAGGTCGACGCCCTCGCGGGCGTTCACGATCGCGGTCTCGCCCGTCTCGTCGGCGACCGTCTCGATCGCCCGGTCCGCCCACGGCTGGAACTCCGGGCCGACGTAGATGAAGGCGTCGGCGTCGGTGATCTGCCGCTGGATCGAGGGGTCCGGCTCCCAGCCGTGACCGTGCAAGCCCGTGGGCACCAGGTTCTCGACGGTGATCGCCGTCTCCTCGGCGAGCCGCCGGCCGTAGTCGTAGAAGGTGAAAAACGACGCGACCGCCGTGGGCCCCTCGTCGCCGTCGGACGTCGCCGACCCGCCGAGACACCCCGCGACGCCGCCGGCGAGACACCCGGCACCGAGGCCGAGAAGCCGCCTCCGCGAGGTCGTTCCCGTCTCGTTGCGTCCGGAGTTCATGCTCTCCCGGTCCGTCGGGAAGGGTGATAACGCTTCCCCTCTAATCGAATTATTAGACGTATCTAATATTTTTTCGCGACGAGCCGCGTGGGCGGACGCGTCCACTCCGAGCGCGAATCTCAAGCTTCAATGCGGACGAGCGAGTGGAAAGGGTATGAGCGACCAGCAGCTCCGAAAGGAGGCACACGACCTCGACGTCACCGTCTGGGTCGGCAAGGCCGGTATCGAGGCGGTCGTCGACGAGCTGGCGGACCAGCTCGATGACCGCACGCTGGTGAAAGCGAAGTTTCTGCGGGCGGCTCGCGGCGGGACGTCGACCGAGGAGCTCGCCGCCGAGCTGGCCGAGGCGGTCGGAGCCGACCTGATCGAGACCCGCGGCAACACGGCCGTCTTTCACTGACACGGGATCGGCGTGTCGTTTCTGACGGTCTTCGGCTGCGGTCGCTCGAGGCGTCCGGGCGGCCGTGAGAGCCCCGACGAACGGGAGGCCGCCGCGATCGGAGACGCGAGCGCTCCCGTACTCAGTATAGCAACCCACTAGTGGCTTCGCCGAGTGAATCGGTTCATGTACGTGGTCGTCATCGGGGCCGGGGAGGTCGGTACCAGCATCGCCGCCAGCCTCGCGCCGGACCACGAGGTCGTCGTCGTCGACATCGATCCCGACCGCGCCGAGCGGCTCAAATACGAGGTCGACGTGTTGACGATCGCGGGCGACGGCACCACGTCCGACATCCAGACGGCCGCGAACGTCGAGCGCGCGGACATGGTCATCGCGTGCACCGACAACGACCAGACGAATCTCGTCGCCTGCGGCACCGCGAAGACGCTCGGCGACGGGTTCACGATCGCCCGCGTGAAAAGCACCGACTTCCTCCGGACGTGGGAACACGACGAGGGCGCCTTCGGCGTCGATTTCATGGTGTGTACGGACCTCCTCACCGCCGAGAACATCGTCCGCGTCATCGGGCTGCCGGCGGCGATCGACGTCGACCCGTTCGCGAGCGGGCTGGTGCAGATGGCGGAGTTCGAGATCGACGCCGCCAGTCCCATAACGACACAGACCGTCTCGGAGGCCGACCGGTTCGAGTCGTTGACGTTCGTGGCGATCTTCCGCGACGGCGAGTTGATCTTCCCCCGCGGCGACACCCCCATCGCCGCCGGCGACCGTACGGTCGTCATCGGGAGCCCCGAGAGCGTCCAGTCGTTCGCCAACGACGTCGCCCCCGAGACCACTCCCGACCGCGCCGACGATATCGTGATCCTCGGCGGTAGCGAGATCGGCTATCAGACCGCCCGACTGCTGGAGAACCGAGAGTTCGAACCGCGGCTGATAGAACGCGACCCCGATCGGGCGCGGACGCTCGCCGAGGACCTGCCGAACTCCGTCGTGATGGAACACGACGCGACGGATACGGAGTTCCTCTCACAGGAAAACGTCGACGACGCCGACATCGTCGTCGCCGCGCTCCGTTCCGACGAGAAGAACCTGCTCGTCTCCGTGCTCGCGAAGCGGCTCGGCGTCGACCGGGTGGTCTCCGTCGTCGACAGCCCGGACTACGTGACGGTGTTCGAGGAGATCGGCATCGACATCGCGGTCAACCCACGGACGGTGACCGCCGAGGAGATCACCCGGTTCACCTACGAGAACATCGCGGAGAACATCTCGGTTCTCGAAAACGACCGCGCGGAGGTGCTCGAGTTACAACTCACCGCCGGCTGTGAGTTCGTCGGCCGCCCGATCGTGGACCTCGTCGACGACATCGACGTGCGGTTCGTCATCGGCGCGATCACCCGAGACGGGGCGCTCGTCACCCCTCGTGGCGACACCGTGCTCCAGCCGGGCGATCACCTCATCCTCCTCGTGGAGTCCAGCTCGGTAAACGAGATCGCGGCGATGGCCTGACCGGGCGGACGACGCGTCGGCGGGACGGTGTTGGCCGTCGCCGCCGGCGCGTTCTTCGACAGCTTAATACAGCGAACCGGCGACGGGTCCGTTGATCGAACAGTATGTCGTGGCGAGTCAACTGGAAGGCGAGCGTCGGGCTTCTCGGCGCCGGGATCAAGTATCTCGCGGTCACGATGCTGGTTCCGCTCGTCGTCGCGGTCGTCTACCGCGAGGACATCTGGGTGTTTCTCCTCTCTATCGTTCTCGTCGCCGGGATCGGCTTCGCCGTCGAGCGGGTCGACTCGGACCCGGACCTCGGCCCGCGCGAGGCGCTGCTTTTCGTCTCGCTCGCGTGGCTCACCGCCGCGGCCATCGGCACTATCCCGTACCTGCTTGCGGGATACGGGACGGCGTCGACCGTCGCGAACCCGGTCAACGCCCTCTTCGAGTCGATGAGCGGCTTCACGACGACCGGCGCGACGGTCCTCGGCGAGATCAGCACGGACCGACACTCACACGCGTTGTTGATGTGGCGCCAGCTGACACAGTGGCTCGGCGGGATGGGGATCATCGTGCTCATGATCGCCATTCTTCCCGAAGTCGCCGTCAACGGGGCCCAACTCATGGAGTCCGAGGCCCCGGGTCCGGAGCTACAGAAGCTCACCCCGAAGATCGCCGAAACCGCGCGCGCGCTCTGGCTGATCTACTTCGGATTCACCGTCGTCCACGTCGCGGTCCTGTACGGCCTCCACCTCGCGGAGCTGGCTCCCAACATGAACCTGTACAACGCCGTGGCCCACGGCTTTACCACGCTCCCGACCGGCGGGTTCTCGCCGCAGGCCGACAGCATCGCGGCGTTCTCGGCCGTCGTGCAGTGGGTCTTCATCCCGTTCATGGTGATCGCCGGCGTCAACTTCGCGTTGTTCTGGCACGTGTTGCGCGGCGAGGCCGAGCTCATGGCAGAGAACGCGGAGTTCCGCGCCTACGCCGGCGCCCTCGCGGTCGTGACCGCCGTTCTCGCGGTGTTGTTGTTCCGGGGAGCGGCCCCGGCGATCGAGCTGGGCGGCACGACACAGGGCGTCGCCGGGAACTCGCTCCGGCAGGCCGCCTTCCAGATCGGATCGCTTCTGAACTCCACCGGCTACGCCACCGCCGACTTCGCACAGTGGGACACGAACGCACAGATGTTGTTGATGTTCGCGATGTTCATCGGCGGCTCTGCCGGTTCGACCGGCGGCGGCGTCAAAATCGTCCGCTGGCTCATCGTGGCGAAGGCGATCCGGCGAGAACTGTTCACGACGGCACACCCGAACGTCGTCCGGCCGGTTCGGCTCGGCGGCAGCATCGTCGACGAGGACGCCATCCGCGGCATTCTGGTGTTCACCGTCCTGTACATTGTGTTGTTCATGATCTCGGCGGTGTTCATCTCGCTCGACACCGCCCGGATCGGGATCCGGCTGACGGCGCTGGAATCGATGAGCGCGTCGCTCGCGACGATCGGCAACATCGGACCGGGCTTCGGCCGGCTGGGGCCGTTCGGCAACTACGAGTTCTTCTCGGACGCCTCGAAGCTGTTGATGGTGTTTCTGATGTGGGTCGGTCGCCTGGAGATCGTTCCGGTGTTGGCGGTGTTCATCTCGGCGACGGACAGCCGATGACGGACTCGCCTGTTTCCGGCAGCCGCCCGAGTCCACG
>CAZKXC010000048.1:0-16765 GCA_964556645.1 uncultured Halobellus sp.
GGGGCGACCTTGCCGGAGTCGGCCCAGACGCGGTGCGGCCAGCTCCCGTCGGAATCCTGTGTGTAACAGAGAAACGCGGCCGAGGAGAGCAGCTTCTCGCGGGCGTCTAACCCGAGCTCCTCGCTCGCGGCGAGCAGCGCGCTCGACGCCTCCGCCTCGTCGCGAAACCAAGTGTAGCCGTAGCCGCCGGAGGCCGCGTAGAAGGGGTCGAACTCCGGGCCGGCGATCCGCCCGCCGGACTCGGCGGTGAGGAGCTCGAGCACCCGGAGGTCGCTCGCGACCGTCTCCTGACGCGGCACCGCGTCGGGGACGGACGGGGCGCGCTCGGCGGCCGCCGCCCGAATGCTGTCGGTGTCGGCGTGTGCGGCCGCGGTCCGTGAGACCGCCGCGAGCCGCCGGTCGCGAACGGCGTCCTCCGCGAGCCGGCCGTCGCCGGCCTCCTCGCCCGCGTCGCCGGGACGCGGTCCGGAACCGGTCTGCTCGTCGTCGACGGCCGTCCGGCTGGCGAGCGTGACGCGCTCGGTGCGCCCGTCCCGCTCGAACGGCGCCCTGACGACGACGTCCGGCGTCAGGCTCGTGTCCTCCCGCTCGTCGATCTCGCCGCGGTGGGGCGCGCCGCCGCCGTCCTCGCCGAGCAGCTGGCCGATCGAGGTCTGCCGCTGGCCGTGTGCGGCCGAGAGCCCGGTGGAGGCGGTCAGAAAGTCGTGTTCGCGGCGGTGGAACACCTCGACGACGTCGCCGCCGTCCGGGCCCGCGCCCTCGTGAACCAGGTTGCCGACGCGACCCTCGGCCATGTCGGGCGCGAACGCACAGCTCGCCACCAGGTCGGCGTCCGCCGGCGGCGCGCCGCGCAACACCACGTGAGTGAGGTGGACGTCGTCGACGACGAGGTCGAACTGGTGGACGGTGTAGCGGCCGGCGTCGTACTCGGTCTCGACGAGCGGCGTGTCTCCGTCGTAGTGTTGGCGGGTGGTTTCGAGATCTGCGAGCCAACGGATCCCGCCGCCGCCGGCGATCCCGATCTGGATCCGGTCGGTCCCGCCCACGCCCGAGAGCGCGTACGAGCAGTCGTGAGCGTCGCCGTCCGGTCCGACGTGGACCAGCCGGCCGCCGTCGCCGGTGAACGCGCCGACGGTGGTCGGACGCTCCGCCGGATAGCGTTCGCCGCGGCGACGTTTGTGTTCCGCGATCGCGGTTCGCAGTCGCATGCTAGTTCTGCCGGACCCAGGACCAAAAGCCTTGACGAACCGGGCGAAGCTCCCTACTTCCCTGGCGGCGACGACCCGGCGTCGAACGCGGGACGGCGCCGGCGGCGCGGAGAGCAACACCGAAGACCCCGGGCGACGATGTGGGAGTATGCACCATCCCGGCCCACCGCGGTTCGTCTCGACGGGCGAGACGATACAGCTCGCGCCGCGTGATCCAGACCCCGAAGAGAGCTACGACTGGCGGGTCGTCGACGCGCCGCCGCCGAGCGACGCGACGGTCGGCACGGCGCCCGTGACCGATTTCACGCCGGACGTCCCGGGACAGTACCGGATCGGGCTCGCCGCCCCCGACGGCGATCACACCCTGACCGTGCGGGCGTTTCCCGCCTCCTACGAGGGCGTCGACGTCGCCGGCGGCAGCGGCGAGGCGATTCGCGACCGGGACGCCGCCCGCGCGGACGTCGCGTACGCCACCGACCGCTCCACGGAGGGCGTCGGCCCCCCGCGGGTCCGTCTCGACGCCGCCGTCGAAGACGAGACGGCCGTCGTGCGGGCGACGGCGACACCGAACCCCGACTCGACGCTCGCGGCCGACGACCTCGCCGTGACGTTCGTGGTCGACGACCGCGACGTCGCCAGCGCGGTCGCGGCTGGGCGGACGAACCCGCGGGACGCACGAGTCGTGAGCGAGGAGGCGACGGGCGCGACGCTGCGGGTCGACACCGGCTCGATTCCCGAGCGGCTGCGGGTTCACGCGGTCGCCGTCGCCTACGAGCCGGACGCGGAGCCGCGCGTCAGCGTCGCGGACGCGGTCGCGGTCCGCCGAGTCGAGGCCGGCGCGGACGAGCGGCGGCCCGAGGGAACGACCCCGGAGGACCGCTTCGAGACGACGCGGCTCAACCGCCCCCCGGAGTGGACCGAAACCGCCAGCGTGTACGAGGTGTACGTCCGGACGTTCGCCGAGGCCGACGAGGGAGCGACGCTGGCGGCCGTCGCCGACCGGATTCCCGCCGTCGCCGACCTCGGCGTCGACTGTCTCTGGCTCACGCCCGTCCTCGCGAACGACGGCAAGCCACACGGGTACAACATCACGGACTTCTTTTCGATCGCCGACGACCTCGGCGACCGCGAGGAGTACCGACGGCTGGTCGAGACGGCTCACGACCACGGGATGCGGGTGCTCTTCGACTTCGTCGCCAACCACACCGCGCGGGAACACGAGTGGTTTCAAGACGCGTATCAGAACCCCGACTCGCCGTACCGCGACCGCTACGAGTGGCAGGAGTCGGGCGAGCCGGGCACCTACTTCGACTGGGAGCTCATCGCGAACTTGGACCACGCGAACCTGACCGTTCGTCGACACCTCCTCGACGTGGTCGACGCGTGGGCGCCGCTCGTCGACGGCTTCCGGTGTGACATGGCGTGGGCGGTTCCGGACTCCTTCTGGCGAGAACTGCGCGACCGCGTGAAATCGATCGACCCAGAGTTCCTGTTGATGGACGAGACGATTCCGTACATTCCGGACTTCCACGAGGGGATGTTCGACGTCCACTTCGACGCGACGCTGTACTTTCAGCTCCGGCAGATCGGCCGCGGGGCCGCTCCCGCCGACTCGATGCTCGACGCGATCGACGAACGCGCCAGGGTCGGCTTTCCGGACCACGCCGGCTTTCTCCAGTACATCGAGAACCACGACGAGACGCGCTACCGCGTCGAGTGTGGCGACGCGGCCGCGGCCGCGGCGGGCGCGGCGACGGTCACCCTCCCCGGGATGCCGATGGTGTACGCGGGCCAGGAGATCGGCCAACGCGGGCGTCGGGACGCAATCGCGTGGGAGCACGCCCGCGAGGAGGTCCGCGACCGCTACCGGCGGCTGTTGGCGGCTCACGACGCACACCCGGCGCTCGGGCCGCAGGGTGACCTCCGGCGGGTAGCGTATCACGTCGCCAGCGGGGACCCGACCGAGCGGCCGATAGAGGCCGACGGCGACCGCGTTCACCCGGACGACGTGGTGGCGTTCGTCCGCGGAAGCGGGTCCGAGGCGTTCGTGGTCGTGCTCAACTTCGCGCCGGGCGACGCGACCGTCGCCGTCGACGCCGACCACGGCCGGCTGAACGTCGTCACCGGCGACACCTGTCTCGTGACCGACGCCGACGGGGCCGACCGGATCCGGGTCGACGACGTCGCAGTCGTTCCCACGGAGCTGTGAACATGTCTGGCGATCCGCCAGCGGACCGGCCGGTCCGACTGCCCGAGCGGACGGCACGGCTCCGGTCGACGGCGGAGTCGGACCGCGAGGTCGCCGACGCGTTCGCGGCCGCCCGCTCGGTCGTTCGACGGCTCGGTGCGCATCCGGTTCGCGCCGACGGCGCAGACCCCGCGGAGGAGCCACCGGAGGCCGTCGAGTTCGGGTTCTGGACGCCCGACCTCGTCGAGGCGGGCGTCCCGGTCGACGACGTGCGGCTGGAGCTGTTTACGCCGGACAACACGGACCGCGTCGACCCCGGCCGCGAGGCCCTCCGAGACGTGACGTTTCGCGTCGACCGGATCCCGGTCGAACGCGACGGCGACTACCACTGGGTCGCCGTCGAGAACGTCCGCGTCGGGACCGCGGACCGCCTCGGCGCGCTCTACCAGCTGACGTACGAGCTGAACGGCGAGTGGCTGACCGTCCGTGACCCGCTTGCGTACTCGGTGCCGTTCGGCGCGTTCGCGCCCGCCGAGGTGTACGACTGGGCGCGGCTTGACGCCACCCGACCCGACCGCGACCACTTTCGCTCGCTCGGGACCGACGACGAGGCGGTGTCGACGACCGTCGACGACGGCGTTCCCCGCGTCGATCCCGCGACCAGCATGGTCGAGATCCACCCCGGGACCTCGACCGCGTCGGGGTCGCTCCGGGCGCTCGCCGAGCGCGTCGAAGACATCGGTCGAAAACAACGGACTGGCGAGCCGCTCGACCCGGCCGAGCGCAACTACGCCGGCTACGACGCGGTCCAGCTCATGCCGGTCGAGCCGCTCACGCAGGCGTACGGCCGGCAGTGGTACTGGCGGCCGGGCGGGAAGTCGGACGCCGGCGACTCCGGAGACGCGTTCGACCGCGACCGAGAGACGGAGCGGGTGACGGTCGGCGTCGAACGACCGGACCAGACCAACTGGGGATACGACGTAGTCGTAAGCGGCTTCTCGGCGGCGAACCCGGCAATACTGGAGACCGGTCGGCCGGACGAACTCGTGGAGTTCATCGCCGCCTGCCACGGGGCTCCCGATCCGATCCGCGTCGTCTTCGACGTGGCCCTGGGTCACGCCGACGCCGCCGCCGCGGAACTCCTTCCCGACCCGTTCTTCGAGGGGCCGGGGATGTACGGGCTTCACCTGAACTACCGACAGCCGGTCGTGCGGGCGATCGTGTTGGAGCTACAACGGCGAAAGATGAACTTCGGTGCCGACGGGATCCGGGTCGACGGCGCACAGGACTTCACCTATCACGACCCCGAGACGGGCGAGAACCGCCACGACGACGCGTTCCTGACAGAAATGGACCGCGTCGTCCAGACGGTCGGCGGCGCGGAGTACAGACCCTGGATGATCTACGAGGACGGCCGACCGTGGCCGCGGGAGGACTGGGAGTTGGCCTCGACGTACCGAACGCTGATCGACGAGCATCCTCACGCCTTCCAGTGGTCGCCGGTGACCTTCGCGCACAACAAGCCCGCGCTGCTCACCTTCTGGGTGACGAAGTGGTGGCGGATGCGCGAGGTCGCCGAGGCGGGAAGCCACTGGATCACGGGCGTCGCGAACCACGACACGCTGCGCCGCGGGTCACAGGTTGAGGTGACGGACGACTGGAGTGGGGCGCTCGTCAATCCGTACCTGGCCGACTCGCCGCCGGCGACGATCCGCGAGGCGTACGACAGCCCGGCGGCGCTGGTCTGGTTTCACGTCGCGATGCCGGGCGTCCCGATGGACTTCCTCCACGCGAACTACCGTGCGCCGTGGGGGTTCGTCCGCGACACCGACCCGACGTGGAACGTCAAGGTCGTCGCCGAAGAGGCCCCCTGGATCGACTGGCACGTCCCCGAGGAGGCGTACGCCGAGCCCGACGTCTTCAGTCGGCTGAAATCGCTCGGCTTCGAGACACGGGCGGAACTCAAAGGATTCGTGACGACGCTCGCCGCGCTCGTGGACGCGACCGAGTACGACGTAGACCTGATCGCCGAGCTGTTGTCGGTTCAGGGGACGCCGATGGAGCCGGAGACGCCCGGCGACGACCTTGCCGCGGAAGATCTCCAGGCGTTCTCGTTCGCCTGGAGCGCGGACGTGCGCGAGTACCTCGTTCTCGACCGCTGGGCGGACGACCAGAACGACGCCCGAACCGCCTTCGACCGGTCCGTCCGGGAGTTCCGGCAGGAACGCCCCTGGCTGCGGGCCGACATCGATCCCGACGCCGGCGAGGCGTTCGGGTACCGTCACCCGACGGAGGGAAGCGTGCTCTACTACGCGGTCCGGCGGTCGCCGGACGGCGCGGAGACGCTGCTCGTGGCGTGTAACGTCGAGGGGACGCCGGTGACGGTGACCGTCGAGGGGATTCTCGCGGAGGCGGACGTTCAGGGCGGCGGCAAGTGGTCGGCCGCGCTGGCCCCGCCGAGCGTCGATCTTAAACCCGGCGACGGCCCGGTCGACGCCGCGGCGCCGGTGACGCTTGAAACCGCCGACGCGGTCGTCTGGCGGCGGACGGGCGAGTGAGCCGGCGGAGCCAGCAGGCCGACGAGGATCGGCGCGCGCCTCCTTGCGCGCGGACACAACGCTTGAGTCGGTGGGCGCCGCAGGCGTACCCATGCGATTCGATCGTTCCGACGGAGTGTTCTGTCACGTCACGTCGCTGCCGGGGCCGCACGGAATCGGCGACCTCGGCGGCGGCGCCGCGACGTTTCTCTCGTTTCTGGGCGAGTCGGGCGTCGACTACTGGCAGGTGTGTCCGCTCGGACCGACCATCGGGGCCGCCGGAGAATCGCCGTACCAGTCGCCGTCGGCGTTCGCCGGCAACCCGCTTCTGATCGACCTCGGCGGCCTCGTCGACGACGGCTGGCTGGACGCGTCGACGCTCGAGCCGGTGCCGGCGTTTCCGACGGACCGGGTCGATTACGAGGCCGTCCGCGAGTACAAGCTCCCGTTGTTGCGAACCGCCTTCGAGCGGTTCGAGGAGGCGACGAGCGAGCCTGACTCGGAGGAGGTCGACGGGGCGGCGGAGTCGTTCGACGCCTTCCGCGAGCGGGAGTCGTGGGTCCGCGAGTACGCGTTGTTTCGGGCGCTCTCGGCCGCCAGACCCGAGGACACCTGGGTCGAGTGGCCCGACCCGCTCCGCACGCGCGACCCGGACGCGCTCGCGGCAGCACGGGAGGAACACGCCGAGGAGATCCGCTATCACGAGTTTCTCCAGTGGACGTTCGACCGGCAGTGGGCGGCGCTGCGGGAGGTCGCCGCGGACGAGGGCGTCGAGATTGTCGGCGACGTTCCGATCTACGTCGCGCTCGACTCCGCCGACGTGTGGGCGAATCCCTCGGCGTTCCGGCTCGACGAGGCGAACCGACCGACCGCGGTGGCGGGAGTGCCGCCGAACCCCGGCGACGACGGCCAGCGCTGGGGGAACCCGGTGTACGACTGGGAACGGCTCGCCGACGACGACTACGGCTGGTGGATGGACCGGTTCCGCCGGCTGTTCGAGCTGGCCGACGTGGCGCGGCTCGACCACTTCCTCGGGTTCGTTCGGTACTGGGCGATTCCGGCCGACGCCGACGACCCTGCCGCGGGAGAGTGGCACGACGGACCGGGGCGAGCGTTGTTCGAGACGGCCGAGCGCGAGCTCGGCGCGGCGCCGTTCATCGCGGAGGACCTCGGCTTCGAAGACGCGCGAATGGACGACCTGATGGCCGAATTCGGCTTTCCGGGGATGCGGGTGCCACAGTACGCCAACTGGGCCGAGGCCGGCAACCCGTACCAGCCGATGCACTACCCCGAGAACGTCGTCGGCTACACGTCGACACACGACACCGACACCTGGGTCGGCTACTACGAGAAGCTGCCGTCCAACCAGCGCGACGCGCTCCACTACAACCTCGGAGTCGCCGACGACCGCCCCATCGAGTGGGAGATCATCGACGAGGTGTGGAGCTCGGAGGCGATCATCGCGATGACGACCGTTCAGGACCTGCTCGGACGCGGCAGCGACGCCCGCCTCAACGAGCCGGGAACCGTCGACGGCAACTGGGAGTGGCGCGTCGAGGCCGACGCGCTGGACGACGGGCTGGCCGAGCGCCTCCGCGAACTGGGCGAGTTCCACGTCCGGTAGCGGCGAGTGCCGACCGTTTCGGCAGCGGCGCGCGCCAGAATGCGAGCGGCTACGCGCCGCCGAATCCACGGGGCGGATCGTCACGCGCGAGCCGAGCGTCGCGGGTCGGGTCTGCGGTCAACGGCCGAGAAGCAGGTACAACACGATTCCGAGAAGCGGCGCCAGAAACACCACGATCGCCCAGAGAAACGCGGGCTGGTCGCTTTGGGTCTGTGCGTCGCTGTACGTCCAGACGATCATAGCGACGTGTGCCGCGAACATGAGAAGGGCGAACAACAGGGAGACGATCCCCGCGATCCCTCCCTGTAGCAGGGTTGATGCGAGCATACTCGGGGCGACTCTCCCCGGCGGTAAGTGTTTTTTCTCTCCGGGTCGTACGGCGATTAGAGGCCGGTCCGTGACCGATCGACACCGAATCCATGTTCAGCGACTCTGACCTGTGCCCATGAACGCGCGACCGGGCGCCGCAGCGATCGCGTCGCGGCTCGCGGTCCGGGCGTTCTCGCTCGTGAGAGCGCGACCGCTCGACGACCGGGCGTCCGGACACCTCGTGGTCGGGGTCGCCGCCGGATTCCTGTACGGCCACCTCAAAACGACCGTGGCCGGCGGAGGGATACGGGCGTCTCCGGCGCGGAACGTCGCGCTGGCGCTCGCGTGGACCGCGTTGGCCGTCGCGGTCGACCGGTCGGCCGCCGACGAGGCCGCACGCCGGACGTTCGCGTCGGGGGTCGTTCTCGGGTCCGTCTGGCACCGAGCGGAGCGTCGCCGCGGGGAGTGACGAACCGCTTTTGTTCCGCGAGCCTGCTGTGACCGTATGGATCTTCCAGTGGACGCGGACCGACTCAGGTCGGATATCGAGGCGAACGCGGCGTTCGGCCGGCTCGATCACGACGACCCGGAGGCGCGCGGCCGGACGAATCGAACCGGAAGCGAGGCCAACCGGAAGGCGCGCGACCGGCTCGTCGACCGGCTCGCCGACGCCGGCCTCGACGTGACCGTCGACGCGGTCGGCAACATCGCCGGCCGGTGGGTGCCCGACTCGGCCGACGCCGACGCGGCGCCGGTCGCCGCCGGCAGCCACCTCGACAGCGTCCCCGAGGGCGGGATCTTCGACGGCCCGCTCGGGGTCTACGCCGCGCTCGAGTCCGTCCGCGCGATGCGAGACGCGGGCGTCGAGCCGGACCGTCCGGTGCTCGTCGTCAGCTTCACCGAAGAAGAAGGGTCGACGTACAGCGAGGGGTTGCTCGGGTCGAGCGTCGCGGTCGGCGAACACTCTGTCGAGGACGCGCTCGCGCTGAAAAACGACGGCGAAACCCTCGGCGAGGCGCTCTCGCGGATCGGCTACCGCGGCGACGGCGTTCTCGACCCGGCGGAGTGGGACGCGTTTTACGAACTCCACGTCGAACAGGACACCACGCTGGAAGCGGCGGGCGTCGACGTCGGCGTCGTCACCACGATCACGGGGATCACGCGCTGTGAGGCGACGATCGTTGGCGAGGCGAACCACGCTGGCGCGACCGCGATGGACGAGCGAACCGACGCGCTCGCGGCCGCCAGCGAGTTCGTCCTCGACGTCGAGGCGGCCGCCAACGAGGTGGTTTCGGACGCCTCGGCAACCGCCGTCGGTACGGTTGGCTCGGTGTCCGTCTCGCCGAACGCGACGAACGTCGTTCCGGGCCGGGTCGCCGCCGGCGTGGACGTCCGCGACGTGAAAGCGGAGTCGATGGAAACGATCGTGGACGCCGTCAGGGAATCACTGGAACGCGTGGAACGCGAGCGCGGCGTCGACACCCGGTTTTCACGCCCGTTCACTGCCGAGCCGACGCCGATGAGCGACCGGCTCCGGCGGGCGGCTCACGGCTCGGCCGAGGCGGTCGGGCGGTCGGCGATCGACCTCCACTCGGGGGCGGCTCACGACGCGATGCGGGTCGCCCGTGTCACCGACGCCTCGTTGTTGTTCGCGCCGTCTCGCGAGGGAATCTCACACAACCCGCGCGAGTGGACCGATTGGGCGGACTGTGCGGCCGCGACCGACGTGCTCGCGGGCGCGCTCGCGTCTGTCGCCGGGGGACGCGAAGCCGACCAACGCGGCGCCGACGGGGAGTGATTCGGCCGACGAGCGAGTCGGGAGACGACCGAATCCGTCGGCGTGATCCACGCGTCGGCCGTCGTCACGTCGGGCGGTCCCCGACGCCGGAACGGGAAAGCCGTTATATCCACGCCCCCGATAGCAGGGTACGATGGTCTCCTGGTTCGACGCCGCACGCCTCTCGGCCGGGCTGAACGTCGGCTTGCTCCTCGCGCTCCTCTGGGTGTGGGGACGCAACTACGCGCAGTTCCGGTCGAAACACACCCTCGGACTGGCGATGTTCGGCGTCTTTCTGCTCGGAGAGAACGCGTTCGCCCTCTACATCTACCTGGTCGATCCGATGTTGTCGGCGTGGTTCGCCTCCGAGGCGGTGCCACCCGTCGCCTGGCGAGCCATGATGGCGATCCACATGCTCCAGACGTTCGGGCTGTTGTTCCTGGTGTGGATCACCCTTGATTAGTCCGGTTCGACTGCCCTGTGGGCGCTCACCGCTCGTCGCCTGACGCGACTGTACTGTTTATATATCTCTGTGGTCGTGGCTGTCGTAGAGATATCGCAATTGCCTGGCAGGGAAGGACAGTGAGAGGCGGGTCGTATCGCGAGCGTATCGCCGCTTCGACGGATCTGTCGGCGATGCCGACTATAGACATATTTATATGTGTACGGCACTTACTATCAGTTAACGAATCGGGCACCCCCGGCCCATCTTTTCGTCGGGAGTTCGATCGGAGAACACCCATGACAGAAACACGAACCCGGAACTACGACCGCGAAGACGAGAGAGAACGAACCGCCGCCTCGAACGAGACCACGGACGTCGACGAGACGGCGTCCGTCGACTCGGAGCGGGTGACGAGCTGTCCGGAGTGTTCGGGCCGGCTCGTGACCGACACCGAACACGGCGAGACCGTCTGTGAGGACTGCGGACTCGTCGTCGAGGAGGACTCGGTCGACCGCGGCCCCGAGTGGCGCGCGTTCGATTCCGCAGAACGCGACACCAAGTCCCGGGTGGGCGCGCCGACGACGAACATGATGCACGACAAGGGGCTCTCGACCAACATCGGCTGGCAGGACAAAGACGCCTACGGCAAGTCGTTGTCGAGCCGCCAGCGCGAGAAGATGCAGCGGCTCCGCACCTGGAACGAGCGGTTCCGCACGCGCAACTCGAAGGAACGCAACCTGAAACAGGCGCTCGGCGAGATCGACCGGATGGCCAGCGCGCTCGGACTGCCGAAGAACGTCCGGGAGACCGCCTCCGTCATTTACCGCCGCGCGCTGAGCGAGGACCTCTTGCCCGGCCGTTCCATCGAAGGCGTTGCGACCGCCGCACTGTACGCGGCCGCCCGACAGGTGGGGAACCCGCGCAGCCTCGACGAGTTCACCGCGGTGTCGCGGGTCGACAAGATGGAGCTCACCCGGACGTACCGGTACGTCGTCCGCGAACTGGGCCTGGAGGTCAAGCCGGCGGACCCTGAGAGCTACGTCCCCCGATTCGTCTCCCGGCTCGACCTCCCGGAGGAGGTCGAGCGCCTCGCGCGGGAGCTCCTCGGCGGCGCGAAGGACGCCGGAATCACGAGCGGGAAGTCGCCGGTCGGGCTCGCCGCGTCGGCGGTGTACGCCGCAGCCCTCCTGTCGAACCGAAAGGTCACACAAAGCGAGGTGTCGGAGGTCGCGGACATCTCGGAGGTCACCATCCGCAACCGGTACAAGGAGCTGCTCGAAGCCAGCGACCACCTGACGGCGTAACGACATCTCGGCCGACGGCCATAGTCACGTACGTTTTTACTGCGACGGGGTGTAGACAGGGACATGGTCGAAGCGTTCGTCAGGCTCGTCTGTCCGGAGTGTGACAAAGAATGGCAGGACAACCCCGCGGAGCTGCCGGGGCTTCGCACCAACTTCAGCTGTCCGGCGTGTCACGCGACACGGCGGCTCGCGGAGTTTATGCGAACCGAGCGAGACCTCGAGACGGTTCGACAGTTTCAGTAGCGGCTCGGCCGCCGCTGGCTTCGGCGACCGGCGGCCGGCGCCAGCGATCGTCGGTGAACTCCACACAGAGGCCCCCGACTGCTATATAGACGGGCGGTGTGGTAACTAGACTCAGGATAGTAATATAAGTCTCCGGTAGCAAAGGATCGGTACTCATGAAGAAACAGGAGCTCATCCATCTTCACGGCCTCCTCGCGGAAGTACGAAAACAGTGCGAGTTTTGGGACGACGACGTCGACCTCGACGCGTATGAGGAGCTGGGTGTCAAACCGACATCGATTCACAAGTCGAAAACCGACCACAAGGCGGCCGTGTTCAAGCTGACAGAGGGAATCACCGAGCCGATGGAGGCGTCCGACTCGGAGCCGCTGGCGCCGACCGCAGACTGAGATTCTGGACGACGCTACTGCCGGTTCGTCACCCGTCGAGTGGCTACCATCTCGTTCGACCGGTCGGTTCTCGACCACTGTCGGCTGCGGCGTGTATCAGCCGTCGGGGTCGTCGTCGATCGTCGGCGACTTGCCGTCGGCGGCATCGGCGTCGATCTCCTCGACGGCGAGCACCTTGAGCGGGATGTTGCGAAGCCGCTGGCCGATCTCCTTGCGGGCGATCCGGCTGGCGTGTTCCCCGCGGTCGACGTTGAACACGTCCATCTCGAGTTCGAGCGCGACGAGCGCCTCGTCGGCCGCGATGAACGCCGGCGGGAGCTCCTCGCCGCTGGGCGCCGTTCGGCTTCCCATCTCGATCTCCACGTAGTTGAGATCCGGGTTGAGCATCTCGCCGGTCTTCGACACCGCGATCCGGACCGCTTCGTCGGGGCTCTCCACGTCGTACACCGGGACGGCGGCCTCTACCACGACTCGACAGTCCATCTCGTCCGCACGTACCGTGCGAGCGAGTATGAAACTTCGGCTGACAGGTTTCGGCGTCGAAACGATCGGGGACGGACCGCGCCGGACGCCGACGGCGGTGTCACTCTCCGCCGGCGCGGAGGTAGTAGAACACGTACGTCTGTGCGTATCCGGCGTACTCGTCGCCGAACCGCTCGCGGACGGCTCGCGACGTCTCCTCGTAGGACCCGCGGTCGCAGTCGGGATAGTACTCCTCGATCGTCGTGCGGATCCACGTGTCGAGCGGCACCGCCTGGAGAAAGCCGAGCGAGAACAACGCCACACAGTCTGCCACCTTGTTTCCGACGCCGACGAACCGCGTCAACGACTCGCGCGCCTCCTCGTACGGCAGGTCGGCCGCGTCGAGCGGATCGGCCTCGTCGGTCGCGACCATCTCGGCGGTCCGTTGGACGTAGGGAGCGCGGTATCCTAACGAGAGGTCACGAAGCTCGGATTCGGTCCGCGCAGCGAGCTGGCTGGGAGTCGGAAACGCGGCGTACGTCTCGTCGCCGAGCGCGACGGCGTCGCCGTACGTCTCGCGGAGTCGACGCTGCATGCCGTGGATCCGGGCGACCCGCATCTGTGCCGAACAGATGAACGATATGAGACACGGAAACGCCGGGTCGCGGGTGAGCCGCATCCCTTCGTATCGCTCGTACGCTCGCTCCAGCAACGGAAGGTCGGGCGTCGAGGCGAGAATCGCATCGAGGTCGTCGTCGAGCCGGAACAGGTGTGTGAGAAGCGGCACGGCGTCCGTCGACGACTGCCACTCGAGCGTTCCGTCGTGAACCCCACCGACGTGTCGAACCCGCAGAGGGACTCGTTCGTCGGTGACTCCCGGGATGGGATCGACGACCGTCTCGTACCACTCGTCGCCTCCGTGTGCGTGGAGTTCGTCGTACGTCCGGCCGTCCGCGCGGTTCCACAGGTAGCTCTGTCCGCTCTCGACGGTCGCCTGGAGGTCGAAGGGACCCGAGAGGTCGGCGACGTCGATCGCTCCTCGTTCCATCGGATCGACCAAGGAGTCACGGGAGTATCGGGGTTTCGATACGGACACACGGGAGACCCGGCGGGTGCGACGGGACCGAACGCGTTGTCCGACGGTGCGGACGCCGGGACGTGCGTCCGCCCGACCCCGGTCCCACAGCGACGACTGCGCCGAGGAAACCCGGTGAGGTGGGGTTTTTGCCCGCTCCACTCCTATCCGTTCACATGCCGACGTACCGGCGGACGACCCGGATAGCCGCCCCCATCGAGGACGTGTGGGCGTTTCACTCCACCATCGACGGGCTCGTAGAACTGACTCCCGGCTGGATGAACATGCGAATCGGGGAGATCGAGGGGCCGGACGGCGAGCGCGACCCCGAAGTGTTGACCGCGGGCACCGAGATCCACATGTCCGTCCGGCCGTTCGGGGCCGGCCCGCGTCAACGCTGGGTCTCGCGGATCGTCGAGCGAGAACCCGACGGCGACGCGCCGCTCGAAGGGAGCGCGTACTTCGTCGACGAGATGGCCGACGGCCCGTTCCGCAGGTGGGAACACACCCACGCGTTCTACGCCGACGGCGGAGAAACGCTGCTCGTCGACACCGTCGACTACCGACTCCCGTTCGGGACGCTCGGCGACGCGGCCGGACCGTTCGCGAAGGTCGGATTCGAGGGAATGTTTCGGGACCGACACCGGCGAACGAAGGCTCAGTTCACGACTCGGTGACCCGACCGACCCGAGAAGCCACCCTTATCCGTCCCGCCCGTCCGTCATCGTGAGATAGATGCCCGCCAGGACGACGATTCCGCCGACGACGGTGAACTGCGTCGGCGCTTCTCCCAACAACGCCAACGCGAGCACCGTCGCGCCGACCGGCTCGCCGAGCAGCGACACGGAGACGACGCTCGAATCCAGATACCCGAGCGCCCAGTTGATCACCGTGTGTCCGAACAATCCCGGGCCGACGGCCAGACCGACGAAGACGGCCCACTCTCGGGGAGGGTAGCCGGAGAGCGGCTCTCCCTGTGCGAGGACGACGGCGAGAAGCGAGACCGTGCAGACGCCGTACACCACGACCACGTACGGAACCAGCGCCAGTCGTTGTCGCAACGACCGGCCCGCGAGCACGTACCCGGCGGCCATCACCGCCCCGAACAACGCCAGCGCGTTGCCGTACAACGGAGCGGGCCCCACGAGCACACCGCCGAGGAAGTCGCCGAGCGACATCGCCGCGATACCCCCGACCGCGATTCCGATTCCGACGGCGATTCGCCGCGTCACCCGTTCCCGGAGCAACAGCCACGCGCCGAGCGCGACGAACACCGGCTGTGCCTGAACCAGCGTCACGCTCGCGGCGACGCTCGTCCACGCCAGGCTCTCGAACCACGACGCGAAGTGAAACGCGAGCGCGACCCCGGACAACGCCGCGAAGCCGAGGTCGCGACGGCCGATCTGACGGAGTTGGTCGCGATACCGCCAGGCGGCGACCGGCAACAACGGAAGCGTGGTGAACAACACGCGGTAGAAGGCGGCGACCGAACTGGGCGCGCTGCTCCACCTGACGAGGACCGCACCCGCACTGACCGCGAGCACCGCCGTCGCCAGTCCCGCTCGGGGCGGAATCCGCGGAGGAGCCGTAGTCGACACTACAGAACGGCTTTTCGACGGGCCGGCTTACCGGTTTCGGGACGGAACGCCCGGCGCCCGCGGTCGACGCCCTCCGATAGCGACCTCGTGCGGGTGCCGACGAGCGTTTGAACCGCCGGGCCGAACCGGCGGGTATGTGTGCGGACACGTTCGGCGTCGGCGTGCGGGTCACCGACGATGAGCTCAGGATCGTGGTGCGCGTTCCTGCCGACATCGACTCGGGATGGACCGACCCGAAGGCGTTCCAGTCGCTCGTCACCGACGTCGTCTGGGACCGTCTCGACAGACAGAGCGTCCTCGAGACGATCGCGACCGACCACGACACCGGCGAGACGGTGCGTCTCGGCACGGTCACGCTCCGGCCGGACCGGACGGTCGTCGACCACGACCTCGCGCCGCCGTAAGGAGACGACACCAGGCGGTGCCGGCGCGGCCGGTCACCCTTCGACCGAACGGTCTGGCTTTCCGTCGCCGCTCGCGGCGGTGAGCGCGGCGCCGACGACGGCCAAGCGACCCGGGTCGTACGCCGTGAGGTCGTATCGCGTCGGCCCGACGGTCTCACCCCACGTCTCGAGCACCCCGAGCGAGACGAGTCCAGACAACGTCGCTCCGAGCGTTCGCGGCGTCGTCTCGGGGGCTTCGAGCGCCGCGTGGACCTGCTTCGACTGCGGATAGTTCCGCGTACACGACTCGATCCCGCGCTGTGCTTCCGTCCAGTACCGGCGCGTGTAGCCGAACGTCGTCGGATCCTCGCGTTGAAGTCGGGCGACGGCCGCCGCCACATCGGGCGCGACCCCCTCGATGTCGTCGACGAACTCGAGCACGCGCGGAAGCACAGACACCGAGTCGGGCCTGAGCGAACACCCGACGACGACCCGGCCGTCGGCCGTCGTCGTGATCGCCTCGACCGCGTCGGCGGCCGCGGTGACCCCCCGTTCGACGACGAACGGAGCGAGGTCGTCGACGATCACCCGCGGCTCCGCGTCGAACGCCTCGAGCACGTCGGCGACCGCCTCGGACAGCCGGTCGACGTCGGGGGCCCGTCCGAGAACGGTGTACGCCAGGCCGCGATCCGGTAGAACACGAGCCGGCGCCGCCGTCGTCGCGCCGCGAGAAACGTCGCTCCCGACGACGACGGCTTCGCGTTCCGGCGTTTCGCCGTCCGGGCCGCTCCACCCGCGCCGCCACGCCTCGAGATTTTCTCTGAACAACACCGACACGACGGCGCCGGGCTCTGACCCTCTCCGAACCGGTGGCCGCCCGTCGTGAGAAACCCGGACCGTGACGTCGCGGGCGGCTGAGACGGTCATAGACAGCTTATATTCTCTGAGAAAACACATAAACTTACTGGTAAAATAATCAATACTGAGATTCTGGCGGGTGCCGCGGTTCCAGCCTCGGTTCAGGCGGGGATGGCCGCCGCTCGCGGCGGAATATTCGTGACGACACAGAACGGTCGAGAGTTCGTCCGGTCCGGTCCGTCCGGTGACGGTGGAACCGACTTCCCGTTGCTCGCGAGGCGGACGCCTCTCCGCAACCGTTGAATGAAGTATGAATGGGTAGGCGGCGAACCGCGGTTCCCAGAGGATCGCTCACTCCAGTACTT
>CAZKXC010000049.1:0-16659 GCA_964556645.1 uncultured Halobellus sp.
GAAGAAACCGGCTTCTCCTCGCGCCGCCGTGTGAGAATGGCACCGAGCGCGCCGGTTCTGTCGGTTCGGGACCGACCGTAGATCAAGTACCACCCGACGCCGCCGACGATGATTCCGACCGCGCCGAGGATGGGGAACGTCCCCATCTGTGTGAGCAGCGCCAACCCCCCAATCAGACCGACGAACTGAACGTACGGGTAGCCAGGTGCTTCGAACGACGGCTGGTAGGAGTCGACGCCGCTCTCGCGGAACACGACCAGCGCGACGTTGATGATCGAGAACACGAGAATCTGGAACGCGCTCGCCAGCTTCGCCAGCTCGACGACGGGAACGAGCGCGATCAGCCCGAGCAGGAGCGCACCGGTCACCAGGATCGCGTTCTGCGGGGTCTGAAACCGCTCGCTGACCCGAGCGAGTTGTTCTGGCGCCAGCGAGTCTCGGCTCATCGCCAACGGGAACCGCGACGACGCGAGCACGCCGGCGTTGGCCATGCTTGTCAGCGCCAGTATCGCGACGAGTGAGATGGCGATGGCTCCGACGCCGCCGAACAGTTGGGCCGCACCGTCTGCCATCGGAGTCAGCGACGGTCCACCTCCCGGTCCACTGGTCGTCAGTGTTCCCGCGTCGTTCAGGCCAACGACGGCCGCGACGACGAGGGTGTACATGAGCATCATCACTCCCATCGAAATGAGGATCCCCCGCGGCAGGTTGCGGTCGGGGTTCTCAATCTCCTCGGCAACGCTTGCGATCTTCGTCACACCGGCATAGGAGACGAACACGAACGCCGCCGCGGTGACGATTCCACCCGTTCCCTTCTCCGCAAACGGTTGGAAGCGTCCCGGCTCAACGGCCACTCCCGAATTGAGCACGTACGCCGCCAGCGCGAGCACCACCGCGGTGACGATGATCGACTGGGCCTTGCCGCTCTGTTCTGTCCCGACGATATTCAACACGACGATGAGCGCCGCCAGTCCGAGCGCGACGGCCTTCACCAGTCCGCCCGACAACGGGACGAGGATGAGCAGATACGCGCCCAATCCGACCAATGCGAACGAGCTTTTAAAAACTAGCGAGAACCACGCTCCGATGCCGGCGATGGTCCCGAACAGCGGTCCCAGCGCGCGGTCGATGTATATGTACGTGCCGCCGGACTCCGGCATGGCGGTCGCCATCTCGGCCTTCGAGAGCGCCGCCGGCAGGACGACCAGGCCGGCGAGCACGTACGCAACGATCACTGCCGGTCCGGCCTTCTGTAACCCCAGCGCCGGGAGAACGAAGATCCCGCTGCCGATCATCGCGCCCATGCTGACCGTAACGGTCGCGTACAGTCCGAGGTCGCGTTCCAAATCGCTGTTCATCGGGTGACCTCCGGGTCCGTTCCAGTCACGCGGCTGTCGGGCCGACTCACGACTCCGTGGATCTGGGGTTCCGGACGACGAACGCCGGGTCCTCCGTGTCGGCTGTCACCTGTGCCGGGACGGTCCCAAGAATTCGATCGCGCAGCGACGGGTCGGTCTCGCCGAGCACGAGGACGTCGAAGTCGTTCCCGAGCTCGACGATGCTCCGTCCCACGTCGTCGTCCTCGGAGAGTTGTCGGCTGATCCGGTCGGGGGCGATGCCGATCTCGACGAGTCTGTCGGTCGCATCTGCGAGAATCTTCTCGCCCGGCAGGCGGTCGGACGCCTCGCTCGTGTGGAACAACGTCACCGACGCGTCGGTCGCCAACAGGAGTTCTCCGACGAACGAGACGATCCGGTCGAGGTTCTCTTCGCCTCGGAGCGGGACGGCCACCCGCTCTGTCGTCTCGGCTCGCCCCGGTGTGAGGATCACGTCGCAGTTCTCCTCGAGTGCGACTCGGTCGATCGTCTTGTCGCGCGCCCTGCCGAAGACGAGTCGGGTCGTCACGGACGTGTTCTCTCCCTGTAGGGGTCGAACTGCCTCTTCGAGCGTCGATCGGGCGTCGTCCTCGAACTGGTCGCGTGCCGTCGACGGCGGCGTTTGTTCGGGCAGTTGGTAGTGGCCGAGGACGACGACCTCCATGGAGGCGAGCGTTTCGACTATCACCGATGGAATCGGGTCGGGGTCGGGCAGTTCGAGCGTTACAAGGATTCTGTGTGTCGTGCTCATGCGTGCTGTTACGGCGGTACCGGCGGCGATCGAGATGGGATCGTCTCGCGTGTCTCATCAGCGTCGTAGACGGTCCGCGGATACTCTGTCGGAATGTCATGTCGCTTCTCTGTGGGAGACGGTACGGCGTCGCATCGAATCGCACGTCCTGCGGCGGGCCGTGGCAGTGTCACTCGGGTCGGTCGCCGAAGCAGGCCGACGATCCGATCGGCGGCCCGTTCTGCGGATACCGAACGCTGTCTTCTCGGTGTCGACGACGGCGTTCTCCGACGAGAACGCGCCGGGGTCCGGTGCTTTTTCAGCCGCTTCCCGGTGTCGGCAGACGCCCATGTCACCCGGGTTGAGCCCCGATATCACACCGGTCGCACTGCGTCGTGTTACGCTCATTCCGACTACCCGATCAGGAGTTTGTGAACGTCGTCGGCCACGCTGGGTTCCGTCGCAACGAGATATCGACGGTCGGGTTTGAGCGTGGTCTCTGGTCGAGCGATTTCAGTACCCTCGGCGTCCGAGATGACGTGGCTCCCGTCGGGAAGAAACGCTTCTTTGAGCTGTTTCCCGGCAACGGGCGACCGTGGGTCGACCCGAATATCCAGGATGTCGAGGTCACCCGCCACGTCCTCGAGCGTTCGAATGTCGTTGTTCTGTATTCGGTTGATCGCCGCCTTCGAGCCCGCTCGCTCGGGATAAACGATCTCGTCAACGAACTCCTGTGCCGCGTCCGCCTGCTCGGGGTCGTCGACCCGCGCCACGGTTTGAATGTCGTCCGCGAGATGTTGTACCTCGGCGCAGATCGCGAAGTTCGTCGTCGTGTCGCCGGTCAAGGCGGCGAGGATATCCGCCCGTTCGGGCGTCGTCTGGCGGAGAATGCTCGGATTCGTGGCGTCACCCTCGATCACGACGCCCGTCCGGCGACCGGTAACTCGGTCGACGGTCTCGGCGTCGCGCTCGATCAAATACACCTCGTGTCCGTAATCGTCGAGCACCTGAGCTGTTCGGTGCCCTACCCGTCCTGCGCCTGCGATAATAACGCACAGTTCTCCCGTCTGATCGTTGTTCGCGAACATTGTGTGTACTCGTGACTGCGGGTTCCCGACTTCCGCGAAGACACACGTCGACGCGTACCCCCTCGACACCCGACTCATACCTTGTCCCTCGGACCGAGAACAAGGCGATTCATCGCTATAGGATACATCAAGGGTCACGATATTAACCACGACGAGTCTTTGCGGACTCTGCCAACGGAACCCCCGTATTCGGCCAGCGAGCCGGGTATATTCGCGGGTATCTGATATCTCCGGCACACGATGGCCGTATCAGCGCTGCTGCCGGCCGGACGGGCTCACGACCAGCGATCGGTCCGATTCGGCTTCCGTTTTCGGGATCCGCAAACGGGTGGAGAATCGGTCTCACCGTCGTCATCGGCGGAAGCACAGCGGCAGGTCGTGACGAGAGCCGTCGTTCGACGGGGTCTGTGAGTGAGCCAACGAACGCTGTGACGGCGGAGTAGTGGTTCACCCGGGCGGGTTGACGGTGGGCCGCACGGCGGCGGTCGCGACCGCCTCGCGGGCGACCGTCCGGTTCGAGCGATTACGGCGGTGCTCACGACCGGCGAACGGAGTAGTAGATGCTTCCCAGTCCGAGGCCGATAAGCAGTGATTCGATCGCGTAGAGGATCAGCAGCGTCGATTCGGTGACGGTGTAGACACCGATGATGGCCGGCGCGTAGATGACCTCGGCGACGGTACTGAGCGTCACGAGCCCGAACCCGATCGTCGTGTAGCTCAGACTCGACTTCCCGACCCGTTGTCGCGCTTGAAGACTCAGATACGTGAGAGCGCCGCCGATGATAAACACGAACACGTTGCTCAACGCCAACATCCAGATGGTCGGATCGATCATGGCTGGTCGTCGCTGGCCTCCCCGCTCTGTTCTAGATCTTCGATGAGTTCGGCGAACCGGTCCACGGTGTCGCGTTCGATGTCGACGTCGACGGTGAGTTCGCCCGCCTCGACGCTGATCGTGATCTCGTTCAGATCGCTTCTGTACTCGTTGTACTGTGTTCCGTCGGCATCCACGGTGAGTTCCTCCGAGAGGAGATTGTGCTCGGTCATGGCGTCGACCCGCCGATAGATGGTCGCCAGGGACCGGTCGCAGATGTCAGCCAGTTCCTTGGCCGACATCGGCTGGACACTCGTCGCGACGAGGATTCGACGCACGTCCTCGCTAGCCAGCACGTCGAAGATATCATCGGGGTCCCATGACTTGCTCACAACGACTCATACAGGCGGATGATGCCCCTGATCGCGCGGGGTATCGGACTCTTCGCTGACCATGCCAGACAGAACGAGGTAGAGGGTCTTGCGTGTTAAATTTACACCGTATCGGACCACGGTGGGACCGTCGTGGTGTGTCACCGCGGAGAATCCGAGCGGGGTGATGAAACGGACCGATATCGGGGCACAGCGTACGAGCCGTTTCGGTTCGATACCGAGACGCATGGACGGAGCCGACCGGTTCATGTGGTTCGGGCTGTTGCTCCTGTTCGGGTCGATCGCGTGTGGAGCCGTCGTCGCGCTGCTGGTCGGGTGAGCCGACCGATGGCTTATGTCCGCGCGTGCCAACCCGGAGACGTGACCGACGCCGCCGACCAGACCGACGGGGGCCGGATCGGATCGTCGACCGTGACCCGCGAGGGGACGTCGCTGGCCGTCGTCCGACCGGTGCGCGCGTCGCCGTCGACCGCGATGCGGTCGCTGCGCGACACCCGGCGGTGGGCCGACTGGAGCCCGACGATCGGCGCCGTCGAGAGCGACGACCGGTTCGTCGAAGAAGGGACCCGGGGACGCGTTCGGGTCGCCGGCGTGTGGGTGCCGTTCGACGTCACGTTCGTCTCGGGCCGCCGGTGGGAGTGGCGGGTCGCGAGCGTTCCGGCGACCGCCCACCGCGTCCGAGGCTACGCCACGGAGCCGGACCGGTGTCGGGTCGGCATCGAGCTTCCGCTCGTCGCCGCCGGCTACGTCCCGGTCTGTCGCCGGGCGCTCGACCGGTTCGCGAGGCTCGTCGAAGACGACTGACGCCGTCGGCTCACCGGTCGACGTCGCTGTCGACCGGGTCTATCACCTCGGAGCCGGGCTCCGCCTCGTCGTGAGTGAACCCCGGCCCACGCGTCGCGAGTTCGAAGACGAGCCCGTCGGGATCGGCGAAGTAGATGCTTTTGAAGTACGTCCGGTCTTTCACCGCCGAGACGTTGATCTCGTGCTCCTCGAGGTGTGTCCGCCACTCGCGGAGCGTCTCCTCGTCGGCGACGCCGAACGCGAAGTGATGGCTCGCGCCGGGGCCGGGCGTTCCCTGCGAGTTCGGATACTCGAAGTAGGTGACGGTCGTCCCCGGGTCGCCCTCGGGCGTCGACGAGAAGTAGTAGTGAGGCGTCCCCGGGTCGTCGTAGTTTTCGGTCCGCTTGACCGTGTGCCAGCCGAGAACGTCCTCGTAGAAGGCCACGGTCGCGTCCATGTCCGTACAAATGTTCGTCACGTGGTGAAGCCCGGTCGTCGGCGGGGCGTCGCTCATGCCGACGTCTGGGCGTCGACGGTCAAAGGCGTTGTCGGAGCGGGGTCACACCGGAGAAACCGGCCGCGGGACGAGACGACGGCCAGAACGGGCTCAGAAGAGGCCGATGCCGACCGCGTACGGCCACGCGGTGCCGCCGACCGCGAGGATCGCGATCGCGGCGCCGGCGCCGTACATGTTCTTCAGGAAGCTCGTTTGTTCCGACTGTCGCTCCTCGGGGTCGTCGATCGCCCAGAAGTCGTGCATCGTCGCCGCCGAGACGACGAGAAAGACGGCGAGCGCCCCCGCAGAGAGAACGGGAAACGCGCCGGCGACGACGCCGAGTCCGGCCGCCACGAGCAGCACGCCGGAGGCGACGACCGAAAAGCGGGGAAACGGGAGCCCTTTGAACTCGGCGTAGCCGGTCATGGCGTCGACGTCCGCGAAGTGGTTGACGCCGGTGAACGCGAGCACGCCGCCGAACAACAGGCGGCCGAGCAGAAACAGTTCGCCGGCGAACGGGGTGTCTAACTGGAACGGAATCGGGGTGAGTTCGGCTAACATCGTGTAACTACGTGTACGAACGCAACCCATATATCGCTTCCCGGACAAGTGGGTTAGTAGGTAACACCGATGTCATCACCGGACCTCACCGAGACGGATCGGTCGGCCGGCTCCGCGGAGCCGGCGGCCGACACGCCCTGTCCCATCATCGACTCGCTCGAACAGATCGGCTCGCGGTGGCGGCTCGTCGTCCTCTACGAGCTCCAGAACGGCGAGCGCCGCTTCAACGAGCTCAAACGCGAGACCGACGCGAACGCGCGCACCCTCTCGCGGGTGCTCGACGACCTCCAAGACACCGGCTTCGTCGACCGGCGCATGGAGGCCGACGCCCCCGTCGCCACCTACTACAGCCTCACCGACAAAGGAGAGTCGCTCGCGCCCGTCTTCGCGGAGATCGACGAGTGGGCCAACGAGTGGCTCGCCGCGTGTAACGAGTAGCCGGGCGCACCGACGAAAGCCACAGGTTCCTCCGCACACAAGCGGTCGTCGTGTACGCCGGACTGAAGAACACCCCCTGTTGTCTCTGCGGCCGCGAGGACACCCACACCCGAATCGAGGTGCCGCCGCGGGCGCTCACGCTGATGGAGAACAGCGGCCCCATCGCCTGGCGGGACGTCGTCGGCGGCGTCACCCTTCGGTTCTGTGCGGACGACTGGGCGCTCGTGACCGACCTGGCGATCGAGATGGACACCCATCCGCTCTCGCGGTGTAACGCCGCCCACGTCTCCTTGGATCTCCGAGAAGACCACGAGGCGCTCCTCTCGGCGACGAAGGCCGCGACCGACCAGACCGAACTGGAAGCGAGACTCGAGAGCCGGGCCGAAGAAACCCTCGAGGCGGTCGACGACCCCTACACCGAGGAACGCGACGTCGTCGAGGCGATCGTGGTGTTGCGCGCGCTCGCGGAGCTCGGCGTCCGCGACTCGTCGGAAGATCCGCTCAGGTTGTAGGGGCGACACGGCGACGCGGCCGGCGTCACCGCCGAATCTCGAATCCGTCGAGCCCGGCCGGCTCCTCGCGGCTCACCGTCACGTCGTCGACCTCGGCGGCGGGGCTGCCGGTGTGACACCAGTCGATCAGCTCCTCGACGGCGGACTCGGGACCTTCGAAGACCGCCTCGACCCGTCCGTCGTCGCGGTTTCGAACCCAGCCGTCGACGCCGCGGTCGCGGGCGGTGTCCCGCGTGGTCGCGCGGTAGAACACGCCCTGAACGCGTCCGGAGACGTACACGTGTGCGCGGATGCGGTCTGACATGTCCGTCGATCGGGGCGACGCAGGCAAAAATGTCGGCTTCGGCCGGCGGGGTCAGTCGTCCTGGGTCGTGATGTCCGCCGAGAGCCCCTGTGCCATCTCGATATCCTTCGAGTTGTTCAGCGTCCACGCGGTGCGGTCGGTGACGGCCTCGATGGCTTCTCGAGCGGAGGGGTAGCCGTTGCCGGACTTTTTCACGCCGCCGAACGGCAGCTGGACCTCCGCGCCGATACACGGCAAGTTTCCGTACGCCAGGCCGACCTCGGCGCGGTCGCGGTAGTAGTTGATCTGTCGGTAATCCTCCGAGATGATCGCGCCCGCGAGCCCGTACTCCGTGTCGTTCTGGAGGTCGACGGCCTCCTCGATGTCGCCGTCGTACTCGAGCAGCGCGACGTGCGGGCCGAACACCTCCTCGTGGGTACACCGGAGGTCCTCGTACGGGTCGGCCTCGTACACGAACGGCCCGATCCAGTTGCCGTCCTCGTGGCCCGCCGGAATCTCCTCGTCGGCCAGCTCGGTCCGGTCGACGAGCACGTTCACGCCCTCGTCGCGGGCGAGCTGGTTGTACGCCGCCACCTTCTCGAAGTGCTCCGGCTCGATGACCGGCCCCATGAACGTCTCCTCGTCGAGCGGGTCGCCGACGGCGACCGACTCGGCCACCTCGACGAACCGGCGTTTGAACTCGTCGTACACGTCGGTGTGGACGATCAGCCGCTCGGAGGAGACACACCGCTGGCCGGTGGTCTTGAACGAGGACATCACGGCCGAGTGTACCGCGATGTCGAGGTCGGCCGATTCCGTGATCACGACCGAGTTTTTCCCGCCCATCTCACAGGCGGCGCGCTTGCCGGGGACGCCGCCCAGCGTGTCCTGGATCAGGTGACCCACCTCCGCCGACCCGGTGAAGATCACGGTGTCGACGGCGTCGTTTTCGACGATCGCGTTGCCGGCGTCGCCGAAGCCCTGCACCATGTTGAAGACGCCGTCGGGGATGCCCGCGTCGTCGAACATCTCGGCGATGACCTGCGCGCACAACGGGGTTTGTTCGGCGGGTTTGAACACCACCGTGTTCCCCTCGACCAGCGCGATGGCCATGTGCCAGTACGGGATGGCGACCGGGAAGTTCCACGGGGTGATACAGCCGGTGACGCCGCGGGGCTTCCGGCGCATGTAGGCGTCCTTGGCCGGGATCTCCGAGGGAACGATGTCGCCTTTCGGGTGACGGGCGTCGCCGGCGGCCCACTCGACCATGTGTGCGGCCTCGACCACGTCGGCTTTCCCCTCGCTTATCTCCTTGCCACACTCCCTGGTGACGATCTCACCGAGTTCCTCGGTTCGGTCGCGGAGCTCGTGATACACGTCCCAGAGGTACTCGGCGCGGTCGATCCGCGAGAGCTCGCGCCACTCGTCGAACGCCTCGTCGGCGGCGGCGACCGCGCGGTCGACGTCGCCGGGAGTCGCCTCCTGGAACTCCCCGAGCGTCTCGCCCGTCGCGGGGTTCTCGCTGTGGAACGTCTCCGTTCCGTCGCCGTCGACCCACTCGCCGTCGATGTAGTGTCGGTATGCGTCCGGCATGTGCGGGGAGATTTTCCCCCCACGGTAAAATATCCCACCCGATCGCGGTCGGCGGCGTCCGTGTTGAATGTTACCGACGGTCGAAGCCGTTGTCTTTCTGGTGCCGGATCCGGGCCACGCGCCGCGTGCCGCCCGAGCGGCGGGTGCGGGCGAGTTCGCTCCCGATGTGGGTCGACGTGCCGACAAAGGTGCCGCCGGGACCGACGGCTACTAACGACCGGCGGCCGAGCAGACGCACATGGACCTGTTCGGAACCGCGGGGATCCGCGGCGACGTCGCAGACCGGGTGACGCCCGAACTCGCGCTCGCGGTCGGCCGCGCGGTGGCGACGGAGGCACGGGACCGGGCGCGCGAGACCGGTGACATCGACTGCGAGGTCGTCGTCGCCCGCGACGGCCGGACCAGCGGCTCCGCGCTCGCGGCGGCGGCCGAGGCCGGACTCGCCTCCGGCGGGGCAGCGGTGTCTCGCGCCGGACAGCTGCCGACGCCGGCGCTGGCGCACGCCTCGCAGGAGCGGTACGGCCTCATGCTCACCGCCTCGCACAATCCGCCCTCGGACAACGGTATCAAGCTGTTTCGCGACGGCGTCGAGTTCGACCGCGGGCTGGAACGGGCCGTCGAGGAGCGCGTCGGCGCCGAGACGCCGCCGGCGGCCTGGGACGCGTGGACGACGAGCGAGCGGGTCGACACGCTCGCGACGTACCTCGCGGACGTCGTGGAGTACGCGCGAGGAGTCGACGTCGGAGCCGAGAACGCCACCCCCGGTCTCGGCGGACTCCGGATCGCCGTCGACTGCGGCAACGGCATGGCCGGGCCGGCGACCCCGACGGTTCTGCGCGAACTGGGCGCGACCGTCGTCACGCTCAACGGAAACGTCGACGGCCACTTCCCCGGACGCGGGAGCAAGCCCACGCCGGAGACGGTGGGTGACCTCCGGGCGTTCGTCGCCGACGCAAACGCCGACGTCGAACGCCCCGGCCGCGACGGGGAGGGATTCGCCTTCGGGATCGCTCACGACGGCGACGCCGACCGGATCGTCGTCGTCGACGCCGAGGGCGAGGTGGTCCACGAGGACACCGTGCTCGCGGTCCTCGCGGAGCGATACGTGCGGGCGAGCGACGCGGGCGATCCGGTAGTGGTGACGACGCCGAACGCCTCGGGGCGGATCGACGAACGCGTCCGGGCGGCGGGCGGGCGGGTAGAACGGGTCCGGCTCGGAGCGTTACACGAGGGAATCGACGCGGTTCGCGGAGAGAGCGGCGAGCCGGCGGCCGACACCCGCGTCGTCTTCGCCGCCGAGCCGTGGAAGCACGTCCACACTGCCTTCGGCGGGTGGATCGACGGCGTCTGTTCGGCGGCGGTGATCGCCCGACTCGTCGCGGCACACGGGCTCGACTCGCTTCGAGACCCGGTGACCGAGCGGCCGTATCGAAAGGCCAGCGTGGCGTGTCCCGACGACCGCAAGGCCGCGACGATGGACCGCGTGACCGCACGGCTCCCGGACGCGTTTCCGGAGGCGAGCGTCGACACCGACCACGGCGTCAGGCTGGAGTTTCCCGACGCCTCCTGGACGCTCGTGCGCCCCTCGGGGACCGAGCCGTACGTCCGCGTGTACGCCGAAAGCGACGACGTCGACGCGCTGATCGAGGCCGTGCGGACGGTCGTCGAGGCGGCCGTCGAGGACGCCGCGACGGAGCGGTGACGGGAGAGGAGGTCGGGGTGGTGACGGCCGGCGAGGGGGTCGACCCGTGAGCCGGCGCTCGGCTTCGGTGTGATCACCGTCTCGATGCTGGCCGGCAACAGCCCGCTCGGCGTTCTGCCGGCCGCGTTCCTGTTCGGCCCGTCGAAGGGCGGCGCGCTCGAGATCGACGCGATCGCCGTGCTCGCGCTGGTGGGACAGAGCCGGATCCCCGCGGCCGCCGGCGACCACGACGAGACCGAGGAGCGAGAGCGGTGAAAAAGGAGACGCTCTGGGCGGGTCGCGTCCCCGTCGACGAATTCGTCCCTCGCGTCCCGACCGAAACGGGAACAAAGAGTTTTGCGTGAGCCATCACAGTACACGATAATGAGTATCGACGAGTACGACGTCGTCGTGGCGGGGGCAGGCACCGCCGGGTGTTACGCCGCAACGACGATCGCGAACGAGGGGCTCGACGCCGTGATCGTCGAGCGAAAAGACGAGACGGAAGCCGGCCACATCGCCTGCGGCGACGCGTTGAAGGGCGCAGACAAGTTCCCGGACGCGATCGGCAGAGACCGGTTGGAGCCGGCGTTCACCAACACCGACGTCGACCACGGGCGCTTCGAGATCCCGAAAGAAGACACCGTCCTCGAGATCCCCGTCCCCGGCGAACTCGCGGTCATCGACCGCTGGGAGTACGGCCGACAGCTCATCACGGCCGCCGAGGAGGCCGGCGTCGAGTTCCACTACGACACCGTGATCAACGACGTCTGTCAGACCGAGGACGGCCGAGTGACCGGGCTCCGGGCGGTGCGCCGAGGGGATCCGGTGACGTACGAGGCCGACATCGTCATCGACGGCGCGGGGTCGCTCTCGCTGCTCCAGGACAAAGCCGACTTCGAGGGGACGACCTTCGACACGAACGTCCGGTACTCGCAGTTCTGTTCGGCCTACCGCGAGATCGTCGACGTGCCGGACCCCGTCGAGTGGGACGACGCGCTCGTGTTCAAGCCGACCGAGCGCGCGGCCGGCTACCTCTGGTACTTCCCGCGCACGAGCACCGAGATCAACGCCGGGCTCGGCTTCCAGATGAACGAAGAACCGATGCAGCTCGTCGAGGCGTTGAAACGCGACCTGCGGGACCGCCCGGAGTTCGCGGGCGCGGAGGTTCGCGACAAGCTGGGCGCGGCGCTGCCGACCCGTCGGCCGTACGATTCTGCCGTCGCCCCCGGCTACATGGCGGTCGGCGACGCGGCCGGCCACGTGAATCCGACGACCGGCGGCGGAATCGCCGGCGCGGCGTACGCCGGCAAGTACGCCGGCGAACAGGCCGTCAAGGCGGTCTCCGACGGCGACACGAGCGAGGAGAACCTCTGGCGGTACAACAAGCGCGTGATGGACGACTTCGGCGGACGCTACGCCGGTCTCGACGTGTACAACGTGTTGTCGACGGCGGTCGACGTCGACGACCTGATGGGGTTGTTGGCGTCGTTGCCCGGCGAGAACCTCGCGGAGGCGTTGTACGAGGGCTCGACGTCGATGTCGTTTGGGCTCAAGCTGAAGTGTGCGATAAAGAGTTTCGGCTACTGGGACACCATCCGAAACTTCTACCGGACGAAGTCGCTGGCGGACGAACTGCTCGACCACTACGAGTCGTATCCGACCAGCCCGGCCGCGATGGCCAACTGGACCCGCGAGCGCGACGCGGTGATGGACCGGATATACGAGACCACCGGCGCGGACCCGAAGTACTGACAGGGCCGGTCACGCCGGCGAGCCGTCCACGATCTCCTCGACGACCTCCCAGTGGTTTCGGGTCCCCTCGGTCGGGTAGTACACCGTGCCGTAGCCGTCGCCGGTCCGCTCGACCACGTCGTGGTCGCGCAACACGTCCAGGTGGTGTCGAACGGTGGTGTAATCCAGTTCGAGCTCCTCGGCGAGCTGGTTCGCGTTGCGCGGACGCTCGTCGATGGCCCGGAGGATCCGGATCCGATTCGGGCCGCCTCGGGTGCCGGTGAGCACGTACCAGAGGACGGCCTCCATACCCGCTGGTACGGGTTGCGGCCGCCTAAACCTACCGTCGAGCCGGCGGCCTGCCGGGCCGCGCTCCGGTCCGGAACGGGCTCGATATCGGCTCGGTGAGGCCGGTCAGGGACGCGTCGACGCGACCTGCCGGATCGCCCCGGAAAGCACGTCGATCCCGATCGCGATGTCGTCTTCGACGACGTCGAACGTCGGGGTGTGATGGCCGCCGGGGTGGTCGGTGCCGACGCCGACGTAACAGGCGAGTCCGCCCCGCTCTTGGACGCGTCGCATCATGTACGTGGCGTCCTCGCTCCCGCCGAGGTCGGCGTTCTCGACGACGGTCGTCACCCCCGCGACGTCGCCGGCGACGTCGCCGACGATCGTCGAGAGCCCGGCGTCGCTCTCGGCGCTCGGCGCCGATCCCCCCGTGGAGACGTCGACCGAGACGTCGTGCATCTCGGCGGCCGAGTGTACCACCCGCTCGGCGTGGTCGAACATGTAGTCGGCAAGCGGGGTCGTCTCGCCGCGGACCTCCCCTTCGATGTGTGACTCCTCCGGGATGATGTTCGTCGCCGTTCCGCCGCCGACGAGCCCCGCGTTCACGCGGGTCTCGCCGTCCGCGTGTCGCGGGATCGCGTAGAGGTTCTGGATCGCCGCCGCCATCGCCTGAACCGCGTTCCGTCCCTGCTCGGGGCGCGCGCCGGCGTGGGCGGCCTCGCCCTCGAACTCCGCGAGGAAGTGTCGAACCGCGAGGAAGCCGTCGATTCCGGAGACGACCTCTCCTGAGGGGTGATCGAGGCCGACGTGGACCGCGTACAGGTAGTCGACGTCGTCGAGGTGACCGGCTTCGACGATCGGCTTCGCGCCGCCGCCCTTCTCCTCGCTGGGCTGGAAGAACACCTTGAGCGTGCCCGTAAACTCCGATTCGAGCACCGCGTCGACGACGCCGAGCCCGATTGTGGCGTGTGCGTCGTGGCCGCAGGCGTGCATGTACCCCTCGGTCTCCGACCGGAAGCCGTCGGCGGCCGGCGCGTGGTCGTCGGCGTCGGACTCGCGGATCGGCAGCGCGTCGATGTCGACGCGCAGGCCGACGACGGGACCCGCGCCGCGGTCGATCACCGCCATACAGCCGGTGTGTCCGCCGGCGAGTCGATCGACGAGATCTGGATCTGCGCCGGCGTCGCGGGCGCGGGCGGCCCACTCCTCGAGCGTCTCGTCGTCCGGAACGCTCCCGCGTTCGTCCGCGGCGAGCACGTCGGGACCGACGCGTATCTCGTCGACGTCGCGGTCGCGGAGGGCGTCGACGATCCGGGCGGTGGTGTAGAACTCACACCAGGCGGGTTCGGGGTGGCGGTGGAGGTCTCTGCGAAACTCGCTGTACTCGTCGTCGGGACGAACGCTCATATCACCCGGTCGAAACCCGCGGGCTTAAAATCTCGCGTCGCGGCGGCGTGGGCGACCGGGACGCCGTCGACGGGCCGTTCGAGCCGCGCACCGCCTACCGAGAGGACTCGTGGAATCCGCCGTGGACGTCGCCGGCTTCTGTGTCCGAGTCGTCTCGACCGCCGTGGCGCGTGACGGCCGGCCCGGCGGGATGTCGATGCCGGGGATCGGCCGCCGGCGCCCGCTTCAACGTCACGTGCCAGACCGCCGGTGCGCCGGCGAGTTGGAGGTACAGCGCGTGGAGCTGAATGATCCAACCGACGGGAATCCACAGGTACGCGTGAAACACCATCTCGACGCGGCGTCTGCGGCTCGGCGGCAGCGGCACGACCGGGTCCCGAAGCGTCGCGTACGCGATGGAGACGGCGCGAGCGGGGAGCAGTATCGCCGCGAGGCCGCCGGCGATTGCCAGGGGTACGTCGGCAGCGAGACCGAGCGCCCACGCCAACAGAAGCGCCGGAAAGACGGTGTAGACGGGCGCGCTTATCGCCGTGAACAACAACCAGCAGATTCCGAACGTCCGGCGGAGGCCGAGCGATCGCCACGATCGCACGACTGCGGGACCGTGGTGTGCGGTCACCTGCGCCCAGCCGCGTGCCCACCGGACCCGTTGACGAATCAGCGCCGCGAGGGTCACAGGAGTGAGTTCTCTGGCGATCAGCTGTGCGTCGTACGCGATCCGCCAGTCGGTGTCGACGTAGAGGCGGACCGTGAGGTCGATGTCTTCGGTCAGTCGGGTCGCGTCCCACCCGCCCACCGCGGGCGGAACCTCGCGCCGAAAGATCGCCGCCGAGCCGGCAAAATGCGCCGCGCCGAACAGATCTGCCATGAGCGGGTGTTCGATCCAGGTACTGTGTTGGCGATCGGCGCTCACGAACCGCGAGAGACCGTCCGATTCGGGATAGCGCGCGACTTTTCGGCCCTGAACGACGCCGACCGCCGGACGCTCACGAAGGACCTCGAGGCCGCGAGAAACGAACTCGGGGCCGACCGTCTCGTCCGCGTCGAGCAGGAGCACGAACGGCGTTTCGACGTGGTCCCACGCGGCGTTGAGATCGCCCGCCTTCGATCCGCTCGTTCCCTCGATCACACGGACGCGGTCGGGGTAGCGATCGCGGTACCGGGCGGCGACGGCGACGGTGTCGTCGATCGACTTCGCGGCCGGCACGACGAGCACGGGGACGTCCGGAACCGCTTCGAGGTTCCGTTCGAGAGTTTCCGGCAGAATCGATCCCTCGTTGGCGGCGGAAACCACGATCGTCACCGGCGGAGCGGTCTCGAACGCGGCCGGATCCGGGCGGTCGCGACGTCGTCGGGCGTGAGCGAGCATCAGATACTCCAGCAGGACGCTGCCGGTGAGCAGCGCGAGGTAGCCTCCGAGCAGCGGCGTCACCGCCGCGGGCGCGACCAACAGGAGCGACACCAGCAAGACGTTGAGGAGGACGACGGTCACGACGGCGTGTTCGGCCGCCGTCGTGACGGTCCCCGTCAGCGCTCGCAACGCCGCAGGCACCGCCGGAGTCGGGGCCTGCGTGGCGAGAACGACCGCGGCGGCCGCTCCGGCGAGGGTTCCGGCCCCGATGGTGACGACCCGCGGGGCTGTCGCCGGCGCGTCGGGTCCGGCGGTCACGGCCGCGACGACGGCCCCCACAACGCCGACGGCGACGGCAGTGATCAGCACCCCTTCCCAGTACTGCGGTTCGTTGCCCGGCCGAGCGGGGGCCACACCGGTCGTTCGCTGTCGCATCCAGGCGGCGTGGATAGACAGCGCGGCGAACCCGACCGCGTACGCCAAGATCGCAGCACGCGGCCTGAAAAGCGCCGTCTCGAGCACGAGTACCGAGCCGAACAGGACCGTCAGATGGCCGATAAACGGGACGACGACGCGTTCTCTGTGCGACGCCGCAGAGACCCGGAGGTCGATCGCCAGCAAGAACGCCTGAGCACCGGCGGCGAGCGAGACGACACGGGCGCTGAGCGGAATCGACGCCCCGAGTGCTCCGGAGGCGACGACGACGGAGGCGAAGAGCGCGAGCGCGCCGGCGACGATCATCGACACTCCGCCGACCGGACGAGCCGCCTCCGACAACGTAACGCGCCACGCGCTGACCAGCGCGGCGACCGCCAGCGCGCCGCCAGCGCCACCGACGAGTGGCCATCCGTACCGAGGGTAGCCGGCGCCGACCGAGACGACGCCCGTGACCGCCACGAGAACGGCGAGATACCACAGAAACGGCCGGAGATATTTGTACACCCATCTGAGTACGCCGGCAGATTAGATAAGCACTCGTCTCACGAGAGGGATCGTCCACGGCATCAGTGCGGCCCGGTCTCGGGTCGGGGAAGTGGCGTCCGGGCCGGCGATCGTTTCCAGCCAGCTCGGCACAGACAAGCGGCGCGCCGAGCGGCTTGTCGTCGAGGACGACCACCAGGCGTTGGCCGCG